>JAMPXO010000206.1 GCA_023701125.1 Vicinamibacteria bacterium | reverse complement strand
GCGCGGAAGGTCGTGCCGGGCGAGGTCAGCGTCTCGTCCTCGGCAGAGAGGAAGAAGAACAGCTTGTCCTTGACGATCGGACCCGAGATCCAGCCGCCGAACTTCTTGAAGTCGAAGGTGCCGGGGTTGAACGTCGCGTCGCCGGCCTCGGTGCCGACCAGGCCCTCGTCGCGGAACCAGTAGTAGGCGGAGGCACGGTACTCGTTGCCGCCGCTGCGGGTGACGCTGTTGACGCCGGCGCCGACGAAGTTGCCCTGGCGCACGTCGTAGGGGGCGATGTTGACCTGAACGGCCTCGATCGCGGCCATCGCCACCGGGGCGACGCCCGTGCGGTCGCCGGGGGCGCCGGCCAGGCCGAACGAGTTGTTGAAGTACGAGCCGTCGATGGTGACGTTGTTCAGGCGGTTGTCCTGGCCGACGAACGAGCCGCCGAACGGGCCGCCCGTGTACTGCGGCGTCAGCCGGGCAAAGTCGTTGATGCGGTCGGTCACGGTCGGCAGCGTGTCGAGGGCCTCGCGGTCCACGGACGTCGCAGCGCCGGTCCGTCCCGAGCTGAACACCGGGTCGACCGCTGCGGTCACCGTGATCTCCTCGGTCACGCCGCCGGTGCGCAGGGTCAGCGTGATGTCGCGGGTGCCGCCGAGGACGACGTAGACCTCCTTCTGGACGCCGTCCTGGAAGCCGCTGAGGCTGGCCGAGACGGTGTAAGGGCCGCCGACGCGCATGCCGGGAATGGAGAAGCCGCCGTCACCCCGGGACACCGTCTCGTACTTCGAGCCCGAGGGGACGTGGATGGCGACGATGGTGGAGCCGGGGACGACCTGCCCCTGGGCATCGACCACCGACCCGTTGATGGACCCCGTGGTCACGCCCTGGGCCGACGCCTTGCCGGCGAGCCCCAGGACCAGACCAAGGGCCAGGATCGCCCTGAACGCTGCTTTCATATCTTCTTGCTCTCCAGTTCCTTGCTCCGACCGAGCTTCGACACCGTGGGCCTTTGGCAGCACGCCGATCAGGGCGCACGGACGGACACGGGCCGCGCGGCTTCGATACTGCAGAAAACGCGCGGATCGTACCCCCTGCCGCGAGGCCAAGTCAATGAAACCGCCGATCCCGTGCGCGGGCACCGGCGCCCGTATAATCGCCCACGGAAAGAGGTGCCCCGGCGATGAAAGTGTTGCTTTCCCGTGACGAGATCCAGGCCCGGGTCCGCGAGTTGGGCCAGCAGATCACGCGCGACTACGCCGGCCGCGAGCCGCACCTCGTGTGCGTGCTCAAGGGGGGCTGCACGTTCCTGACCGACCTGGCCCGCGAGATCGACCTGCCCCTCTCGCTCGACTACATGGCGGTCTCGTCCTACGGGGCGGCGACCAAGAGCAGCGGCGAGGTCCGGCTGCTGAAGGACCTCGACCAGAGCCTCGACGGCCGCGACATCCTGGTCGTCGAGGACATCGTCGACACCGGCCTCACTCTCAACTACCTGCTGAACGTGCTGCGCACGCGCGGCCCACGCACGTTGAAGGTGGCCAGCCTGTTGTCCAAGCCGTCGCGGCGGCTGGTCGAGATCCCGGTCGACTACGTCGGCTTCACGATCGAGGACCTGTTCGTGGTCGGCTACGGGCTCGACTACAACGAGAAGTTCCGCAACCTGCCGCACATCGCCGTGTACGGCTCGTAGGGACGCGCCGGAGAGTCACTTGCGTTACGTCGTCGGGATCGACGCCGGGGGCACGAAGACGGTCGGGCTGCTGGCCGACGAGGCCGGTCGCATCCTCGACGAGGCCCGCGGCGGTGGTGCCAACCTCCACGTCCACGGCGAACTCGGGGTCGAGAAGGTGTTCGACGCCGTGCTCGACCCGCTGGTCTCGAAACAACACGTGCAGGCCGTCTGCCTCGGCATCGCCGGCGTCGACCGGCCCCACGACGAGGCCGTGATCCGCGGCATCCTCCGCCGCCTCGGCCACCGCGAGCGGGCGCGGGTCGCCAACGACGCGATCATCGCGCTCGTGGCCGGCTCGCCGACCCGAACCGGCGTGGTCGTGCTGGCCGGCACCGGGGCGATCTGCTACGGCATCGACGCCCACGGCCGGACGGCCCGCTCGTCGGGCGAGGGCTGGCTGCTCTCGGACGAAGGATCGGGCTACTGGCTCGGGCGCGAGGCGCTGCGCGCGGCCGTGCGCGACGCCGATGGCCGCGGTCCGCGGACCGCCCTGCGCGACGCGGTGTTCGCTGCGCTGGGCGTCGACAGCGTCGCGCGCCTGATCCCGGCCGTGTACGAGAAGCCGCTGGCCCGCCACGAGATCGCCGCGCTCGCCGGGCTGGTCGAGATCGCGGCGGCCGGCGGCGATTCGCTGGCCGACCGGTTGCTCGACGCGGCGGCCCTGGAACTGGCCCTCGGGGCGCGCTCGGTCGCCCACCAGCTCGGCTTCGGGGCGACCGAGTTCCCGGTGGTGCTCGCAGGCGGCGCGTTCAAGGCGAGCCCCAGCCTGGCGACGCGCCTGGGTGCGTGCCTCGAGCTGCCGCACGCGCGCCTGATCCCGCTCTCGGTGGAGCCCGCGGTCGGCGCCGTCGCGCTCGCGATCGACCTGCTGCCGCGCTGAGACCTGTGAAGGAACGATGAAGCGACTGATCGTGAACGCGGACGACCTGGGGCGGACGCCGGGCATCAACGCGGGCGTTTTCCGCGCTCACCGCGAGGGTCTGGTGACCAGTTCCACGGTCATGGTGTGCTACGGGACCGCGGCCGAGGCCGCTCGGCTGTCGCGCGAGCACCCCGGGCTCGGACTCGGGCTCCATGTCCAGCTCTCCGGCGGCGCCCCGCTGCTGGGGCCCGGACGCGTGCCCTCGCTGGTCGGCGTGGACGGCCGGTTTCCGGCCAAGCCGGAAGGCCACGTCGCGCCGGCCGAAGCGGAGGTGCTCGCGGAAGCGCGGGCCCAGTTCGAGCGCTTCGTCGTCCTGTTCGGCCGCAAGCCGACCCACCTCGACAGCCACCACCACTCCCACCGCCTGGAGCCGGTGTTCAGGGCCGTCACCCGCCTCGCCCGCGAGCACGGGTTGCCGGTGCGCAACGCCGGCGGAGACATGCCGAAGCGCCTCGCGGCTGCGGGGGTGCGCGCCAACGACACGTTCGTGGAGGAGTTCTTCGACACCGGCGCGACGCTGGCCCGCTTCGAGGCGATCGTGGCCGGGTTGCCGGAGGGCACGACCGAGCTGATGTGCCACCCGGCCGTCGTGGACGAGGAGTTGCGCGGGTCTTCGGGCTACGCCGCGCCGCGCGAGCGCGAGCTGGCGGTGCTCACCGACCCGGCGGCGCGAAGGGCTGTCGAGCGCGCGGGCGTGGACCTGATCCACTTCGGGCAGTTGTGAAGCTCGAGGTCTTCGCCGACCCCGACGCGGTCGCCCGCGCCGCCGCCGAGCTGCTGACCGCGGTCGTTGCGGCCCAGCCCGAGATCGTGCTGGCGCTGCCCACCGGCCGCACCCCGGTCCCCACCTACGCCGAGCTGGCGCGGCGTCACGGGGCGGGGGCGTTCGACCCGTCCCGCGCCCGCGCCTTCAACCTCGACGAGTTGCTGCTGCCGCGCGGTGACGAGCGGACGTTCCGCGCGTTCATGGAGCGCCACGCCTGGGAGCGGATCGGCCTGGTCCGCGAGCGCTGCGACATCCCCGACAGCTCGGCGGCCGACCCGGAGGCCGAGTGCCGGCGCTACGAGCAGGCGATCGCGGCCGCGGGCGGGATCGACCTGGCGCTGCTCGGGGTCGGTGCCGACGGCCACGTGGCCTACAACCTGCCCGGGCCAGAGGTCGAACGCACTCACGTGGTGACGCTGCCGGAGGGGCTCGCGGACTCGCTCGGCGTGAGTCCCGACCAGCGCCCACTGCGGGCGATCACCATGGGCCTGGCCACGATCCGGTCGGCGCGGCGGATCGTGATCCTGGCCACGGGCGCCTCGAAGGCGCGGCCGCTGCAGGAGCTTCGCTCGGGCGCCGCCAGCGCCGCCTGGCCGTGCACCTTCCTGCGCGACCACACCGACCTGACGGTGCTGGCCGACCGCGCGGCGGCCGGCGACTGACCGGCCAGGGAGTCGCGGCGCCGCCTGAGGGCGTCGCCGCGCTCCGCGGGGCCACGTCGGACGCGTACCCTCCTCCGCCCCGCACCCCGGCTAGCGCTTCCGGCGCGCGGCCAGGGCCCGGCGCACGTGGCCGTCCGCCGCGTCCAGGCGGACCCGGGCCGCCGCGGCGTCGAGCCCGAGTCGGGCCATCACGATCGCCGTCTTGGCTTCGCCGCCGGCGGCCTCGAGCAGGCGAGCGGCCTCGTCGATGGGCACGCCGCCCGCGATCGAGACGATGCGCCGCGCGCGGCTGACCAGCTTGGCCGAGTTCTGGCGCAGGTCGACCATCAGGTTTTCGTAGGCCTTGCCGAGCCGCACCATGGCCGCGGTGGTGATCGCGTTGAGCGCGGCCTTGGTGGCGGAGCCGGCCTTGAGCCGGGTCGAACCGGTCAGCACCTCGGGTCCCGTGGCCATCACGACCGCCACGTCTGCCAGCTTCGTCAGGCCGCGGCCGGGGGCGCAGGTCACGAGCACGGTGCGCGCGCCGCGGGCGCGGGCCGACGCCAGCGCGCCGTGCACGAAGGGCGTGACCGAACTCGCCGAGATGCCGACCAGCAGGTCGCGCGGGCCGAGCGTCGCAGCCGCGGCGACGCCGTCCTCGCCGCGGTCCTCGGCGCCTTCCACGGCGCGGAAGACAGCCTGCTCGCCGCCGGCCATCACGCCCAGGATCTGCTCGGGCGCGGTACCGAACGTCGGCGGGCACTCCGCGGCCTCCAGGATCGCCAGCCGGCCGCTGGTGCCGGCGCCCAGGAAGACGATCCTGCCGCCGGCCGCGAGCGCCGTCGCGGCGAGGTCCGCGGCGCGGGCGATCGCCCGCTGCGCCCGGGCCGCGGCCACCAGTGCCCGGCGGTCCTCGTCGAGCAGCAACGCGACGACCTTCGCCGTCGGCAGCTGGTCGAGGTCGCGGCTGCGCGGGTTGCGGCTCTCGGTCAGCAGCCGGCTCCAGCGGTCCGCGGTGGGGCGGGCCGGACCGGCCGTGCGTTTCTTCGAAGCGGCCGTCATCGGCCCACGCTCGCGCGCACGCCCGCCTCCAGCGCCGCCGCTTCACGGCGCACCCGCGCCTCGTCCAGGGTCAGCACCACGCGGTCCTTCATCACCACCCGCCCCTCGATCACGCTGTGGCGCACGTCCGCGCCCTTGGC
>JAMPXO010000079.1 GCA_023701125.1 Vicinamibacteria bacterium | reverse complement strand
CGGCCCGGAGCGCTTCGAGCACCCGCGGCGGATCGCCAACGGCAAGCGCACGCTGCTGCTCGACGCCTACCCGAGCAACCCCCACGGCGAGCTCGACGTCGACCTGCGCGACGCCGCCACCCGCGAGCGCTATCGCGCCGCCGGCCTGCGCCGGGTCGACGAGGCCGCCCGCTTCACGCCGTTCGCGGTCGAGCGCCGCACCAACTCGCGCCGCTTCCGCGGCCCCGAGTTCGGCGACAAGGTCACGGGCGTGACCCGGGTGGCCGTGATCGGCGACTCGTTCACCGAGGGCATGGGCGCGAAGGAGGACGACGCCTACCCGCGTGCGACCCACTTGCGCCTGCAGCGCGCGGGCGCAGCGGTCGAGGTGCTCAACGCGGGTCGGCGCGGTTACGACCTGCTGGAGATCCGCGACCTGCTGGGCGACGCGCTGGAGCTGCAACCGGACGTGGTCGTCTACGGGATGGTGCTCAACGACGGCATCCGCTCGCCGGAGTTCGACGCTCGCCAGCGCCACCTCGACGACTGGATCCTCGACCGCGCGGCGATGGAGCGCGGCGACGCCGCTCCCCCGCCGCCGCGCCCGTGGCGACCGCGGCTGGTGACGTTCTTCACCGAGCGCCTGGAAGCGGCGCGCGTCGGCCGCGAGACGACGGCCTGGTACCACGACATGTACGCCGCCCCCAACGCGGCGGGCTGGCAGCGCAGCCAGGAGCTGATCGTGGAGATGCGTGACCGCGTGCGCGCGCGCGGCGGCACGTTCGCGATCGCGCTGTGGCCGCTGCTGGTCGGCACCGACGGCGACTACCCGTTCGCCGCCACCCACGAGACGATCCGCGCCTTCTGCGCGGCGATGGGCATCCCGTTCCTCGACCTGCTGCCGGCCTTCACGGGCCGCACTGCGGAGTCGCTGTGGGTCCACCCGGTCGACCGCCACCCCAACGCCACGGCCCACGCAATGGCGGCGGACCGCCTCGCCCCCTGGTTCCGCGAACTGGCCGCCCCGCGCTGACTACGGCAGCGGTTTCGTCAGCGCCGTGTAGAAGGCCTCCGCGATCAACTGCTGGCCGCGGGCGCTCGGGTGCAGGTGGTCGAAGAACAACGCCGGGCCGCCGCCGTCCGCGAGGAAGGCCGCCTCGGTGTCGGCGAGCGGCAGGCGCTCCTTACGCGCCCACGCCCGCAGCCGCTCGTTGACGGCTTCGTTCCAGTCGCGGCGCTGCGGCGGGGTCAGCGCGGAGGCGTCGACGTTGACCGGCGGCAGCGTCGCCAGCACCGGCAGGCTGCCCGCCGCGCGCACGGCGGCCACGATCTTGCGCAGCGACGGCAGCGTGAAGCAGACCGTGTCCAGCTTCTCGATCCGGTTGCAGGCCTTCTTGGTCCAGTCGTTGGTGCCGAGCATCACCAGCGTGAAGGCCGGCCGCTCCTGCGCGAGTGCCGCCTCGATGCCCATCGCCCCCTGCTCCGACTTGAGCGAGCCCGTGCCGCGGTTGACGAGCGTCGCGCGGCCGAAGCGCGCGCGCAGCTTCGCCTCCAGCGCCGGCAGGTACGCGAGGTCGCCGTCGAAGTTGTGGCCGGCGGTGATCGAGTCGCCGAAGCCCATGTAGACGCCGGGCCGGTTGGCGCCGATCGCGAGCGTGACCGGCACGGCGACCAGCGCCTCGCCCGCGCGTGGCGCGACCGGTGCCCCGGGCGCGTGATGCGGCGGCAGCGTCGCGGGGTCGACCGCGATCATCGTGCCGGCGGCGACCTCCAGCGCGGCGCGGCCATCGGCGCCGGTGAGCGCGCGCGCGCCGCCGGCGCGGACCGAGACCTCGGGCAGCCGCGCCGTCTCGGCCTCGCCGAGGCGACCGTCGCCGTCGTCGTCGACGAAGACCACGACCTCCAGCGGTGGCACCGCCTGCGGCCCTGCGGCGCAGGTGGCGGCGAACAGCGTGAACAGGACCAGGCCCGCGAACAGCCGCTTCGGCATCCCGATCAGTGTAGCGGGCCGCCACCGCCGGCGTGAGCCGCGGTCATAATCGCGGGCGATGCGGCACCGGCGCGAACTCCTGCTCGCCGCGGGCGCCACGCTCGTGGTGCCGCTGCTGCTGGTGGCGGCCGAGGGCGCCGCCCGCGCCGTCTCGCCTTCGCCGTGCCCGCAGGCCGACGCGGGCGAGCTGATGGGCTGCCTGCACGTGTACTCGCCCGACTACGGCTGGGCGCTGCGGCCTGGCATCCGGCTGTGCCCCGCGGCGGGCTGCGTGTCCGTCAACGCCGACGCCAACCGTGGCCCGCGACTGCCGCGCGAGCGGACGACGGGCGGCTCGCGTCAGGCGGAGCCTGCCGCTCGAGCCCCCGGGGGCTCCGTCGCGAACGGACGCTCCTCCGCCCCCGAACCCCCGTCGGGTTCCAGCCCCGGGGTGAACCCGGCGGCCCGGCCCGGGAACCCGTCGAACGGCCCGCGACGGGTGCTGGTGCTGGGCGACTCGGTCGCCTTCGGCATGGACGTCGCCGACGGCCTGAGCTGGCCCGAGCGGCTGGCGCGGCCCGGGCTCGAGGTGGTGAGCCTGGCCGTGCCCGGCTTCGGCACCGACCAGGAACTGCTGCGGCTCGAGCGCGAGGGGCTCGCCTATCGCCCGGACGTGATCATCGTCGGCTTCTGCCTCGCCAACGACCTGGTCGACAACGCGCTCGACTCCTTCCTCTACAGCCGGGCGCATCCCAAGCCGCGCTTCGAGCTGGCAGGCGACGGGCTGCGGTTGCGCACGGAGGCGATCGAGCTGCCGGCCGGGCGCCGCCTGGGCACCTGGCTGCGCGAGCGCTCCGTGCTCTACAACGCGCTCTTCCGCGGCGCGCCGGTGCAGACGGCGAGCGAGCAGGAGGAGCACTGGCAGACGACCTCGAACGCACTGCTGGCTCGGCCGGGGCCGCTGATCGAGCTGGCGACGCGGCTGCTGCTGCGCATCGGCGCGCGTGGCGGGGAGGTCGGCGCGTCGCTGCTGGTGGTGACTCACCCCACTCGCCGCTCTTACCAGGACGGCGCGCCGGGCTGGGAGCGGGCGCTGCGCGAGCGCTGGCAGCGCGAGGGGCTGCGCAGCGTGTGGCTGGCCGAGACCTACCAGGCGCAGGGCCTCGCCTGGCGCGACTTCGCCGTCGACGGCACCGGCCATCTCAACGCCCGCGGTCACGCCCTCACGGCGGAGCGCGTCGCGGAGGCGCTGGCGGCGCCCTAGGGCCGCGCGCGCAGCAGGCGCGGGGCGCTCACCGGGCCCAGTTCTCGATCTCCAGGTCGGGCACGCGCTGGAATTCGCGGACGTTGTTCGTCACCAGGGTGCAGCCGAGAGCCACGGCATGTGCAGCGATCTGCAGGTCGTAAGGCCCGATCGGTTTTCCGGCGCGCTCGAGTGCACTGCGGATGAGCCCGAACGCCCAGGCGGCGCGGTCGTCGAAATCCGCGATCTCGAGCGGCAGGAGAAAGCCCTCCAGTGCGGCGCGGTTGCGCGCGGAGCCACTCTTGGCCACACCGTACGCCAGCTCGGCGACCGTGACCGAGGACACGCCGATGTCGCCGACAGGGTGGCGGCGGAAACGGCCGAGGACTTTCGGCGGCCGCGCGTTGATCAGGTAGATGCAGATGTTGGTGTCGAGCATGTACCTCACGGGGCGACCGGCTCGCGTTCCTGGCTCTCGGGCTGGAGTCGCTCCATGACGAAGCCCGGCTCGAAGGATGCGAGCGCTTTCTCCAGCGTGCTCCACCCGTCCTTGCGCGGCAACAGCACGACCGCATCGCCCACGCGTTTGATGAAGACGGAATCCCCCGCGAAGCGGAATTCCTTCGGCAGGCGGACGGCCTGACTGCGGCCGTTGGCGAACAGCTTGGCGGTCAGCATGGGGCTCCCTTCACGAACTATACCGAAAGTATAGACCATGCGGTCGGCGCCGAAGTCGTCAGCGCAGCAGGCGCGGGGCGATCGCGTCGGCGACCAGCGCCTGGGCCACCTCGTTGGGGTGCATGTCGACCGGGTGGACGAACAGGTCTGCCGGTCGGCGGCCCTGCAGCGCGGGCAACAGGTCGACGAACTCGATCCCCGCCTGCGCGCAGTACGCGCCGATCGCCGCGTGCTGCTCGGCGAACGGGTAGCGACCGTCGAGCCCGACCAGCAGCGGCCACAGCGCGACCACGAAGCGGCCGCCGCGCGCGCGCGTCTCGCGGTCCATGCGCGCGATCGCCTCCCGCGTCTCGCGCCAGCCGTCCGCGTTGGCCTCACCGTACATGTCGCGGTACCAGCGCGCGGTCTCGCGCGAGATGCGGAAGCCCTCCCAGGCGTCGCGGGCGAGCGTCCACAACCGCGGCTCGAGCGGCGACGGCGGCGGCGCGGCGTCCGCGTCCTCCTGCACCCGGCGGCGGTCGAGGATCCAGTCGTTGACGTACGTCTGGCGCGCCTGGAACGCGGGCGAGCGAGCGCCGTCGTTGAGCACCATCGCGTAGACCACGACGTCGGGCTCGAGCGCCAGCGCGTCCGTGAACACGGTCAGCAGTTCCGGCAGGTCGTGGGCGCGGCGGCCCGCGTTGTGCACCTCGAAGCGGCCCGGCGCCGCGGCCTCGAGCAGCAGTGCGAGCTGGCGCGGGCTGGTGTCCGGCTCCTTCACGCCCTGGCCTTCCGTGAACGAGTCGCCGACCACGACGACGCGGGCGCGACCCGCCTGCTTCGGCCCCGGTTCCGGGCCGCGGAAGCGGTGGGAGTTGTAGCGGCACTCGACGACCCACGGCGAGCGCTGCGCGATCTTGTCGATCCGGCGCGGGGCCAGCGAGCGGAAGCGCTCGCGAGTCGCGGCGTCGCGCAGGTCGAGGTCGAAGTAGCCGCGCGGGTTGCTCGGGTAGCCGTCGAGCAGCACGTCCTTGCGCGGCGAGACGACGCGGGCGGTGTTGGCGAAGCGCTCGGGGGCGACGCCCAGCGCGCGCACGCCCAGCTCCAGCGCCAGCAGCAGCGCGAGCGTCGTGAGCGCGGCCACGGCCACGCCCATCCCCCGCTCCCGCCAGCGCTCGCTCGTCACGACGCCGATGCTCGCATGCAGGCCGCGAGGCGACCACCCCGACCACCCGACCACCCTTCAATCCACCTCGCCCGCGACGTACCAGCCGCCGCGCAGCGTGTCGCGAAAGATCCGCCACACGCCGCCCGCCACCGCGACGTCCCACTCCTCGCGGCTCCAGGCCTGGTCCCACCAGTCGCCCGAGGCCCGCCACGGGCCCGCCCGATCGACCACCGCGCCGCGCACCACCGCCGACTGGACGCGCACCGGCGCGCCCTGCTCCTGCACCACCTCCGCGGCCACCGGCGGTCGCAGCGCGCGCAGCGCGGCCTTCGCCCACAGCGGCGCGCGGATGCGGCGGCTGGCGTCGGCCGGGCCGGGCGCAAACGGACCGAGCACGAACGCGTCGGGGCGGTGGCTGTCCTGCAATCGCGGCGCGCCCGCGCGGCCGGCGGCAGAGAACGGCGCCAGCCGGGCCAGCGTCTCGGCCAGCCGCTCGGGCGCGGGCTGGGCCGGGTCGAGCAGCGAGAACTGCACGGCGCGCGCGGGCGTCGGCACCGCGCGCACGTGCACGCCGAGCGCCGCCTCGCCCGGCAGCCGCGCCTCGAGGTCGAGCAGCAGCAGCGCCCGCCACGCCCGCGGCTCGGCCGACGGCGCCGCCATCCGCAGCGTGCGCGAGTCCTGGCGGGAGTCGGCCAGGGAAAGGGTCAGCGTCAGCTCCATCGCCTTCCGGCCGCGCGCGCGCAGGCCGCGGCACAGTGCCTCGAGCACGCGGGCGAGCAGGAACGACAGCGGTTCGAGGCCCGCCACCGGCCACTCCACCTCGAGCGACGCCTCGAACACGTCGGGCTCCGCAGCCGGCGCCAGCGGCCGCTCGTCTTCGCCGCGGGCGCGACGGCGCAGGCGCGGGCCGAGCGGCCCCAGCCGCTGCGAGAGCCCGACCGCAGGCAGCCGCTGCAACTCGCCGAGCGTGCGCACGCCCCAGCGCGCGAGCGCGCGCTGGGACTCGGCGTCGAGTTCGAGACAGCGCAGCGGCAGCGGCGCCAGCGCCTCCGCTTCGCCCCCCGGCGGCACCAGCGTAAACCCCTCCCGCGCCAGCGCCAGCGTGCGGGCCGCGGTGCGAGTCAGCGCGATCGCCAGCCGGGCGCCGCCGAGGCCGCGAGCGACGGCCTCGGCGAGCAACGCGCGACCGAGTTCTGCGGGGTCCTTCCACAAGCGGCCGAGCCCCGTCAGTGCCAGCACGACGAGGTCTGACCGCGACGGATCCGGCTCGACCCGCGGGGTGAACTCGCGGGCGAGCGAGAGCAGGGAGTCAGGCGTGCCCCCCGCGCCCCCGTCGGGCGGCTCGCGCCAGGCCGAACCCCCGCCAGGCACGTGAATCGCGGCGAACACGGGCGTTTCAGTCGAAGGCGGCGGCGAGGTGGAACGGCGGCAGGCCGGGGCCACGCACGTCGAGCCCGCGCAACTGACGGCCCGGGCCGCTGCCGCTCCAGCGCGGCGTCGCCGCCGCCAGCGGCAGCGCCACGCCAGGCGCGCTCTTCGCGACGTGCTCGCGGCCGAGGATCAGCACTGCGCTGGCGGTCGGCTCGATCGCGCGCGCGAGCTTGATCCAGGCGGCGGCGGGCAGGCGCTGCACCGCGGCGGCGGGCACGCCCGCGAGGTCGAGCACGATCAGGTCGAACAACGCCGAGCCGGCGAGTACGCCCAGCGCGGTGATCGCCTCGGGCAGGCCCGGCACCGCGCGGTCGGGCGCGCCCCCGGTCGGGCCACCGCGCAACCACAGCAGGCGGTCGAGGTCGACGCCGGCCTCGGCCGCGGACGCCGGGTCGAAGCGATCGCCGGGATCGACCCAGGCGACCAGCGCACCCTCGCGCGTCGCATGGGCCGCGAACGCGAGCGCCGTCCCGGTGCGACCCGAGGAGGCGGGGCCGAAACACTCGGACACCGCCCCGCGCGGCAGGCCGCCGCCCGTCGCGCGGTCGATCTCGGGCAGGCCGCTGGCCAGCCGCCGCGGGCGCAGGTCGTCGCCACGCAGCGGCGGCGCCTCGCGCTCGAGCTGCTTCGCCCGCAGCAGGCCCTGCAAGAAGGACTTGGTCCGGGTCGGGGGCGGCGGCAACGGGGCCGGCGCGACGGGGCCCTGGGGGCGGAGGAGTTCGACGAGCGGGTCCCGAGTCAGCAGCGCCTCGTCGGAGAAAGCGGCGGTGGCGGGCATGGCAGGCTCCTTTTATTTTCGCTATTTCTTCGCCCATGGTGGTGCCGCCCGGGGTCCGCTGTCAACGGCCCTCCGCCTTGAGGCATGCTGCGGCTCGTTCCCGGGTCCACTGCCCCGAAAAAGGAGCGCGTGATGTCCACCGGCTTCCCTGTCTGGGCGTTGGCCGCCGCGCTGGGCGCGGTCCTGCTCGGCCTGCTGCTGGTCGCGGGCGGCCTGTGGCTGGGCCGCCGCAACCTCGTCGCCCGGATCGCGTTCGTCCTGCTGCTGCTCGTGATGCTGGCCGCGCTGGGAGCGAGCAGCTACTTCTCCTGGAACTGGTGGACGGAGGCCGGCACCCTGCCGCCGCCAGTGACGATGCCCGCGCCGGAGTTCGCCTCCCCGCCGCCACCTCCTCCTCCGCCTCCCACACCACCGCCCTCCGCGCCCCGGCGAGTGCCACCACCGCCGACAGCCGGGGCCCAGCCTGCACGCGCTCCCGTCCGCGTCGGCGGCGAGATCGCCGACCCGGTCAGGATCCGCAACGTGGCCCCCGTCTACCCCGACATCGCGAAGCAGGCCCGGGTTCAGGGCATCGTCATCCTCGAGGCCACCGTGGACGCGCGCGGCCACGTGAGCGACGTGCGCGTGCTGCGCGGGATCCCGCTGCTCGATCAGGCCGCGATCGACGCCGTCCGCCAGTGGCGCTACCAGCCGACGCTGATGAACGGCATCCCCGTGCCGGTGATCCTCACCGTGACCGTGAACTTCAAGCTCAGCTAGACGATGCAAGGCGGGGCTGGACCGGCGATCCGGCTTTGCCGGTCGCCGGAACCAAATGGCCCTGCCGCGGCCGCCCGGGCGCATAGACTCGGCGGATGGACGAGGGGATCTCCGCCGCCGCGCTCGAACAGGGGCTGCACCAGCTCGGCTACGACGCGTTCCGGCCCGGCCAGCGGGAGGCGATCGAGGCCCTGCTCGAGCACGGCAAGGCACTGCTGGTGGCGCCGACGGGCGGCGGCAAGAGCCTCGTCTACCAGCTCCCCGCGGCGCTGCTGCCGGGCACGACGCTGGTCATCTCGCCGCTCGTCTCGCTGATGCAGGACCAGGTCCGGGCGATGGAGGAACGCGGCATCGCGGCCACGTTCCTGGCCGCGACGCTCGACGCCGACGAGATGCGACGCCGCCTCGCCCGCCTGCACGAGGGCGTCTACCGCCTCGCCTACGTCGCGCCCGAGCGACTCGCCTACCCCGGCTTCCGCGCGCTGTGCGAGAAGCTCGCCCCGCCGCTGGTCGCGATCGACGAGGCCCACTGCATCAGCGAGTGGGGCCACGACTTCCGCCCCGACTACCTGCAGATCGGCGCGCTGCTCGAGGCCCTGAAGCCGCCCCGGGTGCTGGCCTGCACGGCGACGGCGACGCCGTTCGTGCGCGACGAGATCCTGGCCCGGCTGGGCCTGCCGGAGGACACGCCCCAGCTCGTGCGCGGCTTCGCCCGGCCGAGCCTCGCGCTGCGCGCACTGTCCGTCGCCGGCGCTCGCGAGCGCGAGGCGGCCGTCGACGCGGCGCTGCGCGAGGCGCTCGACCGCCCCGGCGCGGGACGCGGCGCGGCGATCGTCTACTGCCCCACCCGCCGGTCGACGGAAGAAGAGGCGGAGCGCCTCGCCGCTCGCGGCTGGCGCTGCGACGCCTACCACGCGGGGCTCGGTGGCCCGCAGCGCACGAAGGTGCAGCAGGCGTTCTCGGCCCGCGAGCTGGAGGTAGTCGCCGCCACCAACGCGTTCGGCATGGGCATCGACCGCTCCGACGTGCGGGCGGTGATTCACCTGGCGCCGCCGAGTTCGATCGAGGCCTACTACCAGGAAGTCGGCCGCGCGGGCCGCGACGACCAGCCGGCGCTGGGGCTGATGCTGCACACCGCGGCGGACTTGCCGCTGCGCCGCCGCCTGATCGAAGGTGGCGGCGACGGGCCATCGGGTTCCGGCGCCGGGCGGAGCCCGTCGCCGGTCCCATGGGGGCTCCGTCGCGAACGGAGCTCCTCCGCCCCCAAACCCCCGTCAGCCGACGTGGTCGAGCACAAGTGGGGGCTGTTCCTCGAGCTGATGCGCTGGGCCGAGGGCGGCAGTTGCCGCCACGACGCGATCCTGCGCTACTTCGGCGACGAGGCCGAGACCACCGGTGGCTGCGGCCGCTGCGACGTGTGCCGCGACCTCGACGCGGGCGGCGATCCGCAGGACGAAGAAGAGGCGACGCTGATCGTGCGCAAGGCGCTGTCCGCGATCGCCCGCGTCCACGACCGCTTCGGCCTCACCGCCGCGGTCAAGCTGCTGCGGGGCGAGGCCGACCCGCGGCTGCAGCGGACCGGGCTCGACCAGACGCCCACCTTCGGCGTCCTCAAGGAGCGCAGCGAGGAGTGGCTGACCCAGCTCCTGCGCCGCTGCGTGACCGCGGGCTTCGTCGACTTCTCGACCGGCGACCGGCCCGTGGTGCGGCTGACCGCGCAGGGCCGCGCGGTGATGAAGGACGAGCGTGCGCCGCGCCTGAAGCTGCCGCCCGACACCCAGGCGCGCCCGCGCGCGGCGGGCAGTCGCCGTGCGAAGGCGCTGCCGGCCGGCGAAGACGCGCTGTCCGCGTCGGAGCAGACGGCGTTCGATGCGCTGCGCACGTGGCGCCTCGAGACCGCCCGGGTCGAGGCGGTGCCGCCCTACGTCGTCGCCTCCGACCGCACGCTGCGCGACCTCGCCCGGTTGCGCCCGCGCTCGCTGGGCGAGCTGCAGCAGGCCCACGGCATCGGGCCCGCCAAGGCCGACCGCTACGGCGCCCGGATGCTCGCGGTGCTCGCCGACCTCCCCGCCGCCGAATAGCCACTCACAGGTTCTAGACTGGCACTGTCATGGAAAGTCATCTGTTCGCCCCGCTCACCTTGCGCGGGGTCACGTTGCGGAACCGGATCGGCATCTCCCCGATGTGCCAGTACTCGTGTGTCGACGGCGTCGCCAACGACTGGCACCTCGTCCACCTCGGCGCGCGCGCGATCGGCGGCGCCGGGCTCGTCTACGTCGAGGCCACGGCGGTCTCGCCCGAGGGCCGCATCAGCCCCCACGACATGGGCCTGTGGAACGACGCCCAGGCCGAGCCGCTGGCCCGCATCGCCGCCTTCCTGTCCGCGCATGGCGCCGTGCCCGCGATCCAGCTCGCCCACGCGGGGCGCAAGGCGAGCACCGCGCGGCCGTGGGACGGCGGTGGCTTCCTCTCCCCCGAGCAGGGCGGCTGGCGAACCGTCGCGCCGTCGGCGTTGCCGTTCCGCGCCACCGACGCGCCGCCGCTGGCGCTCGACTCGGCCGGCCTGCAAGGCGTCGTCGCCGACTTCGCGCACGCCGCGCGGCGCGCGATCCGCGCCGGCTTCCGCGCCATCGAGATCCACGGCGCCCACGGCTACCTGCTGCACCAGTTCCTGTCCCCGCTCTCGAACCAGCGCCGCGACCTGTGGGGCGGCAGCTTCGACGACCGGGTGCGACTGTCGCTGGCGGTGACCGACGCCGTGCGCGCCGAGCTGCCGGCGGACGTGCCGCTGCTGTTCCGCGTCTCGGCGACCGACTGGGTCGAAGGCGGCTGGACCGACGACGACACCGTGGAGCTGGCACGGCGACTCCACGCCCGCGGCGTCGACCTGGTCGACTGCTCGTCGGGCGGGCTCGTGGCGAGCGCGAAGATCCCGCTCGGCCCCGGCTACCAGGTGCCGTTCGCGCGCCGCGTGCGCGCCGAGGCCGGCGTGGCCACCGCGGCCGTGGGCCTGATCACGGAGCCCGGCCAGGCCGACCGCATCGTGCGCGACGGCGAAGCGGACCTGGTGCTGCTCGCGCGCGCCAGCCTGCGCGACGCCGACTGGCCGCGCCACGCGGCGCAGGCCCTGGGCCAGCCGCTGCCGACCCCGCCGGACCAGTACCTGCGCGCGCTGTAGCGTTTCATCCGAGGCGGTCGCAGCGCCAACTGTTGGGGTCCGTGGGCTGGCCCTTCACCAGCAGGTTCGCACCCGTCCGCTTGAAGACCGCGCCAAAGGGCGACGCGACGGTCGAGCCCGAGACCGTGCAGGCGCCCGTGAGGCGGTAGCGGGCCGGCCCGACCACGATCCAGTCGCCGTCGCAGACGCGCGCGCGGCCCCTCTTCAGGTCGATCTGGATGTGCCATTGACCGTCCGGGGCGAACCGCAGCTCCGGCGACTGGTGCGGGCGACCGGCGATGGTGCACGTCCACGAGCCCAGCACGGCTTCCGGTCCTGACGGCGCCGACGACGCGCCCGCAGCGCCGCTTTCCGATCTTGGCAGGACCCCGGGGCCCGGGCCGGCGGCCGCCGGGTCCGGGGCGCGCCCAGAAAAGCGGACGGACGGCTCTTCCATCATCCCCGCTCGGACCGCGAGCAGGCCCACGCCGAGCAACAACGCGAGCACCACCAGGACCTGGGGCCCGACCCCGCCCAACGGCCGGGACAGGGGCTGCGCGAGGTTCCGCAGCGCCGCCGCCAACTGCCGCGCTGTCGGCGCCGGGCGGGTGGGGTGGAAGCCCCGGGCTTCGTCGAGCAGCCGGGACAACCGTCGAACCGCCTCGCCCTGCGACCCCGGTCGCGGCCCGCTGGACAGCGTTTGCAGCAGCGTCGCCAGCGCGACGACGTCTTCTTGCCGGGCCCTCGTCGATGCAGCACCGGCCAGGCCCCGCTCGCCGAGCGGGACCTGCAGACACAACGTGGCCTCGCCGGAGGGCGTGATCCGGATCTGCTCGGGCGCGAGGCTGCCGTGGGCGAGGCCCGCCGCGTGCAACGCCGCCAACGCCTCGGCGATCTGTGCTCCGATCTCCGCCACGCGTTCGACCGGGAACGGGTCGGCCCCGGCCGCGGGTGTCTCCGCCTCCAGCAGCGACTGCAGGCTCGGCTCGGCGAGGGCCTCGAGCACGACGCAGCGGCGCCCCTCGTGGCGCCCGACCGCGAGCACCGCCTGCAGGCCGGGCCGACGGGCTGCCAGCAGCGGGGGCACGGGCGAGGGCGGCGCGTCCGCCGGGCCGAGCACGATCACGGCGGGGCGGCCCGATGCGCGATGCTTCGCCTCGAAGGCGCGGCCCTCGTCGCCGAGCGGGGCGACGATCGAGTAGTGGCGGAGCGGGTCCTCGTCCATGGCAGCGATGCGATTGCGGCGAGGCTAGCACGCAGGTCGCAGCCGGGATCGAGCCCGCCACGCGCGTGTCGCGATCGGCCTGATAGGCTTGCAGGTGATGCTGAACGTGCGCGCTTTTCTCCCGATCCTGGTGCTGGCCGCGGGCTCCGCGACCGCGGCTCCCGCCACCGCTCCCGATCCGCAGCCCGAGCGCCCGAAGCTGGGCGTGCTGATCGTCGTCGACGGGCTGTCGATGCCGCGGCTGCTGGAGCGCCGGCCGTGGCTGAAGCACGGCCTCAAGCGGCTGCTCGACGAGGGCTTCGTCTACGAAGAGGCGCGCTATCGTCACATCAACACGGAGACGGCACCCGGCCACGCCTCGCTGTCGACCGGCGCGCCACCGGCGGTCACCGGCATCGCCAGCAACTTCTGGTACGAGCTGCGCGGCGGCGGGCTCGCCCGGAACTGGGCGATCGAGCAGCCGCAGACCGACCGCGTGCCCGGCCAGCCGCCGCTGTTCCTGCGCGAGGTCGCGAAAGACGAGCGACTGCACGTGTTCGCCAACAAGCGCGAGCTGGACCTGTGGCAGCGCTCGGGCGAGATCGGCAAGGCGATCACCCGCCCGGGTTACGGCCCGAACGGGGAGACCGTCGTCTTCGACGGCGAAGACGCGATCACGCTCTACAACTGGCGCCACGGCAAGCCGGCCGAGACGTTCGAGCCGACCACCCGGATGCCGGGGCCCGGCAACCTCAAGGTGCCGACGCTCGCCGATCGCCTGCTGGCCACGAACCCCGAGGCGCGGGTGGTCAGCGTGTCGGGCAAGGACCGCTCGGCGATGCTGATGGCCGGCCGCGATCCGCGCCACGCCGCCTACTGGTTCGACAAGCAGAGCGGCCGCTTCACCAGCTCGGCGGCCTACGACACGTTCGGCTACCTCGGCTCGCTGGCGGGCTCGGTCGTCTCCTTCTTCAACCGCGAGCAGATGGGTCCGCGCCTGCCCGGGCGCTTCGGTCTCGAGTGGAACCCGCTGCCGGACCCCGACGCACCGGCGCCCGGGCTGCCTGACCCGCGGGTCGGTCGCACCCACACGAGCGGGCCGCCGCGCGGCTTCGTGCCGACCGACGCGCTCCTCGACTTCCAGCTCCCGCGCCGCGGCCTGCGCTTCCCGCACCCGATCGCGAAGTACTCGCTGCTCGGCTCGGTCGCCGACAACTACTGGGAAGCGCTGTACGACACGCCGGCGCTCGACGAGCTGGTGGCCGAGCTGGCGGTCGCGTTCGTCGAGGACGAGCGGCTCGCCCTCGGTCGTCGCGGCGGTGCCTCCGACCTGCTGCTGGTCTCGTTCTCGAGCCACGACCTGGTCTCCCACAACTACGGGATCGAGTCGGAGGAGGCGCTCGACGCGCTGCGCCGGGTCGACCTGCAGGTCGGCCGCGTGCTGGAGGCGCTGGAGCGCGTCATCGGCCGCGACAAGCTGGCGCTGGCGTTCTCCGCCGACCACGGCTTCGCGCCGATCCCGGAGTCGCAGCGCCGCTACGACGCCGACACCCCGGGTGGTCGCCTGATCACCTCCGAACGCGTGTACCCGAGCTTCCCGCGGCGGCTGTCGCGGATGCTGGCCGAGGCGCTGTGCGTGCCGTACGACCCCCAGCCGGCCAGCCAGCTCGTGCTGTTCACCGACATCACGTGGAGCGTGTTCTACAACCGCGCGGCGCTGCCGCTGCGCACCGTGGAGGGGCCGTGCGGGCCCGCGGGCCGGCTGGTGGACACCGCCGACCTCGACCGCGCGCTGCCGGCGGTGATCGCCCGCGGCTTCCAGGAGGAGCTGGAGACCGTCTACCTCGCCTCGCAGCGCGCGAGCTGGCCGGCGGGCGACCCGCACACGGCCTTCGCGAACAACGCCTTCGACCCCGAGCGCGGTGGCGACGCGATCCTGTTCCCGCGGCCCGGGGTGCTGATGCACTGGGACGTGCGCGGCTCCGGCCACGGCACCCACCACGACTACGACACCCGGGTGCCGGTGGTGTTCTGGGGCGGGCCGTTCCACAAGGGCGCGTCGAAAGACGCGGCCGTCGCGCCCTACGACATCGCGCCGACGCTCGGCGCGCTGCTCGGCGTCAGCGTGCCCGACTCGATCGGCCACTCGCGCGCGGCCGAAGCCGCGGCGGCGGCCGCGCCGATCAAGCCGAAGCGCTGAACTGCGCCCAGATCGGCGCGTGGTCGGAGGGCTGCTGGCCCTTGCGTTGCTCGCGGTGGATGCCCGCCGCGGTGCAGCGCGCGGCCAGCGGCTGCGTGGCCAGGATCAGGTCGATGCGCAGTCCCCTGTTCTTGGGGAACGCCAGCATCCGGTAGTCCCACCACGAGTAGAGCCCCGCGTCCGCGTGGTGCAGGCGCAGCGTGTCGCGCAGGCCGAAGCCGGTCACGTGGGCGAGCGCGGCCCGGGCCTCGGGATGGAACAGCACGCTCGGCTCCCAGGCCGCCGGGTCGTGCACGTCGCGGGCCTCGGGCGCCACGTTGAAGTCGCCGCACAACGCGAGCGGCGCTTGCGCCTCGGCATGGCGGTCGAGCCACTGGCGCAGGCGTCCGAGCCACGCCCGCTTGTAGTCCCACTTGTCCGAGCCGACCTCGGAGCCGTTCGGCACGTACACGCAGACGACGCGCACGCCGTCGACGGTCGCCGCGATCAGCCGCGCCTGCGGGTCGTCGACGCCGTCGCCGAGGCCACGCACCACGTCCCGCGGCTCGCTGCGCGCCAGGATGCCGACCCCGTTGTACGTGCGCTGGCCGTGCACGACCGCCCGATAGCCCAGCGCCTCGAGTTCGAGTCGCGGGAAGTCCGCGTCCTCGACCTTCAGCTCCTGCAGGCAGACGACGTCGGGCTGCTCGGCCTCCAGCCAGGCGAGCAGCCGCGGCAGACGGGCGCGGACCGAGTTCACGTTCCAGCAGGCGAGCTTCATCGCCCGCGGAGTTTATCCGCCCCGCACCCCCACCTCTCCTACTCGCTGCGCAGGCAGAGCGCCGGCTGCACGCGGGCCGCGCGGCGCGCGGGCAGCAGGCTGGCGCAGAGGGCGACCAGCGCCAGCAGCGCCGGCGCCACGACGAACACCAGCGGGTCGCGGGTCGCGGTGTCGAACAGCAGCGCCTCGAGCAGCCGCGACAGCCCCCACGCCAGGGCCAGGCCGAGGCCGAGGCCGGCGGCCGACAACGTCAGGCCCTCGCTCACCACCAGCCGGAACAGGTCGGCCGGGCGGGCGCCCAGTGCGAGCCGCACGCCGAGCTCGGCCTGGCGCTGGGTGACCGTGTAGGCGAGCAGGCCGAACAGGCCGAGGCCGGCGAGGCCGAGTGCGGAGGCAGCGAACGCGGCGAGCAGGGCGAAAGTGAAGCGCGGCCGCTGCAGCGCGTCGGCGACGGCCTGATCGAGTCGCTCGGGCCGGGCCAGCGGCAGCGCCGGGTCGAGCCCGGCGAGCGCGCGCCTGATGCCCGCCAACAGCGCCTCGGGCGGACCGGAGCTGGCGCGAGCGACGACGGTCATGAAGCTGTTCGGCACCTGCGAGATCGGCCAGTAGAGGGTCGCGCGCGGCGCGCGGTCGAGCGCAGCCAGCCGCACGTCGCCGACGACGCCGATCACCTCGGCGTCGAGCCGGCGTCCCCACTCCATGCGGATGCGCTGGCCGAGCGGGCTCCGGCCCGGCCACATCTCGCGCGCGAGGTGCTCGTTGACGATCACCACCGGGCTGCGCTCGAAGCCGTCACCGGCCGTGAAGTCGCGGCCCTGCTGCAGCGGAATGCCGAGCGTCGCGAACAGGCCCGGCGTCACCATCCGCACGTCGGCCGTCGGCAACTGGCCCGGGGCCGGCGCGGGGCGGTCGAGGGCGACGAACGACGTCGCCGAACCCGTGCCGAGCGGGCGCCAACTGATCGCCGCGGCGCGGGCCACGCCGGGTTCGGCGCCGATCCGCTCGACGAGCTGCGCGAAGAAGCGCGCCTGCGGCTCCGGCTGCTCGTAGCCCGCGCCGAGGTGGACCGCGGCCGACACCACCCCTTCCGCGCGGAAACCCGGGTCGACTTCCGACAGCCGGCCGTAGCTGCGCAACAGCAGGCCGGCGCCGACCAGCAGTGCCAGCGACACCGCCACCTCGATCGCCACCACCGCCTGCGTGGCGCGCCGGCGACGACGGCTGATGCCGCCGCGGGCGCCCTCGCGCAGCGCGGGCTCCAGGTCACGGCGGGCGAGTTGCAGCGCCGGGACGAGGCCAAACAGCAGCGCCGAGGCGATCGACAGCGCGAGCGCGAACGCCAGCGCCCGCGGGTCGACGTCGATGGCGAACAGCGCCCGCACCTCCGCCGGCACCACCGCCAGCAGCGCCTGCGTCAGCAGCGTCGCGGCCGCCACGCCGAGGGCGCCGCCGAGCAGCGCCAGGACCAGGCTCTCGACCAGCAACTGGGTCACGATCTGCGGCGCCGAGGCGCCCAGTGCCCGGCGCACCGCGATCTCGCGCTCGCGGGCCAGTGCCCGCGCCAGCAGCAGGTTGGCGAGGTTGGCGCAGCCGACCAGCAACACCAGCAGCACCGCGCCGAGCAGCACCAGCACCGCCGGCCGTGCCTGGCGCACCAGGTCCTGGTGCAACGGCTGGGCGTTGACGCCCCAGCCCGCGTCGCGGTCCGGGAACTCGTGCGCCAGGGCTTCGCCGATCGCGGCCATCTCCGCCTGCGCCTGGGCGTGGGTGACGCCCGGCTTCAGGCGCCCGACCGGGACCAGGTAGCGCCCGCCCGCCGTCGAGCTGAGCGGCATCGGCTGCCACAGCTCCGCGCCCGGCGGGATCGCGAACGAGGCGGGCATCACGCCCACGACGGTGGAGGGACGGCCGTTGAGCACGACGTCCTGGCCGATCACGCCCGGGTCGGCGGCGAACCGCGCCCGCCACAGCCCTTCCGAGAGCACCGCGACCCGCGGCGCGCCTTCCACGTCGTCGCCCGCGACCAGGCTGCGGCCGAGCAGCGGCGCCACGCCCAGCGTCTCGAACAGGTTGGCCGTCGCGGCCCCGAGGCTCAGCCGCACGGGCTCGCCGCGGCCGGAGAGGCTCGCGCTCCACGGCGCGAACGCAGCGATCTGCTCGAACGACGTCGCCCGCCGGCGCCACTCCAGCACGTTGGCCGGGTTGGCCACGTTGTGGTCGTTGTCGCGCGGGCTGTGCTCCCAGATCAGCATCAGTCGCTCGGGCTCGCGCACGGGCAACGGCCGCAGCAGCACGCCGTCCACGAGACCGAACACCGCGGTGCTGCCGCCGATGCCGAGCGCCAGCGTCGCCACCGCCGCCGCGGTGAAGCCGGGCTGGCGGCGGAGCATCCTCAGCGCGAAGCGCAGGTCGTGGAGCATGGTTTCCCTCGCCAGTGACCCGAGCAAGCTCCGGGCCAGCTCGACCGTGGGCGGCGAAGCCGCACCGGCACAGCCAGTTGCCGTCGTGGCCGCGACCGTCTTCGGAGCCGGCCGCTGTCCGCTGGCGGGACGCTCCGTGGCGCGGCTGCGAAACGCCACGGGCGCAACGCGCCCACGCGCACGCGTTCGCGCCGATAATCTCCAGCGTGAAGGAGTCGACGATGGAAGAGCTGCAAGCGCCGGAGACGCTCGAGGGCTGGTGCCTGCTGCACCAGATGTTCCGCATCCGTTTCGACCACCTCGGGCAGCACCCGCGCGAGGAGCGCGAGGCACTCGCCGCGCAGGCGGCGGAGGCGTTCGCCGCGATGCGGATGGGAGAGGAGGGCGCTACCGCGCTCTGCACCCTGCTCGGCCACAAGGGCGACCTGATGCTGATCCACGCCCGCCGCGACTTCGCCGGCCTGCAGCAGGCCCAGCTCGACGTCGCCCGGCTGGGCCTCGCCGCCCACCTGGAGCCGACCACGAGCTACGTCTCGATCGTCGAGCTCGGCATGTACGAGATGACGGCCCAGATCCACGGCCGGCTGGTCGAACGCGGGCTGAAGCCGGGCTCGCCGGAGTACGCGACGGCTCACGACGTCGAGATGGAGGGCCAGCGCCGACGGGTGATGGGGCGGCTGTTCCTCGACATCCCGCAACGCCGCTACGTGTGCTTCTACCCGATGAACAAGCGCCGCGGCGAGCACAAGAACTGGTACGCCGTGCCGTTCTCCGAGCGGGCGCAGATGATGCTCGACCACGGCAAGATCGGCCGCAAGTACGCGGGCGAGGTCAACCAGATCATCTCGGGCTCGATCGGTTACGACGACTGGGAGTGGGGCGTCGACCTGTTCGCGGACGAGCCGGTGGTGTTCAAGAAACTCGTCTACGAGATGCGGTTCGACGAGGCCTCGGTCTGGTACGGCGAGTTCGGCCCGTTCTACACGGGCCTGCAGTTCGCCGCCGAGGAGCTGCCGCGGCTGCTCGCGGGCGAGGTGCCGCTGCCCATTGGCTGAGCCGGCGCTGCCACGGGTCGCCTTCGTCGCCTCCGGCAAGCTGCACGTGTGCCTGCCGGGCGCCGCCCCGGAAGTGGTGGAGAGCGCGTTCGTCAACACCGTGCAGGAGCGAGCCCGCGAGATCCAGCGCCGCCACGCGTGGAAAGGCGCCGCGGGCGGCTTCGGCGCGCTGGCCTGGGGCCGGCAGCCGCAGGCGCCGGGCACCGTCCACTCGCTCTACACCGGGCTCTCGCGCGGGCCACGGCCGGGCACCCTCGTCTACTCGCTGGAGGTCGACCGGCTGGGCGCCGTCTGCCAGTTCGACCCGGCGACCGGCACCGAGCGGCGGCTGATGCACGGCTCGGAGCGCCGGCTGCGCGACCTGTGCGCGCGGGCGGACGGGCCCGAGATCACGCTCTCGGTACTGCATCCCGACGGCAGCGGCGCGATCGCCGTGATGAGTGCCGAGGCCACGGACCTGCGCGAGCTGACCGAGGGCGACTCCGTCGACCTCGGGCCGGCGTGGGCCGACGACGGCACGCCGCGCATCGTCTACCAGTCTGCGGGCGTCGGCCGCGACGGCGCCGGCCGACCGGCGGGCTTCGGCCCGTTCGAGATCCACGCGCTCGACCTGCGCCAGGGCGAGGTCACCACGCTGGCTGCCGAGTCCGGCGCCGACCTGGTGCAACCGCGGCTCGCCCCCGGTGGCGCGCTCTATTACCTGCGTCGCCCCCACGGTGCCCTGCGCGGCACGTTCCTGCACTGGCTGCGCGACGCCCTGCTGTTCGTGCCGCGGCTGTTCTTCGCGCTGTTCCAGTACCTGAACTTCTTCGCCGCGCGCTACACGGGCAAGCCGCTGACCACGGCCGGTGGTCCCGAGCGCAAGACCGACCTGAAGCGGCTGCTGCAGTGGGCCAACCTCGCCGACGCCGACCAGGTCACGCAGGACGAGGAGGAGGCGGCGACGCGGGTGCCGGCCTCGCACCGCATCGAGCGCCGTCGCACGGCCGACGCCACGGCCGAGGCGCTGGAGGCCGGCGTCGCCTGCTACGACGTCGCCGCCGACGGCACGCTGGTGTTCGCCACCACCTCGGCGATCTACATTCGCACGCCCGACGGCCGCCGCCAGAAGTTGTGCGACGTCGCCGACGTGGAGCAACTGGCCGCGTTCTGAGCCGAGCCGGCGCGCGGGGCCCGGCCGCCTACAATGCGCCCTGATGTTCCGCCGCCCGCTGCTGCGCCTCGCGCTCTTCGCCTCCGTCGCCGCGACGACCGGGAGCGCGTCCGCCCAGCAGTACGTGTGGAGCGTGCCCAGCGCCGACGTGCTGGCACCCGGCGGCCTGCTGTTCGAGGGCTACGCCTACTGGGGCCTGCAGGGCCCCGACGCCTGGTACGTCGGGCCGCGGGCGACCTTCGGCATCGGCCACGGGCTGGAAGCCGGTCTCAACCTGACGGCCAACGTGACCCCGGTCCGCGACGCCCGCCTGGAGCTGGCGCTCAAGTGGCAGCCGTGGAAGTCGGCGGACGGGCGCTGGGCGTTGACCGGCGGCGGCATCGGCTACGTGCCGCTGCACGAGCTCGACTACGTGGTCGGCGGCTTCGGCTGGGGCCACGTCACGTGCACGTTCGGCGCGGGCACGAGCCTGTCGGCCGGCGCCTTCGGCTACTCGCGGGGCGTGATCGCGGAGCCCGCCCGCGCCGGGGTGGCGCTGGCCTGGGAACAGGTGCTGCGCGGCAAGTGGACGTTCGCCGCCGACTGGATGAGCGGGCCCGAGGGCTACACGACGGCCGGCTTCTTCTACGAGGTCAACCCGGCGCTCTACGCCTCGGCCGGCTACGTGGTCGGCAACGAGGGAGCGGGCGACGGCAACCACTACCTGCTGCTGGCGCTCAGCTGGTACCCACGCTGAGCGCGGCCCGGGCCGCCACCTACGCCTGGGCGGAGACCCGCTGCGCGATCGTCGCCTCGATCGCGGCCCGCACCTCGGGCGCCGCCTCGAGCAGGCCGAGGAAGTGCTCGCGGCTGAGGCTGATGCAGATCGTCGGCGTCACCGCGCGCACGGTGGCGGAGCGCGGCTCGTCGCGGACGAGCGCGATCTCGCCGAAGTAGTCGCCGTCGGTCAGCGCGGCCAGCCGTCCCGCGCGCTCCACCCGGTGCGAGACCTCGACGGTGCCGCGCACCACGATGTAGAAGCGGTCGCCGCGCTCCCCGCGCTCGACGATCGCGCGGCCCGCGGCGAAGTGCTCGGTGACGAACAGGCTGGCGGCGCGCTCCAGGAACGGCTCCGGCAGGTCGCGCAGGATCGGGACCCCGCGCAGCCGCCGGGCCGAGACCTCGACGTGCTCGCCGCCCTCCGACAGCACGAACCCGCTCTGCTTCTCCCACAACTGCGTGTACAGGCCGCCCTGCGCCACCAGCTCCGGGTGACGGCCCTGCTCGCACAACCGGCCGGACTCGAGCACGAAGATGCGGTCGGCCTCGATCGCCGACGACAGCCGGTGAGTGACGGAGATCACCGTGCGGCCGCGCCCGACGCGGGCCAGCGTCTTGCTGATCGCGGCATCGGTGACCGGGTCGAGCGCCGAGGTGGCCTCGTCGAGGAACAGCACCTGCGGATGGCGGACCAGGGCGCGGGCGATGCCGATGCGCTGGCGCTGGCCGCCGGACAGGCCCGCGCCACGCTCACCGACCAGCGTGTCGTAACCGCGCGACAGGCCAAGGATCACGTCGTGGATCTCGGCCTCGCGGGCAGCGGCCTCGACCTCGGCGTCGGTCGCGTCGGGACGGCCGAGCCGGATGCACTCGCGGACCGTCGTGTTGAACAGGAACGACTCCTGGAACACGACCCCGATCTGGCCGCGCCACGAATCCTGGCTGGCCTGCCGCAGGTCGACGTCGTCGACCGTCAGCGCGCCCTGCGTGGGCTCGTGGAAGCGCAGCAGCAACTGCAGCACGGTGCTCTTGCCCGCGCCGGAGGGGCCGACGAACGCGACGCTGGCGCCGCGCGGGATCGACAGCGTCACGTGTTGCAGGTCCTGGCGCTCGCCCGCGTAGCTGAACGACACGTGGCGGAACTCGATCGCGCGGGCGAGCGGGGCCAGCGCCACGGCGCCCGGCGCGTCCTCGACGGCCGGGCGCTCGGCGAGCAGCGCCTCGATGCGGCCGACCGGGCCGGCCAGGTTGATCACGCTGGGCGCGTACACGGTCACGTAGTTGAGCGAGGTGCCGAGCTGCAGGAACAGCGCCATGAAGGCGGCCAGCGAGCCGACCGAGAGCAGGCCCTCGAAGCACATCCAGGCGCCGCCACCGAGCACGGTCACGTGCAGGGCGAGCACGCCGAACCAGCCCGAGCGGTCGATCATCTGGCCGAGGAAGGCCGCCCGCGCGGCGCTGCGGGCGAGGCCGTCGACGCGGGCCCCGAACTCCGCCTGCACCCGCCGCTCCATGCCGAAGGCCTTGACCACGGCCTGGCCGGAGAGGTTCTCCTGGACCGCGGCGAGCGCGGCCGCCTCCTCCTGGTAGCGCGCCGCGCTGGCCCGACCCGCGTGGGGCGCCACCAGGAACGGGCCGACCAGCGAGACCGGGAAGATCAGCATCGCGACGAGAGCCAGCCGCCAGTCGAGCACGAACAGCAGGACCACCGAGGCCAGCAGGTCGAGGCCCGGCGTGACCGCCCACGGAATGGCGTTCTGCAGCGTGTCCTGGACCTGTGACAGGCCCGAGGAGAAGTTGGCCAGCAGGTCGCCCAGCGGCTTGCGCGAGTAGAACCCCATCGACAGCCGCTGCAGGTGCGAGAACAGCCGCAGCCGCAGGTCGGCCACGACCCGGGTCACGATCCGCGAGCTGACCCGGTCGCGCACGAGGCCGACGCCGGTGACCAGCACCAGGCCCACGGCCAGCGCCGCCACGATCACGAAGAAGTCGCGGCGGTCGTGTTCCGCGACCGCGTGATCGAGGAAGTACTTGAAGCCCATCGGCAGCGCCGCGTTGAACGCCATCTCCAGCAGCAGCGCCGCGCCGACGAACGCGGCCGGGGCACGATACGGGGCGAGGTACGAGGCCAGCAGCCGCAGCAGCTCGAACAGCCCCGGCGCGGGCGGCTCGGCGGCGCTCGCGGTCTCGGCTTCGACCGGCAGCGCGGACGCGCTCACGGCCGCCGCGCCCCGGCGACGGCCGCGCGGCCGAGCCCGGTGCTGAAGGTCGTGCCGGCGGGGTCGGCGAGCAGCGCTCGCAGCGCCGCCGGGTCCTGCACCATCGGCCACAGCGGCTGCGGCACCCGCCGCGCGTCGGCCAGCACCGCGCTCGCCAGGTGGTCCCAGCTGGCGCCCAGCGGGCCGGGGTCCGCGGCGCCGATCGTGCCGCGGCAGCGCGGCGAGCCACAGCGGCAGGCGAGCGGCCAGGCGAGCCCGAGGCTGCCGTACTCGCAGGTGATCTGCTCGCCGGCGGCGATGTCGCGCACGGCGACGTCGCAGGTCTCGTTCAGCGGGAGGGTGTTGGCCTCGCAGGAGTGGTTGACCCAGCGGCCGAGGTCCCAGCACAGCACGCGATGGCCCGCCGAGTTGGCGAAGCCGTAGACGTCGATCAGGTCGCGGCACGGCTCGGGCATCGCCCGCACCGCCGCGGGCGACAGCACCTGGTCGTAGCGGCACAGCGTCCAGGTCAGCGTGCCGCGCGGGATCGGGCGAGTGGCGAACACGCCCATCCCGACCACGTCGTCGACCCGTCGCAGCGCGGCGTCCGGATGGAACATGCCCTACGCTTCCTGCGGCGCGAGGCGCAGCAGCGCGGCCGCGGCGCTGTCGAGGTGTCGGGCGTGTGGCGCGACCAGCTCGGGATCACGCAACATCGCCTCGAACACGGCCGGGGCCAGCGCGTGCGGCAGCAACGGCTGGGGCACGTGGGCGGCGGCGCCCAGGGCCTGGCGCGCGCGGCGATCCCAGGCCTCGTGATGCGCCCGCACGTCGTCGCGGCGCACGACCCCGCGGCAGGCGGCAGCGCCGCAGTGGCACGCCATGTCGTACTCCACGTAGAAGTCGCCGTACTCGTTGGTCATCTGCTCGCCGGCCGCGATGTCGCGAGCGGCCAGCTCGAAGCCGTCGCCGAGCGAGACGCTGGTCGGGTCGCACGAGTGGTTCACGTAGCGCGCCATGTCGCAGGGCAGCACGAACTGGCCGTCGGAGCACAGGAAGCCGTAGGTCTCGAGCACGTCGCGCAGGTGCGCGGGCAGTGCATGCAGCTCGTGCAGGGGCAGCGGGCGCTCGAGCAGGCAGCGGGTCCAGACCAGCGTCCCGCGCTGGATGTCGCGGGTGGCGAACACGCCCAGCCCGACCTCGTCACTCACCTGTCGCAGCTCGGTGAACGGATGCATCAAGGCGACAACCTCCGCTGGGCGAAAGCGCGAACGCTATTCCGCCCCGCGGCGCCGGTCAATGTTGTGGCGTTTTTCTACACCCCGGACGGAACTAGCGGAAGCGCACCTCGCGGTCGGTGGCCGAGAGGTATCGCACGCGCGCGTAGGCGCGATTGCGGCCCGCCTCGAGCAGGATGCGGGTCGCGCCCCGCAGCGGACTGCCGCCTTCCGGACCGCCCGAGACCGTCAGCTCGTGCGGACCGGCGGGCAAGCCCTCGATCTCCAGTCGGCCCCTGCCGTTCTGCCGCTGCACGCCACGCGCCCCGAACGGCACGCCCACGGTGCCGATCCGCTGGCCGTCGAGGCGGACGTCGAAGCGCATGGAGGCGACGGAATCCGAGGCGTGGGGGTCCTGCGTCGCTTCGATCTCGACGAGCAGCGAGCCACGGACGACCGGCGTCGGCGCCGGGGACGGCGTCGGCGCCGGCGTCGAACGAGGGCGGGCGACCGACACGCCGACCGCCTCGACGGGAGTTGCGGGCGCGAGCCCCGGTTCTGCGCCGGCTGCCGCCTCGCCCGACGGCGGCATGACGTCAAGGCCGGGCTCACCCCCGCCCGGCGGCGGGGGGGGGGGGGGGGGGGGGGGGGGGGGG
>JAMPXO010000078.1 GCA_023701125.1 Vicinamibacteria bacterium | reverse complement strand
GCGGAAGCTCTCGAACTGGGCGGCCAGCACCAGGTAGATCAGCACCGCCGAGAGCAGGAACACGCCGAAGAAGCGGCCGCCCTCGTTGCGCAACTGGCGCGACTCGCCCGCGTGGTCGATCCGATAGCCCGCCGGCATCAGCGCCTTCGCCTCGGTCTCCAGGAAGCCGAGCGCCTGGTCGAGCGAGACGTGGGGCGGCACCACGCCCTGGATGCGCACCGCGTTCAGTTGCTGGAAGCGCTTCAGCTCGCGCGGCTGGGTCGAGGTGCGGATCGTCGCGAACGTCGACAGCGGCACCAGCCGGCCGTCGGAGCCGGTGACGTGGATGTCGGCGAGCTGGTCCGGGTTCAGCCGGTCGACGCGGGCGAGCTGCGGGATCACCTTGTAGCTGCGGCCCTGGATGCTGAAGCGGTTGACGTAGTCGCCGCCGAGCAGGATCGACAGGTCGCCGCCCGCCTGCGCCAGGTCGATGCCCTGGGCGCGCAGCTTGTCGCGATTGAAGACCACCTCGGCCTGCGGCTGGTCCAGCTTCAGGTCGGCGTCCGCGAACATGAAGAGCCCGCTCTGGAACGCCTTGCCGACCAGCGTGCCGGCGATCTCCGCCAGCCGCTGCGGCTCGTCGGTCGAGGCCAGCACCAGGTCGATCGGGAAGTCGCCACCGCCCGGCAGCGGCGCCGGCGTCATCGGGATCACGCGCACGCCGGGAATCGCCGACAGCGGCTCGGACAGCGCCATCAGCAGGTCCTGGGTCGCGCGCTGGCGCTCGCTCCACGGCTTCGTCACCATGCCGCCGAAGCCGCCGTTCGGGAACAGGATCTCGAACGTGCTCGCGGTCTCCGGCAGCGCGCGGTAGACGTCGCCGACGCGCTCGGCGAACAGCTTGGTCTGGTCGAGGGTGGCGTTGGCCGAGGACTGCACGATGCTGAACACGACGCCCTGGTCCTCGACCGGCGCCAGTTCCTTCTGCGAGAAGAGGTAGAAGGGCGCGCCCAGCACCACGACCAGCGCCCACACCGCGAGCACCGCCGCCCGGTCGCGCAGCGTCCAGCCCAGCGCCCGGGCGTAGCCCTTGCGCAGCGCCTCGAAGCGGCGGGTGACGAAGCCCGCGAAGCCGTGCTGGTTCTCGTCACGGCGCAGCAGCCGCGCGCTCATCATCGGCGACAGGGTGAGCGCGACGACGCCCGAGACCAGCACCGCGCCGGCCAGGGTGAACGCGAACTCGCGGAACAGCGCCCCGGTCAGCCCGCCCTGCAGCGCGACCGGCGTGTAGACCGCGGCCAGCGTGATGGTCATCGCCACGATCGGCCCGACCAGCTCGCGCGCCGCCAGCAGCGCGGCCTCGACCGGCGGCTGGCCCGCGGCGATGTGGCGCTCGACGTTTTCGACCATCACGATCGCGTCGTCGACGACGAGGCCGACCGCGAGCACGATCGCCAGCAGCGTCAGCAGGTTGATCGTGAAGCCGAAGGCCGCCATCAGGAACACGGCGCCGACCAGCGAGATCGGGATCGCCACCACGGGCACCAGCACGGAGCGCAGCGAGCCCATGAACAGGTAGATGACGAGGATCACGATCAGCAGCGTCTCGACCAGCGTCTTCAGCACCTCGTCGATCGCGTCCTGGATGTAGAGCGTGGAGTCGTAGGGGATACCGGCGCGGATCGCGGGCGGCAGGTCCTGCTGGACCTGCGCCATCGCCTCCCGCACGCGGGACACCACCTCGAGCGAGTTGGCCGAGGGCAGCACCCACACGCCCATGAACGTGGCGGTCTGGCCCGAGAAGCGCACGTCCTCGTCGTAGTTCTCGGCGCCCAGCACGACGTCGGCGATCTCGCCCAGCCGCACCACCGTGTCGCCGCTGCGCTTGACCACGAGCTGGCGGAACTCCTCGGGCGTGCGCAGGTCGGTGTTGGCGACCAGGTTGACCGACACCATCTGGCCCTTGGTGCGACCCAGCGCCGACAGGTGGTTGTTGGCCTCCAGCGCCTGGCGCAGGTCGGTGGCCGAGATGCCGAGCGCCGCCATCTTCTCGGGGTGCAGCCAGATCCGCATTGCGAACGTGCGGTCGCCGAGGATCTCCGCGCGCTGCACGCCGGAGACGGCCGACAGCCGCGGCTGCACCACCCGGCTCAGGTAGTCGGTGATCTGGTTCTGGTCCAGCTCGTCGGAGGCGAAGCCGATGTACATCGCCGCGAACTGGGAGTCGGCGGTCTCCAGCTCGATCACCGGTGCCTCGGCCTCGGGCGGCAGGTCGTTGCGGACCTGGGCGACCTTGGCCTGGACCTGGGTCAGCGCGGTGCTCTGGTCGAAGTTGAGCTTCAGGTGGAGGGTGATCGTCGAGCGCGACTGGGTCGAGGCCGACTCCAGGTAGTCGATGCCGTCGGCGCTGGCCAGCGCCCGCTCCAGCGGCGTCGTGATGAAGCCGCGCACGAGGTCGGCGTCGGCGCCGACGTAGGCCGTGCTGACCCGGATCACCGCGCTGTCGCTGCGCGGGTACTGGCGGACCGAGAGCGCGCGGATCGACTGCAGCCCGGCGATCAGGATCACCAGGTTGACGACGACCGCCAGCACCGGCCGCTTGACGAACAGGTCCGTGAAGCGCACGCGGTGCTCAGTTCTCCCGCGGCCGCGGCGCCGGGTCGTTGTCGGGCTGCACGCTGTTGTCGACCTTGACCGGCGCGCCGTTGCGCAGCTTGAAGGCGCCCGAGGTCACCACCTCGTCGCCGGCGGCGAGACCGGAGACCACCGCGACCTGGTCGCCGCGCGCGGCGCCCAGCTTGACGAACTGCTGACGCACGCCACGGTAGGTGCCGCCGTCCGGTCCCGGCAGGTCGGCGACGACGTAGACCGAGTCGCCGTACGGCGCATAGGCGATCGCCGAGGTCGGGATGGCCAGCACGGGCTCCGGAGCGCCGGTGGCGACGCGGGCCTCGACGAACATGCCCGGGCGCAGCCGGCCGTCCGGGTTGCCGAGGCTGGCCCGCACCCGCACGTTGCGGGTGGCGGCGTCGACCACCGAGTCGACCGCGCTGATCCGGCCGTGCAGGTGGGCGTCGGCGGCCCCCTCGAGCGACAACTCGACCTCGCCGCCCAACCGCAGCCGCGCCACCTGCTGCTGCGGCACGGAAAAGTCGACGTGGACCGGGTCCAGCGACTGCAACGAGACGATCGGCGAGCCGGCCTCGAGGTACTGGCCGAGGTTGACCTGGCGCAGGCCGAGCAGACCCGTGAACGGAGCCTTCACCTGCTTGCGCTGGATCGTGGCCTCGATCTCGCCGACCCGCGCCGTGGCCTGTGCGAACTCGGCCTCCGCGCGGTCGCGATCCGCCTGGGCGATCACGCCCTGGGAGGCCAGGCCCTGCGCGCGCTCGCGGTTGAGCCGGGCCAGCTCGAGCTGGGCGCGGGCCGCGGAGAGCTGGGCCTGTTCCTGGCGAGTGTCGAGCCGCACCAGCACGGCGCCCTTCGGGACGCTGCGGCCGGAGTCGAAGTGGATCTCCTCGACCACGCCGGGCAGGTCCGCCGACACGGTCACGCCCTGGTCCGCGGTGACGGTGCCGATCGCGTGCAGCGACTGCGGCCACGCGGCCGCGGACACCTCGAGCGTCGTCACCGCATCGGGTGGCGGCTGGAAGGACGCGGCCTGGGCGGCGCCCAGTCGGATCTGGTGCAACTTGAGCGAGGCCGCCGCAGTCACGAACACGGCGGCGAGGACGAACAGCACGATGCGGCGTTTACGCATGCGGAGGGAGCCTCCCCGAGCTCCAGGGGTGGGACCGGCTCGGGGATAGACGACTCCAAGGGGCTGGAGGGTCCGTCAAACTTCGTCAATCCGGAAAACCCTTGCGGTGCCGGAAGTTGCTGGTAGATTGCCGGGGATGAAGCCCCTCGTGATCGCCCACCGCGGCAACAGCGCCCACCGGCCCGAGAACACGCTCGCCTCGTTCGCGTCCGCGCTCGAGATCGGTGCCACGTGGTTGGAGCTCGACGTCCAGCTCACGAAGGACGGCCAGGTCATCGTGCTGCACGACGCGACCCTCGACCGCACGACCAGCGGCAGCGGGCCGGCCGCCGCGCTCACGCTGCAGCAGGTCCGCGCGCTCTCGGCCGGCTACCCGTCCCGCTTCGGCGAGGCTTTCTCCGGCGAGCGCGTGCCCCTGCTGTCCGAGGCGCTGGCGATGGCGCGCGGCCGGGCGAAGGTGCTGGTCGAGATCAAGCACGACTCCGTCACCGACGACGAGCGCGCCGACGGGATCGAGGCCCGCACGCTGCAGGAGATCCGCAAGGCCGGCGCCAGCGCCGAGGTGGCGATCCTGTCCTTCGACCACCGCGCGCTGGTCCGCTGTGCGCGGATGGCGCCGGAGATCGCGCGCGGCCATCTCTTCTACCGCGCCGGCATCGCCGAGGCCGTCGCCGCGACGCTGGCCGTCGGCGCGGAGATCGTGATGCCCGAGAAGGGCATGCTGAACGAAGAGATGCGCCAGCGGGCGATCGAGGCTGGGCTCAAGCTCGCGACGTGGGTCGTCGACGACCCCGCGGACCTGCCCGGCCTCGCCGCCCTCGGCGTCTACGGCTTCGGCACCAATCGCCCCGGCGAGATGCTCGAGGCCCTCGACGACCTGCCGGACTAGCGGGGACTCCTCTAGCCCAGAATCCCCGTCACCTCGCCATCGACGAGGTCGATCTTCTCCGCCTGCGGCCCGGCCGGCAGCCCCGGCATGCGGATGATCTCGCCGAGCAGCGGGACCAGGAACCCGGCGCCCGCGGCCAGCACGACCCGGCGCACCGTGACCTCGTGGTCGCGCGGGAACCCGGCCCGCTTGGGGTCGTCGGTCAGCGACATCTGGGTCTTGGCCACGCACAGCGGCAGCACGTCGCCGCCGAGCGCCTTGGCACGCTCGAGGTCGGCCTCGGCCTCGCGCGTCCAGGCGACGCCCTTCGCACCGTACATGGTCGTGGCGACCTTCTCCATCTTGACCTTCGGAGCGTCCTCGAGCGCGTAGAGCGTCTTCGCTGGCGGCACCTCGCGCAGCGCCTGCGCCATCACCGCCTCGGCCAGCGCGACGCCACCCTCGGCGCCGCGGGCGAAGCCCTCGTTGCGCGCGACCTTGACGCCGACCGCGGCGCAGGCCCGCTCGACGACCTGCGTCTCCTCCTCGGAGTCGGTCGGGAAGCAGTTGATCGCCACCACCGGCACGCGGTCGAACGCGCGCGCGCTGTCGACGTGTTTCATCAGGTTGGCGAGGCCACGCTCGACGGCGGCCGGGTCGGGCTTCGACAGCGCGTCCTTGGCCACGCCGCCGTGGCGCTTGAGCGCGCGGATCGTGGCCACGATCACCACCGCCGCTGGCGACAGGCCCGTCGTGCGGCACTTGATGTCGAAGAACTTCTCGCCGCCGAGGTCGAAGCCGAAGCCGGCCTCCGTCACCACCCAGTCGGCGAGGCCCATCGCCGCCCGGGTCGCGATCACGGAGTTGCAGCCGTGGGCGATGTTGGCGAACGGGCCGCCGTGAACCAGCGCCGGCACGCCGTCCAGCGTCTGCACCAGGTTGGGCAGCATCGCGTCCTTGAGCAGCGCCATCATCGCGCCCACCGCCTTCAGGTCCGCGGCGGTCACCGGCTGCTTGTCGCGGGTCAGGCCGACGACGATCTTCGACAGCCGCGCGCGCAGGTCGTCGACGTCCTTCGACAGGCACAGGATGGCCATCACCTCGGACGCCGGCGTGATGTCGAAGCCGGTCTCGCGCGGCACGCCTTCCAGCGGCCCGCCGAGGCCGACGATCACGTTGCGCAGCGCGCGATCGTTCATGTCGATCACCCGCCGCCACAGCAGCCGGCGCGGGTCGAGGTTCAGCTTGTTGCCCTGCTGCAGGTGGTTGTCCACGAGCGCCGAGAGCAGGTTGTTGGCCGAGGTGATGGCGTGGAAGTCGCCGTTGAAGTGGAGGTTGATGTCTTCGCCGGGCGTGAGCCGCGACATCCCGCCGCCGGTGGCGCCGCCCTTCATCCCGAACACCGGTCCGAGCGAGGGCTCGCGCAGCGCGAGGCACGGCCGCTGACCGAGCTTCGCGAGGCCCTGGGCGAGACCGATCGACGTCGTCGTCTTGCCCTCGCCCGCGTCGGTCGGCGTCAGCGCCGAGACCAGGATCAGCCGCGCGCGCACGGGCTGCTGCAGGGCGCCGGGGCCGAGCTTGGCCTTCTTGCGCCCGTAGGGGATGAAGTCGTCCTCGGCCACGCCGAGGTCATGGGCGACCGTCCTGATGTCCCGCACGCCCGTTGGCTCGCTCATGTTTGGATCGACTCCTGACAAAGTCCGCCTGGAGCGGTCCGGGCGGGTGGCTATGATGCCTTGGCCGCGAGCCTTCGCGTACTGGGGGCGCTGGCGCGGTGACGAGTGGTCGTAGAGGGGGAGTGGAGCCGACGCTCGGGCTTGAACCGAGGACCTGCTGATTACGAATCAGCTGCTCTACCGCTGAGCTACGTCGGCGTGGCAGGGAGTGGAAATTTACCAGAAGTCGAGGGGCGTCGCCAAGGCGCAGGACCTGCGGGCCTCGAGTGTGGACCGAATTTCTTGATTTGAAGAACCTTTGGACCCATACTCCTGAAGTCATTTCTCGGGAGGGTACGGTGGCGAACTGGACTCGTACGGCGGCGATCGCCGTCAGCGCACTGTGGCTCGGAGGCTGCCAGACCCTCTACGAGGAGTTGCCGGGCGGCACCAGCGGCACTCCCGTGGCCACACCCACGCCCTCCGGTCCGGGCACGAGCGTCACGCCGACCCCCACGCCGGGCTCGACACCGGCGCCCACGGCCACGCCGACGCCAGCGGCCACGCCCACGCCAGCGCCGCAGACCTCGACCGGCTGCAGGTTGCCTCCGGGCACCGGCTCGGGCGAGTCCTGCCCGTACCTCTCGCCCTCGTTCCTGAAGGACGTCGACGACGCGATCAACCGCGTGGTGACCAAACAACCGCAGCTCTTCATCCTGAACGAGCAGCGCGGGGCGGGCGGCTACTACGTGCGCGACGGCGACGCCTTCCATCTCGCGGTCGTTCGCGAGCTCGAGGCCGCCGGCCTGTGCGCGAAGTTCGACGGCGAAGAGATCGCGGTCAAGGACTCGAACGCCGCCAACGACCAGTACGACATCCACCTCTCGTCGGGGCACATCCGGCGCGGGGACGGCACGTACCGCTCGACCTGCCGACCCGCCTGGTTCTGACGGAACCGGCCCGCGCATCGCGCGCGCGGGAGAGTCGCGGCGGGACAGAATCCCGACGCGGGGCCCACTTGTGAGCCGTTGAAGGGGGCTCGCGGGGCCTGAATTGCGCAATGGCTGCGTCTTGCCATGCGGCAGGCCATTTGCTACGGTCCCCCCCGGTCGTACGTCCAACGCTGGAGCCACCCGCATGCCGCCAACCTTGAGCAGCGCGGACTTCCTGACCTCCTGGAGCGCCGTCCTCCTCTATTTCGTCGCTGCCGTCGGGTTCGTCGCCGGCGGCCTGATCTTCTGGTGGGTCATCCGGCCGTCCCGGATCACCGCCGAGAAGCTCACCACATATGAGTGTGGCGAGGAGCCGATCGGCGGCGCCTGGGTTCAGTTCAACGTCCGCTTCTACGTCTTCGCGCTGGTCTTCCTCGTGTTCGACGTGGAAGCCGTGTTCCTGTTGCCCTGGGCGGTCGTCTTCCGCGAGCTGGGCGCGATTGCCTTCCTGGAAGGCCTCTTCTTCATCGCCGTGCTCGCGATCGGCCTCGCCTACGTCTGGCGCAAGGGCGACCTGGCCTGGGTGCGGCTCGACGACCGGGTGTCCCCGTGAAGCTGGTCCAGACCCTGCCGCCGCCGGTCAGCGGCCTGATCCAAAACCGCTTCCCCGACCACGTGGCGTTCACCACGGTCGACGAAGTGGTCAACTGGGCGCGCAAGTCGAGCCTGTGGCCGATGACGTTCGGCCTCGCCTGCTGCGCGATCGAGATGATGGCCGCCGGCGGCACCCGCTTCGACTGGGACCGCTTCGGCATGATCCCGCGCGCCACCCCGCGCCAGAGCGACCTGATGATCGTCGCCGGCACGGTCACGCTGAAGATGGCGACCCGGCTCAAGCGCCTGTACGAGCAGATGGCCGAGCCCAAGTACGTGATCTCGATGGGCTCCTGCGCCAACAACGGCGGCCCCTACTGGCGCCACGGCTACCACGTGCTGAAGGGCGTGGACGAGATCATCCCGGTCGACGTCTACGTGCCCGGCTGCCCGCCGCGGCCCGAGGCGCTGCTGTACGGGGTGATGAAGCTGCAGGAGAAGCTGCAGGAGGACCGCGTGCTGCGCAAGAAGCCGCTGGCCCCCGGCAGCCTGGTCGACGCCCACCTCGACGGCGTCGAACGGATGGCCGACGGCTCGCTGCGGCTGATCGAGCCGCTGCCGGTGCCGAGGCCCGAGCCTCCCGCCAAGCCGGCACCCGCGGCCGCTCCCAAGCCCGCAGCGGCGCCTGCTGCTGCGCCCGCGGCGCCGGCCGCGCCGGCAGCGCCGGCCGCCGCGCCTGATCCCGGAGCCAAGGCATGACGCCCGCGGAGATCTGCACGAAGCTGCAGGAGAAGTTCGGCGCCGACGTGGTGAGCGCGCTGGTCGAGGCGGCCTCGCCCTACGTGGTGGTGAAGACGGAGCGCATCGCCGAGGTCGCGGCCTTCTGCAAGGCCGACCCGGCGCTGGTGCTCGACAACCTGCTGTGCCTGTCCGCGGTCGACTTCCACAAGGAGAAGGAACCGCGGATGGAGGTCGTCTACCACCTCTTCTCCTACACCCACTTCCACCGCTTCGCACTGAAGGTCCACGTGCCGCGCGAGGGCGCCCGGGTGCCGACGGTCGAGGCCACCTGGGGCGCCGCCAACTGGCACGAGCGCGAGGCCTGGGACCTGTTCGGCATCGTGTTCGATGGCCACCCCGACCTGCGCCGCATCCTGCTCCCCGACGACTGGGAGGGGCATCCGTTGCGCAAGGACTGGACCGACCCCGACTTCTACCGCGGCATGCGCGTGAAGCCGACCGAGCAGATGGCGGACAAGGCGATGAAGGGCGAAGAGTTCGGCACCGGCCCGTTCCAGCACGATCCCTTCAATGCCCACGTCCCCGTTTCCGGGGGTGAAGCGTGAGCGCCACCCGCCCGATCACCTCTGCCGACACGGTCGGCTGGCGGATCGACGACATCGGCCCCGACGAGATGATCCTCTCGATGGGCCCGCAACACCCGTCCACCCACGGCGTGCTGCGGATCGAGCTGATCACCGACGGCGAGCTGGTGCGCGACGCCCGGCCCCACATCGGCTACCTGCACCGCTGCTTCGAGAAGCACTGCGAGAACGTCGACTACCCGGGCGTGATCCCGTACACCGACCGCCTCGACTACGTCGCCTCGATGGGCAACTCGCTCGGCTACTGCCTGGCGGTCGAGAAGCTGCTCGCGATCGAGCCTTCGCCCTACGTGCAGACGATCCGCGTGATCATGGCCGAGCTGCAGCGGATCGCGTCCCACTGCGTCGCGATCGGCACCTACGGCATGGACCTCGGGGCCTTCACGCCGTTCCTGCACCTGCTGCGCGACCGCGAGAAGATCCTCGACGTCTTCGAGTGGACGTGCGGCGCGCGGCTGCTCTACAACTACAACTGGGTCGGCGGCGTCTCCCACGACGTGCCCGAGGGCTTCGTCAAGGCCTGCCGGGAGATCGTCTCGGAGTTCGACCAGATCACCTACCCCGAGCTCGTCAACCTGCTGATCGGCAACAAGATCTTCATCTCGCGCACGGCCGGGGTCGGGGTCGTCAGCCGCGAGCTGGCGATCTCCTACGACCTGACCGGCCCCAACCTGCGCGGCAGCGGCGTGAAGTACGACCTGCGCAAGGACGAGCCCTACTCCGGCTACGAGAACTACACGTTCGAGGTGCCGGTGGGAGAGGGCCAGTACGGGCCGAAGGGCTCCTGCTTCGACCGCAACTGGGTGCGCGTGGTCGAGATGAAGGAGTCGGCGCGGATCGTCAGCCAGGCCCTCGACCGGCTCGAGAAGCTCGACAAGACCGACGTCCGCGAGAAGGTGCCCAAGCGCGTCAAGCCGGCCAAGGGCGAGGTGTTCGCCCGCTCGGAGGCCGCGCGTGGCAACCTCGGCTACTACGTCGTGGCCGACGGCACCGCAGTCAACCCCTACCGGGTGAAGGTCAAGAGCCCCTGCTTCACCGCGATGAGCGCGTTCCACCACGTGGCGCGCGGCGTGATGATCGCGGACATCATCGCCCTCATCGGCAGCTTCGACGTGGTCCTCGGGGAGATCGATCGCTAGCCATGGACGCCCTGCTCCGGCTCTTCTCGCTCATCCCCGGCTGGGACCAGAACGTCCCGGCCTGGGCCTCCATCTCGCTCGCCGGGCTGCTCGCCGCCGGCCTGTGCCTCGGCTTCATCTCGCTGGGGCCGGTCGGCTACGTCTACGTCGAGCGCAAGCTCGCCGGCTTCATGCAGGACCGGCTCGGCCCGATGCGGGTCGGCCCGTGGGGCCTGCTGCAGACGATCGCCGACACCATCAAGCTGCTGTTCAAGGAAGCGATCTTCCCGGCGGCGGTCAATCGGCCGTTGTTCGTGGTGGCGCCGTGCCTGGTCGTGATCGGCGCCTTCATGGGCTTCGCGGTGCTGCCCTTCTCGCCCACGTGGCAGGGCACCGACCTCGACGTCGGCGCCTTCTACGTGATCGCGATCGGCTCGCTGTCGACGGTCGGCCTGATCATGGCGGGCTGGGCCTCCAACAACAAGTACGCGCTGTTCGGCGCGATGCGCTCGGCCGCGCAGATCGTCTCCTACGAGATCCCGGCGGTGATGTCGCTGATCGTCGTGGTGATGATCGCCGGCTCGCTGTCGCTGCAGCAGATCGTCGCGGCGCAGGCGGGCGGGCTGCACAACTGGTTCTTGTGGAAGTTCTTCCCGCTCAACGTGATCGCCTTCCTGGTCTTCTTCACGGCGACGCTCGCGGAGTGCAACCGCACCCCGTTCGACATCCCGGAGGCCGAGAGCGAGCTGGTGGCCGGCTTCCACACCGAGTACAGCGGCTTCTTCTTCGCGATGTTCTTCCTCGCCGAGTACACCGAGATGTTCGTGGCCTCGGCCATGGTCTCCGTGCTGTTCCTCGGCGGCTTCGCGGCGCCGCTGCCGGTGCTGCAGACGGTCGCGGGCTTCGACATCGGCCCGGTGTGGCTGATCGCCAAGGCGTGGGCGCTGGTCTTCGTCCACATGTGGCTGCGCTGGACGCTGCCGCGGCTGCGCGTCGACCAGTTGATGCACGTCGCCTGGAAGGTGCTGCTGCCGATCGCGCTGTTCCTGATCGTGGTCATCGGCGGGCTGCTGACGGCGCCGGCCACCGCCGGCGGGTTCCCGTGGGACCCGTGGTTCGGCTGGCCGCTGACGGCGCTGCTCTGCGGATACCTGATGCTGACGGCGCTGCGGGCGTGGCGCTGGCACGCGCGCCAGGTGCGGGAGGCGGTCGCGTGAAGACCTGGTTCGCCGATCTCTGGAGCGGCTTCTACACCGTGCTCGTCGGCATGGACATCACCTGGCGCCACCTGTTCACCCCCAAGGTGGTGCTGCAGTACCCCGAGCAGAAGTGGACGCTGCCGCCCAAGAGCCGGATGCGGCTTCACCTCAAGTACGAGGACTGCATCGGCTGCGGCCAGTGTGCGCGCGCCTGCCCCGTCAACTGCATCTCGATCAAGGCGGACAAGCGGGCGGCCGGGTCGGCGCCCATCTACGCCGCCAACGGCCAGGCGATCAAGCTCGACGTCAAGGTCTTCGACATCGACATGTCGCTGTGCTGCTACTGCAACCTCTGCACGTACCCCTGCCCCACGGACTGCATCTACATGACCCCGGAGTACGAGTTCGCGAGCACCGACATCCGCGATCACCTGTACCGCTTCGCCAAGCCGGACGCGGTGTTCCTCACGGTCAACCCGAAACCGCCGGCCCCGGCTCCCGCGCCGGCCGCGGCTGCCGCAGCGGCTGCGCCGAAGCCGACCGAGGGAGGTGCCGCGTGACCGCCTCGGCCGTCGTCTTCTGGGTGCTGACCCTGATCGTGCTGGCCTCGGCCGCCGTGGTCGTGCTCTCGCGCAGCCTGATCAACAGCGCCTTCGCCCTGCTCGCGACGTTCTCCGGCGTCGCCGGCTTCTACGTCCTGCTGGGCGCCGACTTCCTGGCCGCCGTGCAGTTCCTCGTCTACGTCGGCGGCATCCTGATCCTGCTGGTCTTCGGTGTGATGCTCACCCACCGCATCCAGGACCTCGACCTGCGGGCCGAGGCGCGGCAACTGGTGCCGGGGCTGTTCGTGGCCGCGGGCGTGTTCATCCTGCTGGCCGCTGTCGCCACCCGCACCCCGTGGGCGATCGGCGCCGGGCGCCTGCCGTCCGCCACCACGGCCGAGATCGGTCGCGCCTTCCTCGGCAAGTACCTGCTGCCGTTCGAGGCGGCCTCGATCCTGCTGCTGGTCGCCCTGATCGGCGCCGCCCTGATCGTGCGCAAGCGGGAGGACGCGTGAACCTCGAACCGACTCTCGCGCATTACCTGCTGGTCTCGGCGGCGCTGTTCGCGCTCGGCCTGCTCGGCCTGATCACCCGCCGCAACGCCGTGCAGGCGCTGATGGGCGTCGAGCTGATGCTCAACTCCGCCAACCTCAACCTGGTCGCCTTCTCGCGCTTCGGCACGGGCGGCATCGACGGCCAGGTCTTCGGCACCTTCGTGATCGTCGTGGCGGCGGCCGAGGTCGCGGTCGCGCTGGCCCTGGTGCTGGCGCTCTACCGCATGCGCCGGACGCCCAACCTCGACGCCGCCACCACGCTGCGGGGATAACGACAATGGACGCCCTCCTCGAGAGCCTCGCCCGCACCGTCCCCGAGGCGATCGTCTGCCTCGGGCTGCTGCTGGTGGTCGTGCTCGACTCTGCCGGCGGCGCCGCCCGCCGCGCGATCGGCCCGATCTCCGTGCTGAGCCTGCTGCTGGCGCTCGTCGCGCTGTCCCGCGAGACCGGCGCTCCCGTCGCGAGCTGGAGCGGGATGATCGCCTCCGACCCGCTGTCCGCCCTGCTGCGCGCGCTGATCCTGCTGGGGACGCTGCTGGTGCTGCTGTCCTTCGACCTCGGCCGCTCGCGCGAGCTGAAGGGCCTCGGCCTCGGCGAGTTCCACGCCCTGCTGCTGGCGGTGGCCTTCGCCTGCCTGCTGCTCGCCTCCGCCAACGACCTGGTGATGGTCTACCTGGCGCTGGAGATGGTCTCGATCCCCTCCTACGTGCTGGTCGCCTACCTCAAGCGCGACCCGCGCTCGAACGAGGCCGCGCTGAAGTACCTGCTGTTCGGCGCCGCCTCCTCGGGGACGATGCTGTACGGCCTGTCGCTCGTCTACGGCATCGCGGGCACCACCAGCATCGCGGGCGTGTCGGCCGCGATGGCGGGCTCGCTGCCGGCGGGCTCCAGCTTCGGCCTGTGGCTGGCGGCGCTGCTGGTGTTCGCGGGCTTCGGCTTCAAGGTCGCCGCGGTGCCGTTCCACTTCTGGTGCCCGGACGCCTACGAGGGCGCGCCCACGCCGGTCGCGGCCTTCCTGTCGGTGGTGCCCAAGACCGCGGGCTTCGCCGTGATGATGCGCTTCTGCTTCGAGGCCCTGTCGCTGCAGCGCGGCGGGGCGCTGGCGCTGGTCGAGATCGTCGACTGGCCGCAGCTGCTGATGTGGATCTCGGTGGCGACGATGACGCTCGGCAACGTCGCGGCGCTGACCCAGACCAACATGAAGCGGCTGCTCGCCTACTCCTCGATCGCCCACGCCGGCTACGTGATGATGGGCGTGGTGGCGATGAGCGAGGACGGCGGCCGCGGCGTGCTCGTCTACCTGTTCACCTACGTGCTGATGAACCTCGGCGCCTTCGGCGTCGTGGCGGCGATCCACGCCTCCGAGGGCAGCTTCGACCTGCGCGACTACGCGGGCCTGCACCGCCGCTCGCCGCTGCTGGCGCTGGCGATGGCCACTTTCCTGCTCTCGCTGATGGGGCTGCCGCCGTTCGTCGGCTTCTTCGGCAAGCTCTACGTGTTCGGCGCGATCATCGCCCGCGGCCCGGAGTTCTACTGGTACGCGGGGGTCGGCGCGGTCAACGCGGCGGTGGCGGCGTTCTACTACTTCCGGGTCATGCGCGCGATGGTGATCGACCCCGAGACCGGCACCGCGCCGGCGCTGTCGCTCGGCGGCCGCGAGGCCCTGGCGCTGTGCGCGCTGGCGGCGCTCAACGTGCTGCCGACGCTGGCGTGGGGTCGGGTCGACGAGTGGACGCGGGCCGCGATGGTGCTGCTGCCGCGGTAGCGGCCCGGTCTACATCCGCACGAAGCTGAAGCGGCTGAACAGCTCGCGCAGCTCGTCGAAGATCTCCAGCGTGACGTTGACGCCGGTCGCGGCCGTGTCGCAGGCATCCGTCACCTCGTCGACGGCCTTGCCCATGTGGTCCTTGCCCTCGTCGACCACGCCGCCCAGCTTCTCCATGTAGTTGGCGATGCGCTCGCCCATCTCGGCGAGCACCTGCACGTCGTTCTTGATGCCCTCGTCGACCTGCTGCATCTTGTCGGTCTGCCGGCTCTCCTGCTGCTGGCCGACCTCCTCGAGCTTCTTCTGCAGGTCCTGCTGGAACTGCTCCAGCTTGTCCATGAACGACTGGGCCCGCTCCTGGAGCTGAGGCACGACCTCGCCCTCGACGTGCTGCTTCAGCTCGTCGGCGCGCTTGTCGACCTCCTGCTCCATCTCCTGGACGGCGTTGACGACGTCGTTCTCCAGGAAGTCCTCGGCCTCGGACACCGCCTTCTCGAGCGCCTGGCCGATCTCCTCGGCCTTCTTCTCGAGCTCCTGGCTGGCCTGCTCGACCTGCTCCAGGACCTTCTGCAGCTCGGGGATCAGCGCCTCGAGCTTCTCGCCGTGCTCCTCGACGCCCTCGCGGGCGTCCTCGAGCGTCTCGTCGACCTCGTCCTCGAACTGCGACACGCGCTGCTCGAGCTTCTCGAGCGCGGCCACCGCGTCCTTCGTCTCGGACTCGGTCGACTGCTGCTCCTCTTTCGCGGTCTCCATCAGGCTCTGCAGCGCCTCGGACACCTTGTCCCAGTCGCTCTCGAGCTGCTGGCGGGCCTCGTCGAAGGCCTCGCGGGCAGACGAGAAGATCTCGTCGGCCTTGTCCGCGTCCTGCTCGAGCTGCTTGAGCTTCTCGAGTGCTTCGGGTCCCGTTTGTTCGAGTTCGGTGGCCACGGCCTACCTCCAGCGCCTGTCGTCCCTGCGTCCGTCCGCTACCCGCGACGTCCCGGCCGGCTGCGCTCTATCCGAAGTCGATGCCGACCTTCTCGGCCGCATCCTTGATCGAGTCGATCGCCGTCTTCAGCGGGTCGAGCCGGTCCATCACCGTCTCGACCAGGGGCTCGAGCGCGTCGCGGGCCGTGGCGGAGCCCGCCTTCTTCTGGTCGAGCACGTTGCCGAGGTCGCGGATGGCGTCGCCGACCACGTCGACGGCCTCCTTGATCAGGCGCCGGAGCTGCTCCTCGACCTGCTCCTGGACGAAGTCGCGCACGCCGTCGGTGCCGGTCTTGATCACGTTCTCGGCCAGGTCGCCGAGCTTGTCGCCCAGCTCGGAGGCGGCCTTCTTGCCTTCTTCGACCAGTTCCTCGGAGCGCGCCGTGACGTCCTCGCGCTGCTTCTCCATCTCGGTGGCGAGGTCTTCGATCGCCTGGTTCAGCTCGCCGGTGACCTCCTCGAGCTTGGAGCGCAGCGCGTCGAGCTGCTTCTGCGCCACGTCGAGCGCCGCGTCCATCTCCTGGCGCGAGGTGTCGATCCGCTCGTCGACGTGCTCCTTGAGAGCCTCGGAGTACTTCTCGGCGTCCTGCTCCATCTCCTCGATGCCCTGCTTGATCGCATCCTGGAGCTTGTCGGCCGACTCGCCGGCCTGCTCGACCTGCTGCTCGAGCTTGCCGAGTGCCTGCTCGGCCGAGGCCTGGGCCTGCTCGAGCGCCTTCTCGACGGCCGAGATCGCCTCGTCGACCTCCTTCTCGGACTCCTCGCTCTCCTTCTGCACCTCGGCGATCGTCTGCTTCGCCTGCTCGAAGAGCTGCTCCGCTTCCGCCTTCTTCTTGTCGAACTCGGTCAGCAGCAGCTCCTCGCCAGCGCGGCGGGTCTCCTCACCTTCGTCGAGCACCTTCTGGACGCGGTCGTTGATGTCCGGCACCGCCTCCGAGAGCTGGGACAGGATCTCTTTCAGCTCGGCCATGTTCTCGCTCCCGTCAGTCCAGCGGGTTCAAGGCGTCGAGCAGGTCGTTGATCTTCTCCACGACCTCCTTGGCAACCTTGAGCGGCGGCAGGTAGGGGGCCATCGCCGTCGTCAACGAGGCGCCGGCCTGGGTGGTGACGGAGACCAGGATGATCTCCTCGATCAGGTCCTTGATGAACTCCTCGACCGCGTCGTGGGCCGCGTCGACCAGCTGGTCGCGGACATCGGAGCCGATGTCCTGGACGGCGTCCTGCAGCATGCCGAGGCCCTGGGCCGCCAGGTCGCCGAGCGCGCTCTCGGCCTGCGACGCGAGGTCGTCGTGCTCGCTCTTGCCTTCCTGCTCGATCTCGTCGAAGCCGCCGTCGATGCGGTCCTTGTTCTCGCCGAGGTTCTCCACGAAGGCCTCGAAGGCCTCCGCCATCGCCGAGGTGATCGCGTTCTGGACCTCCTCGAGCATGGAGCCCATCGCCTCTTCGGTCTGCTGCTTCTCCTGGTCGGCCTCCTGGGTCATCGACTCGATGCCCTTCTCCAACTCGTCGAAGGCCTGGGTCGCCATCTGCTCGAGCTGGTCGACGCCCTGCTCGAGCTTGGCAATCGCCTGCTCCAGCGCGTCGTAGCCGGCACTCTCCAGCTCGTCCTTGGCCTTCTCCAGCTCCTGCTCGGCCTTGTCGAGGCCGCTCTCGGTTTCCTGCTGGAGCTTGTCCAGGGCCTGGATCGCCTCCGCCAGCGACGACGACTCGTGCTGGCTGGTGGACTCCTCGCCCTTGCCGAGCGTCTCCTTCGCCTTGTCGACGTCCTCCTCGAGCTCGCCGCCGAGCGTCGACAGGCTCTCGGTCCAGGCGCCGATCCGGGTCTCGGTATCGTCCTCGAGCTTGTCGTACTCGTCGTTCAGCTTGTCGACGTTCTTGCCCTGCTGGTCGAGCTCCTGTGCGGTCTCGTCCATCAGGGCGACGAACTTCTCCAGCTTTCCGAGCCCGTCGTCGCGTTCCGCCATAAGCGCCCCTTCTCCCCGTTAGCGGAAGAGCTGCTTGACCAGCTCGAGGACCGGCTTCATGGCCTCGATGATCTTCAGCACGATCTCGATCTTTTCCTGCACCGCACCGAGGCTGCTGTCGTACACCTGCTCGAACTGCTCGCCCGCCTCGTTGAGCTGCTCCAGCGCGTCGCGCAGCGGCCCCATCGCGTCGAGCAGCTGGCGCATCACCTCGTCCTGCTTGTCCTCGAGCTGGCTGCCCGTGTCCTCGGACATCTGCTCGACGGCCTCGATCAGGTTCTGGAGCAGCGTTTCGCCCTCGGAGACGGTGGACTCGAACTGCGAGACGAGGTCCTGCAGCTTGCTGCCGAGATCCTCCTGGAAGGAGTCGACGCCGGCGACCAGCTCGTCCTTCTTGGCGTCGAGCGCCTCGCGCGCGTCGTCGACGTGGTCGCGGAACTGCTGGATCTGCTGCTCGGCTTCCTGCAACTGCTTCTCGGCCTCGGCCTGCAGCTCCTCGACCTGCTTCTGGAGCTGCTGCAGCCGGTCCTCGCCCTCGTCCTGCAGCTGCTCGGCGTCCTTCAGCAACTGGTCGCGCTTGTCGCCGAGTTCGCTGACCGCCTGCTTGACCTTGTCGAGCACCTCGCCGACGTGGTTCTCGAGCTCGCCCGAGCGGTCCTGCAGCTTGTCGAGCGAGTCCTTCGACTCCTTCGACGCCTGCTCCAGCTCCTTCTCGGCCTCGCCGATCCGGCGGATCAGCTCCTCGGCGCCCTGGTGCGACTCCTCGGACTCCTGCTCGACGCGGTCGCCCAGCAACTTGACGCGGTCGTACAGGGTCTCGATCGCGTCGTGGGTCTGCTCGGCTTCTTCGGCGAGCTTCTTGGCGCTCTCCGCGGCCTGGTCGAGGAGCTCGTTCGTGTCCGCCATCTGCGGCCTCCGCTACGCCTGGTCTGCGGCCGACCTGCGGCGCGAGATCGCGCCCGGCCGACGGGTTCGGTGCTGGTTGCGAGGGATGTCTGACGCAAGGTACGACGAGCGGGAACGAATGGACGTGCGAGCCCTCACAAGGGCGCGCGCAAGGTGAGGAATCTCACGACCAGAGCGTCCGAAGTCCATCGACGCCTGCACTTCTTCCGAAGACGAGGGATTGGGTTTGGAAGATCCTAAGGGTGCCGCCGGTCGCGCGTCAAGCGGGACTCACGGCAACTTGCCCGGGACCTTGAGCTCGCGGTCCTGGCGCTTGCCCTCACGCTCGAAGGTCAGCATCACCCGGCCGCCGACGGCATCGCGCAGCCCGCGCTTGAAGTCCATCAGGCTGGAGAGTTCCTTGCCCCCGACGGCGATCAGGCGGTCGCCCGCCTTCAGCCCGAGGTCCTCGGCGAGCGAGCCCTTCTGCACGTCGACGATCAGCAGCGGGCTGGCGGAGAGCGACTCGGCGCCCAGCCGCACGTCCATCGGGTCCTGCGCCACGCGCGCCTGCAGGTCGGCGGGCAGCGCGTCCCTGAATGCGCTCGACTGCCCCAGCAGCTGCAGCGTGTCCGGCGCCAGGTTCATGCCCGGCAGGGCCGCCATCGCCTGGGCCGTCAGGTCCTGCGGCTCGCCGCGCGCCGAGTTCTTCTCCTGGGCCGAGACCAGGGCCTTGGCCATCAACTGGGCGTACTGGTCGGCCGCACCGCCCGCCCGGTCCATGTCCGTGGCGGCCTTCTTCCGCGGCTCGTCGCCGGGAGTCAGCAGCTTGACGCCGTCGCTCGCGCGCTTGAGGTTCTGGGTGGCGAGGTGGAGCGCGTCGTTCGAGGCCTTGTGGAAGCCGAAGTTGCGCTTCAGCGCCGAGCCGATTGCCGAGCCCGCGACCCGCACGTCGTCGATGCTCGCGTAGACGCCCGCGGCGGCCCGGTCGAACTGGTCGGGCGAGGTGGTCGCGGCGGCGGCGACCGCCTCGGCTGCGGCGGCGGCGACGAGTTCGATGTTGACGATCTTCTGGCCCTTGCCCTCGGCGCGGACGATCTGCTCCCAGCGCTTCTTGCCGTCGGTCGTCGTGGCCTCGACGATGTGCTCGCCGACGGCGACCGTGTGCTTCCTGGTGACCCGGGCCTCGAGCCGCGCGACCTCGGCGCCGTCGATGGTGACGACGCAGGCCAGGTCGCAGCGCAGCACGAAGGTGCTGTTCTCGGGGCCGGTCGCGGCCCGGCTGCCCTCGCCGGCCTGGGCTGGCGCGGCCGTGCCCTGGGCGGGCGGCTGCGGCTTGGCCGGGCGCCGCCGAGTGACCGGGGGGCCGGTGTCCTGGGCCAGCGCCGGTACGCCCAGCGCGACGGTCGCCAGCAGCGCCAGCAGGGTCCGCACCGTGTGTCTCGTCATTGCCCTCCACCTCCCCCCATCTTCGTCGCCGCCGGCGGCGTGGCCGCGGGCGCCTCGGCCGGCGCTGCCCCGCCCGTGCCGAGGTCGAGGCACTCGTCGCCGCTGCCCACGGAGCGGGCCAGCCGGCGTGGCTGGTCCTGGCCGGGCGTCGCGTACTCGACCGCGACGAACAGCGCCTGGCCGTCCCACGTGCACGAGCCCGCGGCCAGCGACGCCTTGCGCTCGCCCGGCACCAGCAGGTCGAGGCGCTCGCCCTGCGCTTCGTTGCCGATGCAGCGCGAGGCGTTGCTCATGAACTTCTCGATCCGCACCTCGCCCGCGGGGCCGCGGGTCGCGTAGAGTGCACCCAGCCAGCGGATCTCGACCGGGGTCGCCCCGCCGTTGCACAACGCGACCTTGCCGTTCTGCAGCGCGCCGCCCGCGACCAGCTTGCGGATCCCGTCGTACGAGCGGTTCTCGTCGACGGCCTTGGCGGTGTCCGAGGCCGCCCGCAGCTCGCGCAGCGCCTCGCGCGAGCCCCGCGCCGAGAGCCAGAAGAAGAGGCTGAGGCCGAGCAGGATCACCGTCAGCGAGGCGAAGATCATCGTCGACTGCGGCGGGCCCGACGGTGAGGCCTGGCGGGCGGGCGCGGGTGCTGCGCCGCGGACCTGGGCCCGCACCTCGTCGACGATCTCGGAGCCGACCACCGGCTGCGCGGACGGCAGGTCGCCGACGTCGAACGCCGGACCGGCCGCGGCCGGCGCCAGCAGCGCCGCGGCGGCGCGGGCCTCCTCCAGGCTGGCCGTCCAGGTCGCGCGCAGGTGCGGGGTCGGCGCATGGGCGATGCGGCCGCCGAGGTCGGCCTCGATCTCGCGCAACCGGGCCTGGACCTCGGCCGGGCTGGCGTGGACCGACACCGCCAGCGCCGCTGCCGCGGCCTCCCGCGGGTCGGTCGCCACCGCCGGCAACGGCGGCGGCGCCGCCGGCATCACGCCGAGCGACGAGACGGGGATCAGCAGGGTGCCGCCGGAATCGCCGTCCGCCACTTCCGCCGCGGCCTGCGGCAGCTCGACCCGGAAGCGCACCAGGCCCAGCGAGAAGTCCTGGCCGTGGGCGAGCGAGCCGTCGGCCACCCGCGTGCCGCCGATGAAGATGCCGTTGGCGGAGCCCTGGTCGGTGACCCACCAGGCGTCACCGCGGCGTTCGATCACCGCGTGGCGACGCGACACCGACTTGTCCGCGACCACCACGTCGCAGCTCGCGTCGCGGCCGAGCAGGTTCGACTCGCCCGGCATCTCGACCACGCCGCTGCCGTCCTCTCGCACCAGCCGCAGCATGTTCATCGGACCTTGAAGCAGCCTTCGATCTCCGTGCCGTAGGTGGCGAGGGAGACGTTGCTGTAGCTGAAGGCACCCTGCTCGTCCTCGGTGTCGACGCTCCACGCCGCGGCGACGAAGACGACCTCGCCGGACCAGTTGCAGCCCGGCAGCGACGAGGTGTGGGTCAGCGCCAGCTTGCCCGACTTCAGCTCGCGGGCGCGCCAGTCGGCGCAGCGTGCGGCATCGAAGAAGGCCATGCGCTCGCCCTCCGGGTAGGCGGCCGCGACCCACTCCAGCCGCACGCGCCCCTCGGTCACGGCGGCGCAGGCCTCGAACGGTTTCGCCGTCAACAGCTTCTGGGGCCCGGCCAGCTCCGCGTTCTCCTTCTTGATCGCGGCGATGCGCTGCTGCTCCGCCAGCAGATCGTCGTTGGCGGCTCGCCAGCCCTGGCCGAGGGTCGCCGCCGCCAGCGCCGCCGGCAACATCGCCAGCAACGCGATCACCGTGGAGCGCGGCAGCCGGGACGCGGTCGGTGCGGGCCGCTTCGCCGTCACTGGCTGACCCCGTTGACCGTCACGCCACGGACCAGTCCGCGCTGGGCCGCCAGCGTGCTGCCGCCGTGCGCGCCGTCGCGGCCGAAGACCTGCTCGAGCTCGACGCCGCTCTGGGCGTCGTAGGCCTGCAACATCACCGTTCCATCCTCGCGATATTCGGTCGTGACCTCGATCGGGTAGTTGGCGCGGGGGGCGACCAGCGGGCCGACCACGAGCTGGCCCAGGCTGACCGCGTCGTCCGCGCCGTCCCGGTACTGCACGACGTCGAGCACGATCCGCTCCTGGCCCGGGCGGCTCGTGTAGTAGGTCTTGCGCGCCCGCGCGGGCAGCGCCATGTTCTTCTTGATCAGCGGGTCGATCGCCACCCGGCCCGACGAGGCGTCGACGGTGCGCACGCCGACGTTGTAGCCGGAGACGCCGCGCAACTCGGGCGGCAGCGACAACGACTGCGCCTCGCCGGCGAGCTGGCTGGCGTGGATCGCCGCGCCGAGCGCGATCGCCTTCGACGGCTCGTGGTACAGCACCTCCTGGCCGGGGTGGCCGAAGATCCTCCGCAGCCGCTGCTCGACCGCCGGCACCAGCGAGGTGCCGCCGACCAGCAGCACGCAGCCGATGTCCTTCTCGCGCAGGCCTGCGTCGCGCACGCAGCGCAGCGTCTCCGCCTCGGCGCGGTCGAGCAGGTCGACGATCCCGGCCTCGAACTCGTCGCGTGCGATCTCGACCGTCACCGCGTCGCCGCCCAGCAGCACCAGCCGCCGCACGTGGGAGCGGCCCGGGATGCACAGCTCGACCTTGATCTCCTCGGAGATGCGGCGCAGGTCGAGCAGCGTGCGCGCGGAGAGCGTGGGCTCGCGGCCGAGCGCCTTGCCGAACTGGTCGAGCACCATCGCCCCGACCCGCTCGTCGACCTCCTTGCCGCCGAGCTCGGTCTGGCCGGTCTTGGAGAGCACGTAGACGCCGTGCTGGTCCATCGACATCGCCGTGGCGTCGAAGGTGCCGCCGCCGAAGTCGTAGACGAGGAACACCGCGTCCTTGCGGCGGGTGGCGACGCCGTAGTGCAGCGCGGCGGCCACCGGCTCCTCGAGCAGCCCCAGCACCGGCAGGTCCGCGATGGCGGCCGCGTTGAGCACGGCCCGGCGCTGCGGGTCGGAGAAGTGGGCCGGCACCGTGATCACGGCCGCCTCGACGGGCGAAGAAGTGTGGGCCTCGGCGTCGAAGCAGAGCTTCTTCAGCACCAGCGCGGCCACCGCCTCGGCATTCCAGCCGGCGCCGTCGTCGTCGAAATAGACCGGCTTCTGCTCGCCCATCTGGCGCTTGAAGAAGCGCAGCACGTGCAGCTCGGGGTCGTTCTCGAGCATCGACTCGGCCATCGAGCCGACGAAGGCCGCGCCCTGGGAGAGATAGACCACCGACGGCGTGTGGACCAGCTCGGGGTCGGCGTGGTCCGGGATCAGCTCGGGCCTGCCACCGAGGTCCATGCGGGCGACCAGCGAGAACGTCGTGCCGAGGTCGATGCCGGCTTTCAACGCTAGGCCTCGCCCGCCGGTTTCCGGGCCGCCCGCGCGGCCTTCATCGCCGCCAGCTTGGCGCGCGCGTCCGCCAGCGGGTCGACGGCCGGCGCGGCCGCATCCGCCGCCGGGGCCGCCACAGCGGCGGCGCGCGGCACGGGGCTGGCCGCTGGCCGCGGCGCAGTCGCGGCCGGTTTCGGCGCCAACGTGGCCTGGAACGCGGGCTTGAGGTCCGCCCGCGCCTGCTGGACCTGGCCCGCGACCGCCTCGGCGCTCCTGGCTGCGAGCGCCAGCTTCTTGTCCGCGGCGTCGAGCATCTGGTACTGCCGGGTCAGCCGGTCCTTCTCGGGCGCGGCCTCCTGGCCCTTGCGCGCCAGCGCCTCCTTGACCGCGGCCTCGACCGTGGCCAGGCCCTGCGCGATCTCGTCGGCGAGGTGCTGGGAGAGCGCCGCCGCCCACTGCTTCTGGACCTCGGCCAGGATGCGCTTGACCTCGGGCCGCATCGACTGCCGCGCGGACTCGAGCTCCTTCTCCAGGTTCTCCACCCGCTCGTGCTGGGCCGAGGTGTACACGCTGTAGGCGCCGAAGGAGACCAGGATCAGGGTGATCGGGATGAAGATCTCCTGGGCCTGCCGCAGGTAGCGCGCCGCGCCGAACATCGAGGCGCTCATCACCAGCACCATCGCGTACTTGCGCACGGCGCCGAAGTACTCGGCGAAGCCCGGCTTGGGCAGCTCGCCGCGGTAGTTGCACTGCAGCGTGGCGTACAGGTCGAGCACGCGCCGCACCCGCTCCTCGGTCAGGTAACGGAACTGCAGCACGACCGGCGGGCCACCGGCCTGGGCCAGCACCCGCTCGACGTCCTGGTTGATCAGCCGGAACAGGTCGTTGAGGGCGACCAGGTCGGCCGCGAAGTGGCGGGCCAGCCGCTCGCGCATCAGCGCGTTGAGTTCGTCCTCGAAGGCCTGCGGCACGCGGGTGGCGACCGCCGTGCTCTTCAGCTCCTGCGACAACTCGGCAAGCCCGACCAGGCGCGCCTCGATCTCGCGGGTCAACGCCCCCGACGGGTGCCCGAGCAGGTCCTGCAGGCGCTCGCCCAGTCCGCGCTCGAACTCCGCGGCCTGGCGGGTGACGCGGGCCTTGACCTCGGCCAGCGCCTCGCCGCCGCTGCTGCTTGCGGCGCCGGAAGACATCGGCGAGCGGGTCTGGAACTTGGCGAGCCGCTGCTGGGTCACGGTCTTCTTGACCCGGGTGTCGTCGGCCTGCTGCTCGACCACCATCGAGAAGACCTGGGACAGCGCCTCCAGGCCACACAGCGCGCCCCACGCCTTGAGCGGCTCCGCCGCCGCGTCCCAGGGGGCGGTCGCGAAGCGGGCAACCAGCCCCGGCTCGCCCGGCGCCGCGAGGTTGACGAACTCGCTGTGCCAGGCCGCCTCCTTGAGCGGGCGCCCGACCTCCTTCAGCGCGGCGTCCGGCGGCGCCGCCAGCAGCACGACCGGCCGGTCGTCGGCCAAACGCAGCGCGGCGGAGCGCAACTCGGGTGTGAAGGTCGCGGCGTCAGGCGCGGCGATCACCAGGATCGGGGGCCGGGTCGCGCCCGCCCGCTGGGGCAGGCTGGCCGCGAGCGGTCGCAGCGTGACCGCGAGCACCGGGTGGCCGGGATGGCCGGGAACCTCGAAGCTGGAGAGGGCGGGAGTGACCGAGAGCACGTGAGCCGGGAAGCCCGGGGCGAGGAAGCGCGCGAGCGTCTCGGCGGCCGTTGCGGCGAGCGGCGCGGCCAGCGCGACCTCGACCTCGAGCGTGCGTCCGGCGAGCGGCGCCTCCAGGCCCGAGAGCCCGGAGACGACGGCGTCCAGCGACGGCAGCGGGCTCGCGTCGCGCGCGGCCTTGCGCAAGTCCGCGTGCAACTGCCGCGTGGCGGCGAG
>JAMPXO010000077.1 GCA_023701125.1 Vicinamibacteria bacterium | reverse complement strand
GGCGACCCTGTCCCGCCGCTACCACGCCCGGATCCCGGAGGCGCCGGGCGGGGTCCCGCTCGACCGCGCGGCGATCTACACCGGCCTCGAGCACAAGCCCGAGGACCCGATGAACCTGTTCTGGCTGGCTGTCGCCTTCGAGTCGCGCGCCGTACGCTTCTTCGAGAGCCGGATGGCGGAGACCGCCGAGGGCTCGCCGGAGCGCGAGTTGTACCGCGAGCTGGCGGCCGAGGAGCGCGAGCACGTGGCGCTGCTGGAGACCGAGGCGGCGCGCTACGCGAAGGGGCTGGGCGGGCTGCTCTGAGCAGGCGCCGGGGCGGCGACGTTGACACCGCCGGGGGGAGCCTCTAGTTTGGAGATGGCCCTTTCCCTCAAGAGGAGCCTGCCCCGAGGATGACGTTGCCACTGGCCTCGCTCGACAGCCTGCACAGCGCCCAACTGGTCCGAAGCCTGCTCCACGAGTTCGGGGCGGTGACGCTGCGCGTCAGCGGGCGTTGCATGGAACCGGTGCTGGCCGAGGGCACGGTCGTGTCGATCCTCGCGCGGCGGCCCCGGCCGGGCGAAGTGGCGCTGTGCGCCACCGACGCGGGCTTGCGGCTGCACCGCGTGCTGTGGGCTCCGCCGCTCGGGCGGGGTCGCTTCCGCACCTGCGCCGACCGGGCCTGGGCGCTCGACCACCCGCTCGAACCGGAGCGGGTGCTGGGCACGCTGGACCGGCCGTTCGCGCCGTTGCGTTTCCTGCTCACGTTGTGGACCGCCGGCGGCCTGTGGCTGCGCGGGCGCCTCGGGTACGGGTGGTGAGCGCGCCGCGGCTCGACGTCGTCTTCCGCCGCTCCGAGCGGATCGTCACCCGCCGCATCGCCGGCGAGTGCGTGCTGGTGCCGCTCGCCTCGCGCGGGGTCGACGTCGACGCGATGTACTCCTTGAACCCGACGGCGGCCTTCGTCTGGGACCACCTCGACGGCGACGCCTCCGGCAAGGAGATCGTGGGCGAGCTGGTCGAGCGCTTCGAGGTCGACGCCGAGACCGCGACCCGCGACTACGTCGCGCTGGTGTCCGAGCTCGAGGCGCTGGGCGCCGCCCTGGAGTCACGATGAAGGAGACCGCGCGCCTTCCCTACAGCCCGCCCGAGATCCGGCGCGTCACCCTGGCGGCCGAGGAACTGGCCGCCGCGGCCTGCAAGAGCGTGAAGGTCGGCAACTTCTGCAAGAAGGGCGCGACGCTCTACAACAAGACGATCGGCAGTTGAGGCCCCGGCGACCGGCGGCGCAGCTCAGGTAACATCCCGTCAGGAGCCCGAAGACAAAACCTATGGCCGAGAGCAAGAGGGAGCCGTACACGGCGCCGACGATTCGCCGCATCCGACTGGCCGCCGACGAGTTGGCCGCGACGGCCTGCAAGAGCGTCAAGGCGGGCCTCTTCTGCAACAAGGCCGGCACGCTCGTCAACAAGACGATCGGCAGCTGAGGCCCATGGGCCCGCTGCGGGAGGTCCCCGTCGGCGCCTTCGTCGCGGAGTTGCGCGGGCGCGGACACCGGCTGCCGGTCGACGGCCACATCGAGACGACCTTCCGCTGCAACCTGGCCTGCGTCCACTGCTACGTCAACAAGCCCGCCCAGGACCCCGCAGAACGCGAGCGCGAGCTGTCGACCGAACGGCTGCTGGCGCTGGTCGACGAGGTGGCGGCGGCGGGCTGCCTGAACCTGCTGCTGACCGGCGGCGAGGTGCTGTGCCGCGAGGACTTCCCCACGATCTACCTGCGGGCCTTCCGCGCCGGGCTGCAGGTCCACGTCTTCACCAACGGCACGATGGTCACCGACCGCGTCGCCGACCTGCTCGCCGAGCACCCGCCGGCGGAGGTCGAGATCACGCTCTACGGCGGCACTCGCGAGACCTACGAGCGAGTGACCCGCGTCGCGGGCTCCTTCGACCGCTGCATCGCCGGCATCGAGAAGCTGCTCGCGCGCGGGATCCGGGTCGGCCTCAAGACCCAGCTCGTGACCTGGAACGTCCACGAGCACGAGACCATGCGCGCGATCGCGGAGCGCTACGGCGTCCCGTTCCGCGAAGACGGCCTGCTCAACGCCCGCGTCGACTGCGGCGCCAACCGCAACCCGGAGCTGCAGGTCGACGCCGAGCGGCTGCTGGCGATCGACCTGCGCGACCCGCGCCGGCTCGCCGCGCTGCAGCAGTCGTGGGAGGACGTGCGGGCCGCGGCGGCCGACCCCGCGCCGCCCGGCGACCACGTGTTCAGTTGTGGGGCGGGGGAGGCGGGCTTCAACGTCGACCCTCACGGCCAGCTGCAACTGTGCCAGCTCGCCCGCGGCAACGCCTTCGACCTGCACACCGGCACCTTCGCCGACGGCTGGGAGACGCACTTCCCGAAGCTGCGCGCGCGCACGTGGCAGAGCAACGACACCTGCCGCCGCTGCCCGATGCTGTCCGCCTGCGCCAACTGCCCCGGCGCCGCGGAGAACGCGCTCGGCGACCTGGAGGGCGCGGTCGCCCACTTCTGCGAGCTGACCCACCGCCGCACCTTCGCCGGCCTCGGCACGTTGACGGGCCACGTCGCGGACGGTGGTTGCTGCTTCGGCCGCCCGGGCGCCTCCCCCGGCGCGAGCGCCGCGACCGGCTGCGGCGGCTGCGGCCATGGCAGCACGGAAGAGCTGCCGATCCGGCTGACCGTGCGCCGCCGCGACACGCCGCCCGCCTGAGCAGGGACAGCCTGGCGAGCCGGCGCTCCCCGACCAGCGCGCGGGTCCGGGTCGGGCGTGTCGTCGTGCGGCTCGCCTCGATGCGCCCGCTGCCGGCGCTGGCGCTGACCGACGCCCTTCGCCCGTGGCGCGCGGGCGCGGGGGCGACCCTCGACGTCACGGTCGAGACCGCGGCCCTGACCTGGCCCGACGAGCCGCCGGCGTTCGACTCGGGAGGCCTGTGGCGGGCGTGGGTGCGACCGGGCGGGCGCCTGCTCTATTCCTTCGCCGCACCCGACGGCTCGGACGCCCGCCAGCTCGAGGTCGACGCGCGCTTCGAGCGCGGCACGCTGCGGCTGGCCCCGGTGCGCTGGCTGCAGCGGCCGGGCTCCGCCTGGTTCCATCCGGCGCTCGAGGTGATGGTGCACCACCATCTCGTCCGCCACGGCGGGCTGATCGTCCACGCGAGCGCGGTGCGCGTGGGCCGTCGCGTGGTCCTCTTCACCGGCCACTCGGGCGCCGGCAAGACGACGCTCGCGCGGCTGTTCGCGCGACACGTGCCGGGCGCCGAGGTGTTGGCCGACGACCGGGTCGTGGTCCGGCGCGGTCCCTCCGGCGAGTTCGAAGCGTGGGGCACGCCGTGGACGGGGCAGGGCCACTTCGGCTCGCCGCGCGGCGGCGCGCTGCGGGCGATCGTCTTCCTCGAGCAGGCCGCGGAGAACGCGCTCGTCCCGTACCCGGCGAAAGATGCGGGCCTGCGGATCTACCCGCTCGCGCTCGCCGCGCCCTTCGACGCGAAGGCCGTGGCCGCTGCGCTGGCGACCTGCGACCGCCTGGTGCGGCGGGTGCCGACGTGGCACTTCCGCTTCCGCAAGGACGCCGCGGCGGTGGCCGCTGCGCTGGCGCTGTTCAAGGCGCGCCAGCGCTCGTAGCCGCGCGCTCCCAGCCCGCCCACAACAGCCGCACCTGCAGGGCTCCCGGCAGCGGCATCAGCCGGAGCTCGTTGTCGCCGCGGAACAGCCCGGACGCCGGCAGCGTCAGCACCGTCTCGGCGCCTCGCTCGGTCGCGCCCGCCTCGCCGACCGGCTTGCCGTTGAGGAGCACGCGCAGCCGCGCTGGGGTCGTCGCCGCGAAGCGCAGCGCCAGCCGCAGATCCGTCGGCGTGTACACCGGTACCACGAGCGCCGCCGAGGCCGACCGCAGGCGGATGTCGTGCAGCCCGTAGTGGGCCAGCGGGCCCCAGCCGTCGCGCAGTGGCCAGCGCAGCCGCGACAGCTCCACGGGATCGGACACCCCCCACGCGAAACGCTGCTGGACCGGGTCGAGTTCGACCGCGAGGCCGCGCTCCAGCCGCGCCGCCGCGCGCAGGCTCTCGCGCGTGAAGCCCAGCACCCACGGCCCGTCGCGCAGGCCGGCGAGGTCCGCTCGACGGTAGCGATCGAGCCCGCCGCCGAGACCGGCCACGAGCGCGACCACCGCGAGCCAGGCTGCGGCCGCGGCCGGCCTCGGCGCCTCGATCGCGGCCGGCGGCGCGGAGCGAAGCCGCCACTGCGGCAACGCCCGGTCGAGGGCCTGCAGCGCGAGCGGCCACAGCAGCGGCAGCGCGTAGAGCAGCAGGCGGGGAATGTCGGCCGCGAAGAAGCCGGCGAAGCCGGCCTCGCCGGGGTAGACGGCCGCGGCGAACGGCAGGGCCAACAGCGCCAGCAGCGAGAGGCCATAGCGATGCAGGTAGGCGCGGCCGGTCGCGCCGGCGGCGCCGATCACGGCCAGCGGCAGCACGCCGGCGAGCAGCAGCGGGCGCCACCACAGGTCCACGTGGTCGACGATCGAGAGCAGGGCGACGGCGAGCGCGTCGGCGCCCAGCCCGGGTCCGGAGCCCGCACCCAGGTGCGGCGCCCAGGCCCCGCGCAGCAGCGCCGTCACGGCCAGCATCGGTCCGCCCGCGGCGACCAGCGCGCGCAGCGCCGGGCGGGCGCCCCCGCGGGAGAAGCCGACGTGCACGGCGACCGGCAGGGCGAAGAAGATCGTCTCCTTGGCCAGCGCGCCCGTCGCCGCCGCCAGCGCCACGAGCCCCCACGGCGCACCCCGCTCCAGCGCCAGGCACAGCGCCAGGAACGTGGCGAGGGCGAGCGGCTCGGCGAGGAACGGGTGGCGCAGCGCGGCGCTCACCGGCTCGCTGGCGACGAGGGCGACGGCCGCAGCGAAGGCCGCGGCGGGACGGAAGCCGAGCGCGTGGACCCACAGCGCGAGCAGGCCGGCGGCGAGCACCAGGCCGGCGCGGGCGACCTGCTCGAAGCGCTTGACGGGGTCGCGCGCCGGCAGCGCATGAACCAGCAGTGGGGTCAGCAGCCGGTAGCCCCACGGTGCCAGCGTGAAAACGGAGGGCGACTCCGCCATCGCCGCGTAGACGTAGGCGTCGAAGGCCGGGAAGTGGTTGCGGCCCCACGGCGCCTTCGGCTCGCGGGCGGCCTCGGCGCGCACGTGGACGAGCCCCGCCAGCAGCAGCAAGGCCAGCACCCCCAGCGCCAGCCTCCTCGATGGCATGGTCAGTGGACCGTGCGGACTTTCTTGTTGAGGTAGTCCATCAGCACGAACTGGCCGAGGTTGTACGGCGTCGTGAAGTACGCCTTGCCGTGGCAGATCTCGGTCACCTTCTTGACGAACGCGATCAGCTCGCGGTCCTGGGCGACCATGAAGGTGTTGATCAGGATGCCCTGGCGCCGGCAGTTGGCGACCTCCTTCAGGGTCAGGCCGACGATCCGCGGGTCGAGCCCGAACGGGTTGCGGTAGATGCGACCGCCCGGCTCGGTCAGCGCCGAGGGCTTGCCGTCGGTGATCATCACGATCTGCTTCATGTCCTTGCGCTCGCGCTGCAGCAGGCGCTGGGCGAGGCGCAGGCCCTCGCGGGTGTTCGTGTAGTAGGGCCCGACCCGCACCTTCGACAGTTGCGAGAGCGGCACCTCCTCCGCCGAGTCGTGGAACAACACCAGGCGCAGGGTGTCTCCCGGGTACTGCGTGCGCAGCAGGTGGGAGAGCGCCAGCGCCACCTTCTTGGCCGGCGTGAAGCGGTCCTCGCCGTACAGGATCATGCTGTGCGAGCAGTCGAGCATGACGACGGTCGCGCACGAGCTCTGGTACTCGGTCTGCCGCACCTCGAGGTCGCGGTAGTCGACGTCGAGCTGGCCGTCCTTCAGGCCACCGCGACGGATCGCCTTCAGCAGCGTGCCGGAGACGTCGAGGTTGAGGGTGTCGCCGAACTCCCAGTCCTTGGTCGGGCCGGAGGCCTCGACGCCGGTGGCCAGGTCGCGAGTGTCGTGGCGGCCGATCGACGAGCGACCGAGCGAGCCGAGCAGGTCGCGCAGCAGGCGGAAGCCGAGGAAGTCGGAGGCCTTCTGGGTCAGCTCGAACTTCACCGGCCGGCCCGGGTCGCCGTCGCGGCCGGCGGTCGGGTCGCTGAAAGGCCGGCCCTCGTTGGCCTGCATCCAGCCCTCGCGCAGCAGCCGCTCGGTGACCTTGTCGAGGAACTGCTGCAGCGCCTCGCGGTCGTCGAGCAGCTTCTGCAGGTCCTCGTCCGGCAGCAGGTCGCCCTGCAGCATCGAGTCGAGGATCGCCTCCTGCAGCGACTGCAACTGGTCCTCGTCCCACTCGCCCGTCTCGCGACCGAAGCCGCTGTCGAGCAGGAAGTCGCCGAGGCGGTGGACCAGGTCCTCGAGGTCGAGGTCGTTCCACAGCTCCCCGAGGTAGCGGTGGAAGCGGGTGCGGCTCACGCTCAGTTCACCTGCTTCTTGAGCTTGCGCAGGCGCTCCAGGCGCTCGACGTCGATCTCGGGCTCGGCGCGGCGCTCGGCCGCCACGAAGCCGCGGTCCTCGCTGCGCCCGATCTTGCGCTGGGCCCACAGCCCCTCGAGCACGAACTCCGCCGCGGCGGCCACGATCGGCGCCGGGTCGCCCGGGTTGACGCCCAGCAGGTGGACGTGGTCGAGCAGCTCCGGGACCTGGGCCAGTTCGTCGACGAGAGCGGCCGAGCGGGCGTCGTCCGGCAGCGCCACGCTGCCGCCGTGCTCGAAGTGGCGGATCACGGGCTTCAGGTCGACGGCACCGACGAAGCGCGAGAACACCTCGCCCACGGCTTCCCGCACCAGCTCGCGGGCGACCGCCTCGGCGCCGGCCAGCTCGCCTTCGTACTCCAGCTCGAACTTGCCGGTCAGCGCCGGCAGCGCGGCGTAGACGTCGCCGACCCGCGGCACGGCCGGCGTCTCGCCACACAACAGCGCGCGCCGCTCGGCGTTGGACACCGCGTTCTCCAGCGCGCTGATCGGCAGCCGCTGGCTGACCCCGCTCTTCTTGTCGATCTTGCGATCGCGGCGGGCCGCGAAGGCCACCGCCTCGACCACCTCGCGCACGTAGGCCGGGATCACCAGCCCCTCGCCGCGACCGGTCCACGCCTCCTGCTCCGTGATCGCCACGCCCTGCTCCAGCGTGCGCGGGTAGTGGGTGCGGACCTCGCTGCCGATGCGGTCCTTGAGCGGGGTGATGATCTTGCCGCGCGCCGTGTAGTCCTCGGGGTTGGCCGTGAACGCCATGCAGACGTCGATCGGCAGCCGCACCGGGTAGCCCTTGATCTGGACGTCGCCCTCCTGGAGGATGTTGAACAGGCCGACCTGGATGCGGCCGGCGAGGTCGGGCAGCTCGTTGAGCACGAAGATGCCGCGGTGGGCGCGCGGCAAGAGGCCGTAGTGGATGGTCAGCTCGCTGGCCAGGTCGTGGCCGCCGCGGGCGGCGCGGATCGGGTCGAGGTCGCCGATGATGTCGGCGATCGTCACGTCCGGCGTCGCCAGCTTCTCGACGTAGCGGTCCATCGGCGCGAGCCAGGCGATCGGCGTGTCGTCGCCCGCCTGGGCGATCAGGTCGCGGGCGTACTTCGAGATCGGCACCAGCGGGTCGTCGTGGATCTCGGAGCCCTGGACGCAGGGGACTCCCTGGTCGAGCAGCGAGGTCAGCGCCCGCAGCAGCCGCGTCTTGGCCTGGCCGCGCAGGCCGAGCAGGATCATCGAGTGCCGCGAGAGCACCGCGTTCGCCACCTGCGGCAGCACGCTGTCGTCGTAGCCGAGCACGCCCGGAAACAGCGTGTCGCCGGCCCGCAGCTTGGCGAGCAGGTTGCGCCGCATCTCGTCGCGCACGCCAAGGCCGCGCCAACCGCTCCGCTTCAGCTCGCCGAGCGTCTTCGCCTGTGTCAATGGATGACCTCCGGCTTCGATCATAAGCCGGCGGTCACCGGGGCCTGACGGCGGGAGCTACTTGGAGGGCCCCTTGAGCATGTCCAGGAAGCCCTGCAGCGTCGTCAGCTTGCGCTCCGAGGTGGAGTACAGCTTGGCCGAGAAGATGGCCGTGGCGGCGTGGCCCGCGAGCAGCGTGAACAGCTCGAAGTCCATCGTCGTGAAGGCGGTCTTCTGCACGAGCAGCTTGTGGATCGAGATCACGCCGATCACGGAGTCCTTGATCTTCAGCGGGATCACGGCGATCGGCTGGTCGAACGGGGTCGGCTCCTTGTAGGCGACCTGGTCGGCGAAGAAGTTCTCGCCCGTGGCCGCCGCCTTGCCGACGGGACCCTGGCCGACCTCGATCACCTGCAGCGGCGCCACCTGGCCCTCCGAGGTCTCGAGCTCGAGGTGGCCGGTCTTCTCGCTGACCATGAACAGGTGGAACGCCTCCGCGCCGATCAGGTTGATGACGATCTCCTGCACGATGCGGACGACCTCGCGGTAGTCGAGGGTCGAGTGGAGCTGGTAGCTGGCGACGTACAGGTTCGCCAGGTTGTTGTTCTGCTCCTCGATCTCGATGTAGCGGTCGGCGAACTCCTTGTTCTCCTCCTCGACCCGCTTGTAGCGCGCTTCCATCTCCGCGAGCTTCTCTTCCAGCTCGCGGATGCGCCGGGTGAGCTCGGTGGACTGGTCGTCGGCAGCCGGGGCGGCGCCTGGAGTCTGCAGGCTGGCGATGCGGTAGCGCAGCCGCTCGTTCTCCTTCAGCAACTCCTCCATGAAGTCCTTCTGCTTGTGGAACATCTGGAGGAATTCGGCCGTCTTGGTGGGTTCTTCGGGGCTGCTCATGGTCTCTTGGAACCTGTGAAGGAAGCTACTCCCCTTGACGGTGCAAAAGCAACGCCGGGCTTCACGACTGCAGCGCGGCGATCTTCTTCTGGAGGAAGGCGTTCTCGAGCGCGACCCCGGCCTGGTGCAGGAACAGTTCCAGCATCTCGAGGTTCTCGGGGGCGCGGCCGGTTTCGGGGTTGTCGCCCATCAACACCGCCACCACCTCGCGGTGGGTGACGAGCGGCAGCAGCGCGGCCGGTCCCGACTCGAACGCGCCGAGCGCGGCCAGCACCCGCGCGCCCTGGGCGTCGTCGGCGGGCCGGAACGACAGGCTGCGGCGGTTCTCGACCACGTCGCGGAAGGCGGAGGCCGCGCCGGTCGGCAGCACCAGGCCGCGGGCCACCAGGTGCACGTTGTCGCCGCCCTGTACCGGCCCGAAGCCGCCGAGGCCGCGCAACTCGTCGCCCTTGACCAGGAACAGCACGCCGCGCTCGAAGAAATCGACCGCCACCGTCATCACCAGCTGGGCGATCTGGGAGGCCTCGCCGGGCGCCCGCCGCAGCTCTTCCATCCGCTGCTGGAGGCGCTTGATGTCGGCGGCCCCGGTCGGCCCGGCGGGCGCCGGCTTGGCCGCCTTCTTCGGCGGCGACAGCAGCCGGGGCACGACGTCCCGGACCAGCTTGATGCCGAACGCCCGCAGGTCGGCCGCGAACTGCTCGGGGTCGAGCCGCGACAGCCCGGGCTTGAACACGATGTGGGTGATGCCGAAGTTCTTGGCCCGCTCCTTGGCCGAGGCGGGCAGCGACTCGGTCATCAGCAACACCGGCGTCCCGGGCAGCAGCTTCTTGACCCGCTTCGCCAGCTCGAGCCCGCCCTGGAACGAGGAGCCGACGGTGGTCGGCATCGTCAGGTCGGTGACCAGCAGCAGGCGACCGCCCGCCTTCGCCACCTTCGTCGCGGCCTTCAGCGCGGCCTCGACCTCGTCCGCCTCGACGACGTCGTGGCCAGCGGCGCGGAAGTGCCCGGCCAGCGCCTCGCGGATGTCCACCTCGTCCTCGACCAGCAACAGCGTGCGCGGTGCGGGCGCGGCGGGGGTCTGGGGGCGGAGGAGCTCCGTTTGCGACGTAGTCCCCATGGGGCCGACGCCGGGTTCATCCCGGCGTTGGAACCCGACAGAGGGCAACAGGTGGTCGGGCGAGAGCTCGGCCAGCGCCTCGCGGGCGACGGCGGCGGGCTCGGCCGGGGCCGGCGGCATCGACACCGGGGGCCCGAGGTCGAGGTCGAACTCGCTGCCGTCGGCAGGCGCCTCGGCCGGGGCCTCGATCGACTCCTCCGCGAAGGAGGCCTCGAGCGCGGCTGTCGAGTCGCGCCGGTCCTCGTCCATGCCGCGCGCCAGGTCGAGCAGCAGCTCCTGCGGGTTGATCCCGTCGCGCAGCGTCTCGTGCTCGAGCGAGCGCGGGCCGATCGCCTTCGGCGCCTGTTCGGTCAGGTTGAAGCTGAACTCGCCCTCGCGCAGCCGGATCAGCTTCTCGAGCGCGATCTCGAGTCGGCTGCGGACCAGCTTCTCGCGGGTGTCGGTCGGCAGGTGAGCGACCCGCGCGTCGGCCATCGGCGTGTCGTACGTGTACGACGCGATGACGTGGCCCTCGGCGAAGACGATGGCGCTCTCGCCCTCCGGCTGGCGGATGGTCAGATAGCCCGTCTTCTTGGAGAACGAGACGATCTGGATGATGTCGAGGAGCGGCAGGTCCTCGAGGTTTCCGGTCAGGCTCAAGCTCGTCTCCGCGCCCTGTCGTCCAAATCGAAGATGTTACACCGCTGCGAGGATCTCGTCGGCCATGCGGTGCAGGGGCACGCTGCGGTCGACCACCCCCGCCTCTGCGGCCGCCTTGGGCATCCCGTAGATGACGCAGGTCTCCTCGCTCTCGGCGAACGTGCGGCCGCCGGCCTCGCGGATCGCGCGCAGCCCGGCGACGCCGTCGGAGCCCATGCCGGTCAGCAGCACGCCCAGGCAGCGCTCGCCCGAGAGCTTGGCGGCCGAGGCCATCAGCACGTCGACGGCCGGGCGGTGCAGGGCGCTGCGCGGCTCCTCGTCGAGCCACACCCGCAGGCCCGCGCCGCGGCGGCGCAGCTTCATGTGAATGCCGGCCGGCGCGATCAGCACCTGGCCGGCGGCCACCGGCTCGCCGTCCTCGGCCTCGCGCACGGGCAGCGCCGACATCGAGGCCAGCCGCTCGGCCAGCGAGCGGGTGAAGCCGGGCGGCATGTGCTGCACGACCAGCACCGCGGAGTGCAGGCCCTCGGGCAGCCGCGGGATGATCGCCTGCAACGCGGCCGGGCCGCCGGTCGAGGTGCCGATCACGACCAGCTCGGCGCGCTGGTCCGAGGCCACCGGCCGCTCCAGCCGCGCCAGCGCCACCGGCGCCGCGCGCAGCCGCGAGGCCGGGATCGAGCCCAGCGCCTTGACCTTGGCGCGCAGCTCCTCGCCCAGCTCCAGCAGGTTCATCGCCCCCTGCACCCGCGACTTGTCGACGAAGTCGAGCGCGCCCAGCTCCAGCCCCTTGAGCGTGACCTCGGCGCCCTCGCGGGTCAGCGACGACAGCAGCAGCACCGGCACCGGGTGCTCGGCCATGATCCGGGCCAGCGCCTCGAGGCCGCCCATGCGCGGCATCTGCACGTCCATCGTCACCACGTCGGGGTCGAGCTCGTGGACCTTGTCGATCGCCTCGCGGCCGTCCACGGCCTGGCCCGCCACCACGATCTCCGGGTCGGCACCGAGCATGCGGGTGAGCGCCTGGCGCACGAAGGTGGAGTCGTCGACGATCAGCACGCGAATGCGGCGGCTCACGGAGCGGGCTCGGGCTTCTGGTAGGCCATCGCGCCGGGGAAGCGCAGCGGCGTGAAGCGGTCGGTGATCCGCGACAGCGACTCGGCGTGGCCCAGGAACAGGAAGCCGCCGGGCGCCAGCGCGTCCCAGAAGTGGTTCACCACGTTCCGAATGGTCGCATCGGAGAAGTAGATCAGCACGTTGCGGCAGAAGATCACGTCGAGCGGGGCCAGGCCCGCGTAGCTCTGGGCCGCCATCAGGTTGCCCTGGCGGAAGCGGACCATGCGCCGGATCGACTCCTTGACCTGGGTCTCCCGGCTCTGGCGCACGAAGTGGCGCTCGAGCAGGCCGGGGTCGACGCCGCGGAACGAGTTGTGGTGGTAGGTGGCCGTCTGCGCCTTGGCGAGCGCGGCCGGGTCGACGTCGAGGCCGGTGACCGCGACCTCCCAGTTCCAGAAGAACTGGCCGCTGTCGTAGACGAGCATCGCCAGCGTGTACGGCTCCTCCCCGGTCGAGCAGCCGGCCGACAGTACGCGCAGCGTGCGGTCGCCCGTCTTCTGCTTCTGCTCGCGCAGCCGGCGCAGGATCTGCTCGGAGAACACCGTCAACTGCGGCTGCTCGCGATAGAAGTAGGTCTCGTTGTTGGTGATGTGGGTGATCATCCGCGCGAGCTCTTCTTCGCGCTGGGGGTTGAAGCGCAGGTGGTGGTAGTAGTCCTCGAAGCTGTCGAGGTCGAGGGTCTGCAGCCGACCCAGCAGCCGCGTGCGCATCGACGCGCGCTGGCCCTCGTCGAAGTAGATGCCGAAGCGCTCGTGGATGAAGTCGCGCAGCAGGCGGAACTCCTCCTCCGAGAGCTCGACGTCCTTCGAGGAGGGATGGAACAAGGACCCCTGCCGCTAGCGCGGGGCCAGGCGCCGCAGCGCCATCGCCGCAGCCTGCCGGACCTCGGGCGAGGGGTCGGAGGCCTTGACGTCCATCAGCGGCCGGACCGCCTCCAGCGAGCCGCTCTCGCCCAGGCAGAAGGCCGCCTCGGTACGGACTGCCGCGGCCTCGTCGGCCAGCGCCGAGAGCAGCAGCCGGCGCGCGCGGCGGTCGTCCAGCCGCGCCAGCAGGTCGATCAGCGACCGCCGCGAGCCGGCCGGGATCTGCACGAACGAGCGCTCCAGCTCGGCCAGCGCCGCGGCGCCCATCCGCCGCAGCGCGTCCTGCGCGGTCGCCTGCAACACCGGCTCCGACAGCGCGCGCACCACGGCCGGCGCGCCGCGCGGGTCGGACAGCTCGCCCAGCGCCTGGAGCACCGAGCGCCGCACCGTGTCGTCTTCGTCGCCGAGCCGCGCCAGCAGCGCCGGCGTCGCCTTGGCGCTGCCGATCCGGCCCAGCGCGGCGGCGGCGGCGGAGCGCACGCTCCAGTGCGGGTCCTCGAGCGCCAGCACCAGCGGCGGCACCGCCTGCAGGTCGCCGATCATGCCCAGCGCCTCGGCCACGGCCCGGCGCAGGTTGCGGTCGGGGTCCTGCAGCACGCCGAGCAGCGGCCGCACCGCCTCCGGCGAGCGGATCAGGCCCAGCGCCTCGGCGGCCGCGAAGCGCAGCTCCTTCTTGGGGTCTTGCAGGAACGGCAGCAGCCGCGGCACCGCCTCGGCGGCGCGGACCTGGCCCAGCGCGCGCAGCACCGCCCAGCGCAGCCGCGGGTCGGGGTCGTCGAGCAGCGGCAGCAGGTCGCGGGCGGCCTCCGGCTCCTGCAGCCGGCCCAGGCTCAGCACCGCCTGCTGGCGCACCAGCCGGCTCTCGTCGAGCAGCGCCGCCCGCAGCAGATCGGCCACGCCGGGCGCCTCGATCTCGCCCAGCGCCTTGAGCCCCGCCCGCCGCACGTGCTCGCGCGGGTCGCGCGAGAGCGCGATCAGCGCCGGCGCGCTCTGCGGCTCGCGCAGCAGGCCGAGGGTCTCGGCCGCGCGCACCTTGACCTCGACGTCGTCCTTGCCCAGCGCGCCGATCAGCAGCGGCAGCACGCGGTCCTTGGGCATCCGCGCCAGCGCCCCCATCGCCGACTCCTGGATCAGCTCGCTCTCGTCGGCCAGCAGCTCGAACAGCAGCATCGCCGCGTCTTCGTCGCCCAGCCGGCCGATGGCCGCGGCCGCCTCGGCGCGCACCTCGGTCGACGGGTCGTGGATGGCGGGCGCCACCAGCGCCGTGCCCTCGGGCGGAGCGATCCAGCCGAGGCAGCGCACGGCGGCGGCGCGCAGCGCGTCGTCGGGGTGGTCGAGGGCGCGGCGCCAGGCGTCGGCATCGTGGAAGCCGATCGAGACCAGCGCATGGGTGACGTGGGCCTGCAGCGCGGACTCACCCAGCAGCGGCAGCAGCGCGGACTCGGCCCGCGGCTCCTTCAGCCAGCCGAGGGTGGTGGCCGCCGTGCGGCGCACCTGCGGCTCGGAGTCGTAGAGGCTGCCCAGCAGGTGGTCGATCAGGCCCTCGTGGCGCAGCGCGGCCTGGACCTCGGGGTCGAGGCTGTCGCCGGCCTCGGTCGCCCGCTGCTCGATCGCCACCACCGCCTGGATCGCCAGGTTGCGCACCGCCGGGTCGGGGTCGGCCAGGTGGCGCACGATGGCCGGCAGCGCCTCGCGCCCGGCCAGCCGGCCGAGGGCTTCCATCGCCGGCCCGCGCAACAGCGGGTCGTCGACCAGCGGCAGCAGCGCCGGCACCGCGGAAGCGTCGCCGATCTCGGCCAGTGCACCGATCGCCGGGTAGGCCAGCCACGGTTCCGAGCGCAGCGCCTCGATCAGCGGGCGCACGGCCTCGCGGGCGCCCAACTGGCCGAGGCTGGCGGCGGCCGCGTGGCGCACGTTGAGGTCGGGGTCGCGCAAGGCGTGGACGAGGGCCGCCGCGCTGCGCTGGTCGTGGATCTGGCCCAGCATCACGGCCGCGAAGTTGCGCACTTCTTCGTCCGTGGGGTCGGCCAGCAGCACGACCAGCGCCGGCACCGCGCCCGCGGCGAGGCGGACGTAGACCTCCATCGCCGCGTTGCGCAGCGAGGCGTCGTCGCCGTCGCGCAGCGCCCGCTCCAGCAACGGCAGCAGCACGCCGCCGTCGAACCGGGCCAGCGACTCGGCCGCCGCCTCGCGCACCGGCCAGCTCTCGTCGGCGATCGCGCGCAGCAGCGGCGGGATCGCCTCGGCCGCGGCCGAGCGGCCGAGCGTGAAGGCAGCCTCGCGGCGCGCGACCTCGTCGCCGTTGCGCAGCGCCTCCAGCGCCTCGCGCATCTCCATCGCCTGGCCTCCCGCCTGCCGCGCGTCCGTGGGTCGGGCGCTAGCGGGCGCGGAACACGGCGATCAGCTTGGCCAGGTTCTCGGCCTGTTGCGCCAGGTTCTGGGTGGCCTTCGACATCTCCTCCACCGTGGCCAGGTTGTCGCGCGCGATCTCCGAGATGTTCTCCATCGCCTTGACCACCAGCTCGCCGCCGCGCTTCTGCTCGGCCGTCGCGTAGCTGACCTGCTGGGTCATGCGATTCATGCCCTCGACCGTGCGCACGATCTGGCGGCTGCCCTCGGCCTGCTCGCGGGTGGCGATGTTCACCTGGCTCGCGATCTTGTTCATGTTCTCGACGGCGGAGCGCACCTGGCGCCCGCCCGCGGCCTGCTCCTTGGTCGCGTAGGTGACCTGCGACATCACCTTGTTGATGCTCTCGACGGCGGAGCGGATCTGCTTGGAGCCGGCCGCCTGCTCGCGCACGGCGGTCGTCACCTGCTCGGTGGCGGCGTTCATGTCGGCCACCGTGCGCAGCACGTCGGCCGAGGCCCGCGACTGGCGCCCGGTCGAGGACGCGATCTCGGCCATCAGCTCGGACGAGCGCGAGACCGAGTCCATGATCCGGCGCAGCGCGAGGCCGGCCTTGTCGGCGAGCGCGATGCCGTCCTTGGTCTCGGCGGCGCCGGCCTTGGCGGTCTCGACCGCCGCGGTCGTCTCCTCCTGGACCTGGCGGATGACCTCGGAGATCTCCTTGGTCGCCTCCACCGAGCGCTCGGCCAGCTTGCGCACCTCGTCGGCGACGACCGCGAAGCCGCGGCCCGCCTCGCCGGCGCGGGCGGCCTCGATCGCGGCGTTGAGCGCCAGCAGGTTGGTCTGGTCGGCGATCTCCTCGATCACCTCCAGGATCTTGCCGATCTCCTGCGAGCGCTTGCCGAGGCCGACGATCACGCGCGCGGTGTTCTCCATCGTCTCGGAGATGTTCTTCATCCCCAGCACGGTGGAGGCCACGGCGGCGTCGCCCAGCGTCGCGTCCTCGGACGCCTTGCGCGCGATGCGGTCGGCCTCCTCGGCGATCTTGGCCACGTCGTTGACGGCGCCGGCCAGCTCCGACACCGTCTGGCTGGTGCGCGAGGCGGCCAGCGCCATCACCTCGGCGTTGCGGGCGACGGCCTCGATCGACGAGGTCATCTGCTCGATCGTGGCCGAGGTCTCGGTCACGGTGCCCGACAGGTTGTCGAGGCTGCGCGCCATCTGGTCGGTGGAGACCGTCATCTGCTCGATCGTGGCCGAGGCCTCGCCGACGGTCGCCGCCAAAGTGTCCGCCGACTTGGCGACCTCCTCGATCGAGGCGCCCATCTCGGTGATCGAGCTGGAGGTCTCCTCGACGTGGGTGGCGAGCGAGCCGGCGTTGCCGGCCACGGTCTGGATCGAGGCCGCCATCTGCTCCATCGAGGTCGACGTCTCCTCGGCGGCCTGGGCCTGGCTCTGGGCGCCGGTCGTGATCAGCCGCGCGTTGGCCGAGATCTCGCCGGCCGAAGAGGCGACCTGGACGGAGGCCTCCTGGATGTTGTCCACGATCCGCCTCAGGTTCGTGGTCATCTCGTTGAAGTTCTTGCCGAGCTCGCCGATCTCGTCCTCGGAGCTGACCGCGACCTCGCGCGTCAGGTCGCCGCGGGCGACGGCGGAGGCGGCGTCGACGACCGTCTGCAGCGGCCGCGTCCAGCGCCCGAGCAGGTAGATGGCGACCGCGGCGCCGATCGCGAACAACCCGGCGCCGCCGAGGATCGTCTTGAACAGCACCTCGCGCTGGTTGGCGATCAGCACCCGGCGCGAGATGGCGACCTCGACGCCGCCCTTCTGCTCCTCCTTGGCCTCGCCGCCACCGCCCAGCCCCAGCTCGGCAGCCATGCCGCCGGAACCGGCGGTGGTGACCGGGGCGCGGAACAGGATCACGGGCTCGCCGGTGTCGGTGAAGGCGTCGACGTCGACCACCTCGGCGCTGGGCCTGGCCGGCAGGTCCTTGATCGTCGCGCCCTTCTGGGCCAGCGACACGCCGGAGGCGTCGCGGATCATGGCCCCGACCACGTCGGAGTCGGCGCCGCCGGTGGTGGCCATCGCCCCCTCCAGCAACTGGGTGAGCAGCGGCTTGTCCTCGGTCAGCACGCCGTACTTGCTGTTGTAGGCGAGGTTGCCGGCGATGTAGCGGCCGCGCAGGGCGAGCTGGTCGCGCAGCACGTTGCCGCCGCTCCACACCTGGTACATGGTGGTGACGATCTCCATGCCGAGGGTGATGCCGACCACCAGCAGCAGCAGCTTGGTACGGATCGAGCGGACCTGGAAACCTGCCATGTCGACCTCTAGAACACCTTCGCCGCGGCCTTGAGGGCATCGGCGGGGATCTCGACCTTCAGCTTGTCGGCGATCTTCTTGTTGATCAGCAGCTCGGCGCGCGGGATCGCGGACTCGATCGCGCCCGCCTTCTCGCCGCTGGCGACGCGGCCGACCAGCTCCGCGAGCTGGCCGCCGATCGAGGTCATGTCCGCGCCGTTGCTGCACAGCGCACCCTCGGCCACCAGCGAACCGACCGAGGAGTAGACCGGCTTGCCGGCCTTGATCGCCTCCTGCATCAGGAAGCGGCGGGTCTCGTCCGCGAGCACGATCGGGTCGGGCACGACCCACAGCGCGTCGACCTCGTCCGCGCCCTTGAGCAGCGAGCGGATCGCCTCCGGCACATCGCGCTCGGAGGCCACCGGCTTGTCGACCACGACGAGGCGCACGACCCCGGCGCCCTTCTTGGCCTCGTCGACCAGGGCCTTCGTGTTCTCGGGGTTGTAGATCACGCCGATCCGCACCGCGCGCGGGTTGACCATGCGGAACGCGGCCAGCTGGTTCTTGGGCGGCACGTGGAAGGCGACGCCGGCAGCGGTGCCGACCAGGCCCACCCGGGCCGGGTCCGGCACCATGGCGTAGACGAGCGGCAACTCGGGAGCCAGCTCGTGGGTCAGCGAAGCGGCCAGCGGACCCAGCGCCACCACCACCACGCTGCGGCCCTTGATCGACGCGATCGCCCGCTCGCCGGCGGCGCGGTCGCCCGCGAGGTCGATCTCCGCGATCGTGTGGCCGCCGGCGCCGCGGCGGAAGGCGTCCAGTGCCGGGCGCCAGGCCGGCGCGTCCACGCTCTTGAGGATCACGACCTCGGCCGCGATCGCTGGAAGGGCCAGGACGGCCGACAGCAGCAGGGCTCCGACCTTCAACGCACTTCTCATGTCCCCCCCTAACTCGCCCGCTCGTCCGCGGGGCCCGTCTCGCGCAGCTCCGACGCCAGCGCCTTCATCAGGTCCAGCAGGATGATCAGCCGATCCTGGAGCTTGGCGACGCCGCGGATCGCATTCTGGTGCACCTCGACCACTTCTTCGGGCGGCGGCTCGACCAGCGACTGCGGCACCTTCAGCACCTGCGACGCGCCGTCCACCAGCAGCCCCACCAGCCGGTCGCGCAGCTTGACCACCACGATCCGCGCCTGCTTGCTGGCCTCGACCGTGCCCAGCTCCAGCTTCCGCCGCAGGTCGACGACCGGGATGATGCGCCCGCGCAGGTTGATCACGCCGCGGATGTGGGCCGGCGCCCGCGGGACCTGGGTGATCTCGGCGACGCGGATGATCTCCTGCACCAGCCGCACGTCGACCCCGTACTCCTCGCCGGCGAGGAAGAACGTCGCCAGGTGCTCCTGGGCCTCGACCGCCTTCTTCTCCTCGCGCTGAGGGGCGGCGAAGAAGGAGTAGCTCTGGTTGGTGGCCTCCGGCACCGGCTCGGCGGCGGGGGCGGCGACGGGGGCCACCTCGATGGCCTGCCGCTGCTCCAGCTCGCGCAGGATGTCGTCGGCGAGGCCCGAGGCCGGCAGCGACAGCCGCGGCGCGGCCGCGGCAACCGGGGCCGGGGACGACGCCTCGGGGAAGCCGATCGTCTCGGCGCGGGCAACCCAGGTCGCCGCGGGCTCGACCGCCGCCATCACCGCGGGCGGCGCGGGGGTCGGTTCGGCGGGCTCCACGACCGGCTCCTCGGTCGGGAACACCAGGTCCTCGGCCGCGGGTTCTGCCGGGCCCGGGGCGGCCGACGACTCCGGCTCGGGGGTCGCGACCGGGGCCGCTTCGACTGCGGCTTCCTGCTTCGCCTTCGCGCGCTTGCGCGCGTCCGCCATGCGTCCCATCAGCGCCTCGCTGCCGGGAAAGCCGCGACATCCGCGCGGCGCGGGAGGGAGTCGAGGAAGTCCTGGCCCTCGCAGATGGCGTCGACTTCGGCGGCGCCGATGCGCGTGCTGCCGCGGGCCATGCCCTCGATCAGGGACTGGGTCGCGAGCTGGTTGATCACCCGCGGCACGCCGCCCGAGGCCTCGTGCAGGCGGCGCGCGGCGGCCGGCTCGAACAGCAGGGCCGGCCCGCCGGCGACCTGGACACGGTGGGCGAGGTAGCGCGGCACGTCCTCGGCGGCCAGCGCCTCGAGGTGGAACTGGGCGCCGATGCGCTGGGTCAGCGCGCGGTAGGTCTTGTGCCGCAGTCGCTCGCGGAGCTCGGGCTGACCGCAGAGCAGCACGCTGATCAGGTTGCGGTCGTCGAGCTGGAAGTTGGTCAGCAGCCGAATCTCCTCGAAGGTCGCCTTCTCGGGGATCAGGTGCGCTTCGTCGATGATCAGCAGCGCGGCGCGACCCTGGTCGTCGAGCTCGAGCAGCCGGTCGTGGATCTGGGCGTGCAGGTCGCTGGCGTGGAACTTCGGTTGTGCGACGCCCAGCTCGGCGGCGGCCACCGCCAGGAACTGGCGCGGGGACAGCCGCGGGTTGAGCACCATGCCGACCTCGTGGCGGTCGCCCACCTTGTCGACCAGGGCCCGGGTCAGCAGCGTCTTGCCGGAGCCGACCTCGCCGGTCAGCAGCGCCAGCTCCATCTCCTCGACGGCGAACAGCAGTTGCTCGAGCGCTTCTTCGTAGGCCTCGGACAGGAACAGGAAGCGCGGGTCGGGCGTCTTGCGGAAGGCCCGCTCGCGGAACCCGTAGAAGCCCTCGTACATGTCAGGCCTCCGCCAGCACTTCGCGGACGGCGGCCGTGTGGCGCCGGCCCTCGAACAGGGCCGCCACGTCCACGATCAGCACCACCCGCCCGTCGCCCATGATGGTCGCCCCGGCGATCCCGAACGCCTGCGTGGTGACCGCGGCGTCGAGCGCCTTGATCACCACCTCCTGCTGCCCGCGCAGGCGGTCGACGACGAGGCCGACCCGCTTGTCTCCGCGGCCGAGCACCACGGCGTACTCGTGGCGGGCGGTGCGCTCGCCCTCGGGCAGGTCGAACAGCCGGGTCAGGCGCAGCAGCGGCACCACCCGCTCGCGGATGCGCAGCGTCTCGCGGCCGCCGATGCGGTGGACCTCGTGGCGGTCGAACTTGAGGCTCTCGACCACCGCGCCCAGCGGGATCGCGTAGGTGCGGCCCGAGGCCTCGACCAGCAGCGCGGAGATGATGGCCAGCGTCAGCGGCAGCTGGATCACGAACTTGGTGCCGACTCCGGGCACCGACTCGACGTCGACCAGGCCATTCAGCCGCTCGATCGACTTCAGCACCACGTCGAGGCCGACGCCGCGGCCGGACAGCTCGGACACCGCGTCGCGGGTCGAGAAGCCGGGGGTGAAGATCAGTTGCAGCGCCTCGCGCTCGCCGATCGGCTCGTCGCCGCGCAGCAGGCCGCGCTCGATCGCCTTCTGGCGGACGCGTACCGGGTCGATGCCGCCGCCGTCGTCCATGATCGTCAGCACGACGTGGTTCGACTCCTGCGCGGCCGACAGCAGGATGGTGGCCGTCGGCGTCTTGCCGGCCGCCTGGCGCACGGCCGGCGGCTCGATGCCGTGGTCCACGGCGTTGCGGATCATGTGCACGAGCGGCTCGCCGATCTCGTCGATGATCGCCTTGTCGACGCGGGTGCCCTCGCCCTCCAGGATCAGCTCGATGTCCTTGCCCTGGCCCTTGGCCAGGTCGCGGACCAGCCGCGGGAAGCGCTCGAACACGTGCCGGATCGGCAACATCCGGATGTCCATCACGGTTTCCTGCAACTGGGCGGAGACGCCCGCCACCTGCTGGACCGCCTCGAGCAGCTCGCGCCCGGCGTCCGACTTGCCGCCCAGGCTGTCGCTCAGCCGGTGGCCGACCTCGTGCAACTTGTTGCGGTAGATCACCAGCTCGCCGACCAGGTTGAGCAGGTGGTCGAGCTGGCCGAAGTCGACCCGCACCATGTTGGAGCGAGCGCCGACGTAGCGCGCGGCGGCGTCGGCCCGCTCCTCGATTTCGGCGGCGCCAGCCGGTTCCGCGGCCGGCGCGAGAGACGCGGGCGGGGGCGGAGCCGCGGCCACGCGCGGCAGCGGGGCGAGCGCCATCGGGGCCGCCGGAGCGGCGTCCGCCGCGGCCAGCAGGGCGTCGAGCAGCGACTTCTCCTTGCCGAGGTCGCGGACCTCCGCGCCCTGGCGGCAGGCCTGCTCGACCGCGTCACGCAGCGAGGAGGCGCCGGCGAACAGGCGGTCGAACAGCCCGCCCTCGAGCGCCACCGAACCGTCCTGGATGCGGGCGAACACGTCCTCGAGGCGGTGGACGTAGTCCTTCACCGCCACGAAGCCCATCATCCCGGAGTTGCCCTTCAGGGTGTGCAGCGGACCCAGCACGCCGGTCACGTGGTCCGCGACCAGGCCCTCGCGCTCCAGCGCCAGCAGGCAGGCGTCGAGGGCGTCGAGATGAGCGCGCGCGTCCTCGAGATAGATGCCGACGAGCTCGGGGGAGACCTGGAAGTCGTTCATCCCCCGCCCTCGGCGCTACGAAGCCTGGGTGATCTTCTCGATCAGGCTGTGGAGTTCGGAGGCCTGGAAGGGCTTCTTGACGTAGCCCTTGGCGCCCATCTTCAGGCCGCGGATCGTGTCCTCTTCCTTGCCTTCGGTCGAGATGATGATGACGGGGATCGACTGGTAGGCCGGCTCCTTCTGCACCCGCTGCAGGAACTCGAGGCCGTTCATCACCGGCATGTTGATGTCGAGCAGGATCAGGTCCACGTCGGACTCCTGGCCCAGCTTGTCGAGTGCCTCGAGACCGTTCATCGCGCTGACGAGCTTGCAGTTCTTGTAGCGCGAGAGGAACAGCTTGTACATCTGGTGGATCAGCGCGGAGTCGTCTACCGCGAGGATCTTCCTGAGCATGCGCCTCTCCCCTGTTGCGGATCGTAACGGGCAGAACGGGTTCTATCACCCCGGGCGCGGCGATTCAACCCGTGCTAGTCATTAGACGCATGGCAAGCGAGGTTGACGCGGCGCGCTACGTGGGCCTGGACGTGGGCGGCACGTTCCTGAAGGCGGGCCTGGTCGACGCCGCGGGCACGGTGCTCGAGCGGCGGCGCGAGCCGATCGCCGGCCATGACGGACAGGCGCTGCTGGCGCAGCTCGAGGCCGTCACCCGCAGCTTCGGCTCGACGCCCCGGGCCGTCGGGGTCGGGCTGCCGGGCTTCATCGACCGCCGCACCGGCGTCCTCCACGGCGTGCCCAACCTGCGTGCCCTGGAGGGCGTGGCGTTGGGCCGCGAGCTTTCGGACCGCCTGGGTGTGCCGACCGCCGCCGACAACGACGCCAACGCCGCCGCCCTGGCCGAGGCCTGGCAAGGCGCGGGCCGCGGCGCCGACAGCGTGTTGATGCTGACGCTCGGCACCGGCGTCGGCGCCGGGCTGGTGCTCGGCGGCCGGGTGTGGACCGGCCGCAGCGGCTATGCCGGCGAGTTCGGCCACCTGCAGGTGAAGCGCGACGGCCAGCCCTGCGGCTGCGGTTCGTGGGGTTGCCTGGAGACCGAGGTCGGCGCCGCCGGCTGGGTGCGGCGGGCGGACGCGGCGCGCGACGCCGCGGGCGGGCGAACGGCGCTGGCCGGCCTCGAACTCGACCCCGAGCAGATCGTGGCCGCCGCGGTGGCCGGCGACGCGGTGGCGCTCTCGGTTGTCGACGAGAGCGCGGAGTGGCTCGGTCTCGCGATCGCGTTCGCGCTCGATCTGCTGAACCTGGAGAAGGTGGTGATCGGCGGCGGGGTGGCGGCCGCCGGCGACTTCCTGCTGGGCCGCATCCGCGAGCAGGCGCGGCGGCGCACGTTCCCGCAGATCTTCGCCGACGCGGAGATCGCACCCGCGGCGCTCGGCGGCGACGCGGGCGTGGTCGGCGCAGCGCGGCTGGCGATGCTGGCCCTGGGGGCGTGATGGTGTTCGAGTCCAAGGAACGGCTGGGCGAGCAGGTCGCGGGGCTGCTGCAGGCCTTGCGCGAGCGCGGCGGCGGCGCCTACGCTGCGGTGTTCGAGCCGACCGGCATCCTGTTCGAGAGTGCCTCCGAGGACGGCGCGGCGGCGCTGCTGCGCGGCTTCCTGCGCGAGCGGACCGCCGCCCTGTTCGCGTTGCCCGGCCACATGGACGGCCCTGGCCCGGCCGAGGACCCGTTCGCCGGCTGGGACGCCCACGCCTTCCTGCTCGTCTTCGTCAACGGCCGGGTCGGCATCCTGGCCGCCTGCGAGGACGCCGAGGGGCTCGAGGCGGAAGCCGACGAACTGCTCAAGGCGCTGTGCGACCGGCTGCTGCGCTTCGACGAGCGCTGGCGCCTCGACGGCCAGGGCCGCGGGCTGTTCGTCGGCCGCCCCCGCCTCGACGTGATCGTGATCGGGCGCGAAGAAGGCTGAAGGGGCCAAGCCGGGCTAATATTGTGGGCTTGGCACACGACGCCCAATCATGAAGAACATCCGCAACTTTTCGATCATCGCCCACATCGACCACGGCAAGACGACGCTGTCCGACCGCCTGATGGAGCGCACGGGTGCCCTCACCAAGCGCGAGCTGACGGAGCAGTTCCTCGACTCGATGGACCTCGAGCGGGAACGTGGCATCACCATCAAGCAGCACTCGGTGCGGCTCAACTACAAGGCGAAGGACGGCCAGGACTACATCCTCAACCTGATCGACACCCCCGGCCACGTCGACTTCTCGTACGAGGTCAGCCGCTCGCTGGCCGCGTGCCAGGGCGCCTTGCTGGTGGTCGACGCCAGCCAGGGCGTCGAGGCCCAGACCCTCGCCAACGCCCACCTCGCCGCCGACGCCAAGCTCGAGATCGTGCCGGTGCTCAACAAGATCGACCTGCCCGGCGCCGAGCCCGAGCGGGTCAAGGAACAGATCGAGCAGGTGATCGGCATCGACGCCTCCGGCGCGATCATGGCCTCCGCCAAGCAGGGCATCGGCATCGACGAGATCCTGGAAGCGATCGTGACCCGCATGCCGCCGCCGCAGGGCGACGAGAACGGCCCGCTGCGGGCGCTGGTGTTCGACTCCTGGTTCGACCAGTACCGCGGCGTCGTGATCCTCGTCCACATCGTCGACGGCGCGCTGCGACCGGGCACCAAGGTCAAGCTGATGCAGTCGGGCGGGCTCTACGAAGTCGAGCAGATGGGCGTGTTCACGCCCAAGCCCGAGCCGGTTCAGGAGCTGTGCGCGGGCGAGGTCGGCTTCGTGGTGTGCGGGATCAAGACGGTCTCGGACGTCGCCATCGGCGACACCCTGACCGAGACGAAGAACCCCGCCCCGGAGCCGCTGCCCGGCTTCAAGGAAATCCAGCCGATGGTGTTCGCGGGGCTGTACCCGATCGAATCCCATCAGTACTCCGAGCTGCGCGACGCGCTCGAGAAGCTGCGGCTCAACGACAGCTCGTTCTTCTACGAGCCGGAGACCTCGACGGCACTCGGCTTCGGCTTCCGCTGCGGGTTCCTCGGCCTGCTCCACATGGAGATCGTCGTCGAGCGACTGGAGCGCGAGTTCAACCTCGACCTGTTGATCACCGCGCCCTCGGTGCGTTACCGGGTCCACAAGACCAACGGCGACGTGCTGGAGATCGATTCGCCCGCGCGGATGCCCGACCCGGGTGCGATCGAGTACATGGAGGAGCCGATCGTCACCGCGACGATGCTCACCGGCGACGAGTACGTGGGCCCGATCCTGAAGCTGTGCCAGGACAAGCGCGGCATCCAGAAGGGCATCC
>JAMPXO010000076.1 GCA_023701125.1 Vicinamibacteria bacterium | reverse complement strand
GTCGCGGTCGGCGCCACGATCTACTTCGGCTCGGACGAGTCAGGGCGCCAGATCGTCGAGGTCTCCGAGGCCTTCCAGCGCGCCCACGAGCTGGGCCTCGCCACCGTGCTGTGGTGCTACCTGCGCAACCCCGCCTTCAAGACGAAGGAGAAGGACTACCACGTGTCGGCGGACCTGACGGGCCAGGCCAACCACCTCGGCGTCACGCTGAAGGCCGACATCATCAAGCAGAAGCTGCCGGAGAACAACGGCGGCTACAACGCGCTCAACTCGAAGGAGAACCCCTACGGGAAGATCGACAAGCGCGTCTACACGGACCTGACCACGGACCACCCGATCGACCTGACCCGCTACCAGGTCGCCAACTGCTACATGGGCCGCGCGGGCCTGATCAACAGCGGCGGCGCCTCCGGCGACAACGACTTCGCCGAGGCGGTGAAGACCGCGGTGATCAACAAGCGCGCCGGCGGCACGGGCCTGATCTCGGGCCGCAAGGCGTTCCAGCGCCCGATGGCCGAGGGCGTGAAACTGCTCAACCTGATTCAGGACGTGTACCTGAACAAGAGCATCACGGTCGCCTGAGCGGCAGGCGTACTACAACTACGATCGGGGTGGGGGGAGGCCGTCAGGCCGTGGGGGGCGGTACCGAACCGCCCCCGGTCGATAATCCTGGGGCTCATTCGGTGCAAGACGCCGATCCGCCCCTCACGCGGTTCGTCCCGAACCACGACTGCAGCTGATGAAACTCCTCGGCGGGCTGACCGCTTCGCGCTTCCTCTCGCGGCACTGGCAGAAGGCGCCGCTCCTGGTGAGGGGCGCCTTCCCGCGCTGGCGCGATCCCGTGAGTCCCGAGCTGCTGGCCGGCCTGGCGTGCGAGAGCCACGTCGAGTCGCGGCTCGTGCATGCCCCGGTCCGCCGCGGTAGTCGCTGGCAGGTCGAGCACGGACCGTTCGACGTCGAACACTTCCACGACCTGCCCGCATCGCACTGGACGCTGCTCGTGCAGGGCGTCGACGAGCACGTGGCCGCCGTCGGCAAGCTGCTGGACTCCTTCTCGTTCCTGCCGCGCTGGCGACTCGACGACGTGATGGTCAGCTACGCCGTCGACGGCGGCGGGGTCGGTCCCCACACGGACTCCTACGACGTGTTCCTGATCCAGGGTCGCGGTCGCCGCCGCTGGCAGGTCGCGGAGCACTTCGACCCCGCCCCGATCGTGGGCCTCGACCTGCGCGTGCTGCGCCGCTTCACGCCCGAGCGCGAGTGGGTCACCGAGCCGGGCGACCTGCTGTACCTGCCGCCGGGCGTCGCCCACTGCGGCACAGCGCTCGAACCGTGCCTGACGTTCTCGGTCGGCTTCCGCGCGCCTGCACTGCGCGAGGTCGCGCTCGACGTGGCGAATGCGCGGATCGCGCAACTGGGCGCGGAGCGGCTGTATGGCGATGCCGACCTCGCGGGGCCCGTGGGGCCGGGCAGCGGGCTCGCAGCCGCGGAAGCGCGGCGCCTGGCACGTGCGCTCCGCCAGACGTTCCGGCCGCCCTCGGCGGCCGAGTGGACCGCCGCCCTGGGCCGGATCGCCAGCGAGCGCAAGCGCGAGGCCGATCGTCCCGCGCGCCCGCTCACGGCCGAGGCCCTCGAGCGCGCGCTGCTGCGTGGCGGCCGACTGCGAGTCGCCCCGGGCGCGCGGCTCGCGTGGTCGCGAGACGAGGCGCACGGGGTGCGACTTCACGCCGACGGCAGCAGCCATCCGCTGCCCGCGGCGCTGGCCGCACTCGCCCGCCGCCTGTGCGCGCGGGAGCCCGTGACCGCGTCGGCCCTGCCCCGCGGGCGCGCCAGCCGGGCCGCGGCGCTGCACCTGCTCGCTGCCCTGCACGGCGCAGGCACGCTCACCCGCGGCTGACCGGAACCCGTTACCGGCCGCGCTCCAGCAGGCGGCGACGGATCTCGTCGCGCTTGTAGAGGCGGGCGTCGCCGAAGTCGCCGATCGGGCGCGAGCGGATCGCTTCCAGCGAGCGGGCGACGATGTAGCGGAAGTTCTCGTGGTAGCTGCGGCCGCCCTGGTCCTCCAGCATGCGCAGCATCGATTCGAGCTGGCCCGCGAGGTAGCGGCTCGGGTCGGTCAGGGCGGCGCGCGACGTGGGCTCGCGCTCCGCTCGCGGCTTCGGCGCGGCCGGCTTGCGCGACGCACGACCCAGGTAGCGCTCGGCCAGCGCCTCCAGCTCGCGCTCCGCGGTACCGACCGCCTCGGCCGCGGTCGGCGTCGCCATCGACCCGCCCTCGCGCAGCACGACCGGGACCCGGTCGACGCTCGCCTTGTTGACGTCGGGGTGGGCCACGATCCAGCCGTGGTTCAGCACGGTCAGGTGCGAGCTGACGCCCTCGGCCAGGCTCTCCATGAACGGCTTGACCGCCGAGTCGAAGCTGGAGGCCACGCCGTCGAACATGTTGAGCACGTAGTGGACGACGAACGACTCGATCGTCTTGCGCACCAGCGCCACCAGCTCGTGGTGGTCGCCGAGCGCGTGGCGCAGGTCGGAGACGAACGCGTCGAGGTTGGGCAGTTCCTCCTCGTACACGTCCTCGACGTTGTCGAGCAGGTTCAGCACGAACTCGGGCTTCAGCCCGCCCGCGCGCTCGTAGACCGGCGAGCCCTCGGCGAACACCGCCCGCAGCTTGCGGAACAGCACCGCCTTGACGACGTCCGCGGCGGCCAGCGTGGCGGCCGGCAGGTGCGGCGTGAAGAGCAGGATGCCGCTGTTCGAGTAGGGCAGGAAGTCGATCACGTTGGCGTCGAGCCCGGCCTTCAGGTCGAGCACGACGAAGCGCACGTCGAGGCCGTTGATCGCGTCGATCAACCGCTCGCGGTGGGCGAGGTCGAAGTTGGTGATGTCCTCGATCAGGTGCTTCGGCGCAGCCACGAAGCCGAAGCCCGCGTGGCGTCCGTCGGGGTCGAGCTTCGGCGCGAGCGGCGTCACGCACTCGGCGAGCGGCACGCCCTTGCGGAAGAAGTGGTAGAGGTCGCGACTGACCGGGGTGTCGATGCAGTTGCGCACCGACGACGTGCCGGTGTCGAGGTCGACCAGCACCGTGCGCCCGTGCCGGGACAGCGACAGCGCGTAGTTGACGGCGAACGTCGTCTTGCCGACGCCCCCCTTCCCCGACGAAACGGGGATGATCCGACGGGGACCGCCGCTACTGGCGGGTGAGCTCAAAGGTGCCGATTTCCCCGGTGCCGTTCTCGTTGGCGGAGATCTTGCCCGCGACTTTTTTGCCGTCCCAGGTGCCGATGTAGTGGCGCAGCTTGTTGCCGCCGCCGATCAGGAAGTAGACCTTGTTCCCCTTGCGCACTTCGTACTTCTTGATCGGCGTGCTCATGCTGACGCCGGTCTGGTACGCGAGGTTCGAGCCCTTGGTCTTGAAGGTGACGGTGATGAACTTCGGCGCCCCCTTTTCGACCTCCTTGCCACGCCAGTCGCCGTCGAGCACGAGCGCAGGCTCCTCGGGCGCGGCGGCCGCAGCCGCGGACGGGTCCTTGACGCCTGCGGGCACGCGAGTGGCCACGATGCGCAGCCCGTCGCGCAGCCGGGCCAGGCCCGCGAGCGGCGTCGCCCCCGCGCCGAGTTGCTTCTGCGCGTCGGCCAGCACCTTGCCCTCGGGCCCCAGCGCCGCCGCGTAGCGCGGCACGTCCTTGCGGATCGTGGCCAGCACCAGGTCCTGGGCGACGGCCGCCCACCACAGCGCCAGCCGCGTCCTGGTGACCGGGCCGCCCCTGCCGCCGGACTCCTGCGCGTACCAGGCCACGTCCTCGTCCGTGGGCTCGAGCAGCACCTCGGCCCGGCCCGCCAGCCCGACCTGCGGCGCCTTGTCGAGCCCGCGCGCCTGGACCTCGAGCCCGGGCGTCGCCGCGATCACGTCGCCCGCCGTCGCCAGCCGCTTCTGGGCCTCGAGCGCGCGCTGCGCTGCCGTCACCGTGGCGGAGGCGGAGAGCACGAACGTCGGCCCGAAGGCCGTGGCGAGGGCGACGGTCTGCTTGCCCTCGGCGTCGGGCCCGAGCGGCTCCGGCACGAAGCGCCACAGCAGACCGCCCGGACCCTGGTTGACGGTGATCGTGCCGCCGCTGGCCCGCGAAAGGCCGGCCACGTCGAGCTGCAACTCGGCCTCGCCGTCCGCGTCCTGGCGCGGCACGACCATCTGGATCTCGTCGTCCTTGACCGCGACCAGCAGCGCCGGCACGCCCGCCAGCTCGACCTTCGTCTCGCCCGGCTTGAAGCCGCGGCCCTTGAGCGTCACCACCTGACCGGGCTGCGCCGCCGCGGGCTTGCGCTCGAGGACCAGCGGCAGTCGGCCGAACAACAGGTTGGCGGGGGCCGAGGCGTCCTTGCCCATCGTCACCGTGACCGCCACGGCGGCCCCGGACTGCGCCTCCAGCGCGGGCACCGTGACCTTGAGCGCCTTGCCGTCGACGGCGACCTGCTCGGCCTTGACGTTGCCGAAGCGGACCTCGGCGCCCTGCGCCCAGCCGTCGCCGGCGAGCGTCACCTCGTCGCCCGACTGCGCGACGTCCGGCGTGATCGACTGGATCCGCGGGCGCTGGTACACGGCCAGGTCGACGGGGTTGCTGACCCGACCGGCGACGTCGACCGTGACCGCCAGCTTCTGGTCCGCCCCCGCCGCGCCGCTGATCGCGGGCAGCTCGAACTCGATCTTCGTCTCCGTCGCGGACTTCACGCGGGCCGACGCGGAGCCGACCTTGACGACGTTGCCGGCCGCGTCGGGCGCGAAGTGCTCGCCCGTCAGCACCACGACCTGCCCCGCGGCTGCGCGCGCCGGGTTGATCGAGGTCGCCTTCGGCGTCTTCATCGCGCCCCAGGCGAACCAGCCGCCCACCGCCAGCACCAGCACGGCCGCCACGCCGCCGCCGAGCACGACGGGCGAAGGACCGCCGCCGCCCTTCTTGCCGGCGACGCGCGGCGCCGGGGGAGCCGGAGCCGGGCGCCCGGCCGGTGTGGGCGTGGGCGGGGCCGGCGGCGGACCGGGCGGCGTGTCGCGCACGGGCGACTCCCAGCCCATGCCCGACGTGTCGTGCTTCTGGATCTTCTTCTGCGGCGCGGGTGCGGGCGCGGGAGCCGCGACCGGGGGCGGCGCCGGCGCGGGCATCGGTGCCGGCTCGGGTTCGGGCTCGGCCATTTCGGGCTCAGGCGCGAGATCGAGCGGCTCTTCTTCGGCGGGCATCTCGAAGCCGCCCGCCTCCCCCTCGGCCGCAGGCGGCTCGCCGAAATCGGCCGCGGCCTCCTCGAACGCGGGCTGCTCGCCGAAGTCGGGGGCCTCGCCCTCGACCACCTGTTCTTCTTGCCCGAAGTCCGGCGCGGCTTCGAAGGTCTCGGCGACCGGCGCCTCGAACTGCGCCGCCTCTTCCTGGGCCGGGGCCTCGTCGTACGCCAGTTCCTCTTCGGCGGCGGGCGCTGCCGTCTCGCCTTCACCTTCGCTCGCGAACAGCGGGGCCTCGGCGGCGGGTTCGTCGAAGCCCAGGGACTCGACCTCCGGCGCGATCCGCACCTGCACCATCAGTGCGTTGTCGCCGCCCGGCTCGCCGAGCCAGAGGAAGTCGCCGTCGTTGACCGGGGTGCTGTCGCCGACCGGGTTGTCGTTGAGGTAGAGGCCCTGCGGGGCCCGGCAGTCGTGGACGACCCAGCCCCCGGCCTCGTGGACGAGGCGAGCGTGGAGCGGGCTGACGCCGGGGGTATCGAGCGCGAACGAGCAGTCGGGGTCGGACCCGATCGTCACCTCGTCGGCAGCGGCAGGGAAGACGAACCGTTGCCCGTTGAGCGCGCCCCCGAGAATCTGAAGGGAAGATTCGGACGGAGCATCGGCCATGTTGTCTCCCGCCTGCGCGATGATTGATGGAGTAGCCGGCGACGACCTGCGCGCTCTTTATCGGTGCGGGGATTCTAGGACCCGCTCGAACGTGCGGTCAAGCGGTTGTCTTTGTTACACTTGGAGTGGTTTTTGGAGGCGCGCCCCTGGACCCGCACACGCCGTCTGCCCGGCAGTTTTCGTTCGACGAAGCGCAGCGCCTGCTGCCCCGCGTCCGGCAGTTGACTGCCCCGGTTTTCGAGGAGGTCGAGGCGCTCTCGCACGAACTCGAAACCTCCGGCGGCGCCGATCAGGAGGTCCGCGAGCGGATCGAGGCGGCGCTCGCCGCCTGGGTCCGCGACGTGACCGCGACCGGCGCCGAGGTCAAGGGACTCTGGCTCGTCGACTTCGACAACGGCTCCGGCTACTACTGCTGGCGCTGGCCCGAGCCCCGGCTCGAGTACTTCCACTCGTACGCGGACGGCTTCTCCGGCCGCATGAGGATTCAGTGATGCCCGGACCCTTGACGATCATCTCCTTGCTGCTCCTGGGTGGCGTCGTCAGCGCCGCCGCCCTGTTCTGGCTGCTGACCGCGCTCGACCGCAACGGCGACCTGACGAAGGCCGTCCAGAAGCTCTTCCGCCGCGGCCCGAAGGCCCCGCAGGCGCCGGGCCCCGACCACTACTACACCGCATTCTGGGCCAAGCGCGGCTAGGCGCTCGCCCTCCTACGACAGCGCGAGCGCCGGCGTGCGTGCCGGCCAGTGGTGCACCTGCAGCGCCGAGCGCAGCACGTCGAAGGCCCCTTCCATCCCCAGCGCCCCCGTGTTGAGCACGAGGTCGAAGCAGGTCGGGTCGGCGAAGTCGGTGCGGAAGTGGCGCTGCAGGAACTCGCGCCGCGCCGCTTCGACCTGGTCGATGCGATGGCGGGCCTCGGTGGCGTCGATGCCGTCGCGGCGCGCGACAGTGCGCACGCGATCCTCGATCGGGGCCACCACCAGCACGCGCACCGCCTCGTGCGGGCCCAGCACGAGGTGGGCGCCACGCCCGAGCACCACGGCGCCGCCGTGGCGGGCGATCGCGCCCAGCACACGGGTGAGGTGGAACCGGTAGCTCGCGGGGCTCAGGTAGCTGTCGCTGACCAGCGACACCAGCCAGTCCTCGAGCACCTGCCGGTCGCGGTCGTCGAGCGCCTGCACGACGCTGTCGCGCAGGTGGGCGCTCTCGGCGATCTGGTGGACGAGCTCGCGGTCGAACAGGTCGAGCCCCACCACCCGGGCGAGGCGGCCGGCCAACTCCGCGCCACCGGCCCCGTGCTGCCGGGAGAGGGTCACGACCGGCCGACGCGGTCCCGTGTCCTCGGCGTCATGGTGGACGAGATCCCAGCGGTGGCATTGTTCTTCGACGATACGGCCGAGGGGGCGAGGCAGGTGCTCGCTGGTCATGACAGCCTCCCCGAGGCCACGCGCCACAGCACTCGCGTCGGGGGCGGGAGCCGGAAGCCCCGCACAGAGTGCGATGCGGCCGAGCGACGACCGCAGCCTCTAGGGGAAGCAGACACCCCGCGGCCGGCCCTGTCAAGGCGGTGCGCCGAGGCCCGTGCGGTCGCCCGTCCACAAGATTTTGCTCTGCCGGCCGACGCCTGCGGCGGTACTTTCCGGGCACGGGGTTCCGGCAGGAGAAGACATGGAGAACAAGCGTTCGAAGCTCGGCGTGTGCGCGACGTGGGTCTTGCTGGCCGCCGCGGGGAACGCGGGCGCGGAGGAGGCGCCGTCGCTCGCGGCGAGCCCCGCTCTCTCGCAACGCGGCGCGCCCGCGATCCGTTCGTTCGGGCGGCTGGCGTTCGGACCGGACGGGGTGCTGCTGATCGGCGACTCCGCCACGGGCGCCGTGTGGGCGGTCGACCCGGGCGATCGCGCGGCGTCCACCTCGCAGGAGCCGCTGCGCGTCGAAGGCCTCGATCGCAAGGTCGCCGCGCTGCTCGGCACCACGCCCGACGAGGTGTTGTTCCACGACATGGCGGTCAGCCCGCTGTCGCAGCAGGTCTACCTCGCCGTCTCCCGCGGCCTGCAACAGACCGACGCCCGCTTCCCGGTGCCCAACGCCGCGGCCGACGCCAGCATCCTGCTGCGGGTGAACGCGAAGGGCGAGATCGCGGAGGTGCCGCTGAAGGACGTCGCATACGCGCAGGCGGCGATCCCCAACGCGCCCACGCCCGACCAGACGCTCTGGGAGTTCAAGCGGCGCAGCTTCACGATCACCGACCTCGACTACGCCGAGGGCCGGGTCTTGGTCGCCGGCCTGTCCAACGAGGAGTTCTCCTCCGCGTTCCGCTCGATCGCCTGGCCGTTCGACGGCAAGGCCCTGAGCACCTCGCTGGAGATCTACCACGCGGCCCACGGCAAGTGGGAGACCGAGGCCCCGATCGAGTCGTTCCTGCCCTACCGCATCGGCGGCAAGGCCCACCTGCTCGCGGCGTACACGTGCACGCCGCTGGCCGTGTTCCCGATGGACGCGCTGAAGCCCGGCGCCCACGTCAAGGGCACGACGGTCGCGGAGTTCGGCGCCGGCAACTTTCCCTCCGACATGCTGCTCGTCCGGCGCGGCGACAAGCCGTTCATCCTGCTCGCCAACACCCAGCGGCCGGTGATGCGGATCGACCCCGCGGACCTGGAGAAGAACCCGCAGCCGCTGACGACGCCCGTCGAGGAGAACTGGGGCACGGCCGGGGTGCCGGCGGTGAACCTGCCGTTCATGGGCGTGCAGCAGATGGACCGCCTCAACGACAAGCACGTGCTGCTGCTGATGCGCTCCACGCGCGACGGCCAGATGCGGCTGGCGTCGCTGCCCGTCGAGCGCATCTGAGCCTGTTCGCCACCCTCGTGCTCGCGGCGGGGATCGCCCCCGCCGCGGGCCCGACCTTCGTCGCACCCGCGGATGGAACGCCGACAGGGGTCGAGGCCGCGCTTCCTGCGGACGTCGCCGCAGTGCTGACGTCGTCCCCGCAGGCCTGCGCCCGCGCGCTGCGGGTGTTCACCGAGGCCGCCGCGGCCGAGGGGGGACCTTCGCTGCTGGGGACGAGCGCCTGCGACGCGAGCGGCGTTCGCTTCACGCCGCGCTTCCCGTTCGTGCCCGGCCTCGCCCATCGCGCGGTGCTCGACCTGCGACCGTGGGGCGGCCCGCGCGTGGAGTCGTCCTTCGCCGCGAGCGACGAACGTGGTGGGCCGAGCACGTCGGTCGTGGCCGTGACGCCGAGTGGGCCGGAAGTCCCCGAGAACCTGCTGAAGCTGTACGTCCACTTCAGCGCACCGATCAGCGCGGGGTGGGTGCGTGCTCACGTGCGCCTCGTCGACGCCCTGAGCGATGAACCCGTGCCCGCACCGTTCGCCGAAGGCGGCGCGGAGCTGTGGGACCCGGAACACCAGCGGCTGACGCTGCTGCTCGACCCCGGCCGCATCAAGCAGGGCCTGCGTGGCGAGGCCGAGCAGGGCCCGCCGCTGCGCGCCGGCCGCCGCTACCGGCTGGAGGTCGCGAGCGGCCTGCGCGATACCGCGGGCCTGCCGCTGCGCGCGCCGTTTCGTCACGAACTGAGCGCCGGCCCGGCCGACCACGCCCAACCCGATCCCGCGGCGTGGACGCTGACCGCGCCGCACGCGCACACCCGCGCGCCGCTCGAAGTGCGCTTCCCCGAGCCGCTCGACGCGGCCCTGCTCGGCCACGCGCTGACAGTCGAGCGGGATGGCGGCGCCGTGGCCGGCGTGGTCGCGATCGCGCCCGGCGAGCGCGGGTGGACCTTCACGCCCGACCTCGCCTGGCCGGACGCCCCGCACGAGCTGGTGGTCGACCCGCGGCTCGAGGATCTCGCCGGCAACAACCTGCGCCGCGCGTTCGATCGCGATCTCGAGGCCCTGCCTACGACCCCGGCGCTGCCGCCTCCCACGCGGCTCCCGTTCCGCCCGCGGCCTTGACCCGGGCCCGCACGTTCCCTAGTCTCCGCCCACCTCGTCGTGACGAAACCACTTCCGCGGCGCCGCAAGGCGCAGCGCACGCACCCTGGAGACATGGCATCCGCTGGAGCGCCGGGCTCGATCCTCGCCGTGGGCGGGGCGGAGGACAAGGAACACAAGCGCGAGATCCTGGAGCGCTTCGTCAAGGAGGCCGGCGGCAAGAAGGCGCGGATCGCGATCCTGCCCACCGCCTCGGCGATCCCCGCCGAGCGGGCGACCTTCTACGACAAGGTGTTCGCCGGGCTCGGCGCGGGCCAGTCGGTGCACGTGCCGATCGCCACCCGCGAGGACGCCGACAAGGAGCAGTTCGCGCGCACGCTGCTCGAGTGCACGGGCGTGTTCATCACCGGCGGCGACCAGTCGCGGCTCGTCACCACGCTGTCCGGCACCGCGGCGTTCCAGGCCATCCACGCCTTGCTGGTCAAGGGCGGCACCCTCGCGGGCACCTCGGCCGGCGCGTCGGCGTTCTCCTCGACCATGATCACCGGCGGCTCGGCCGGCCTGCACGTGCGCCGCGACGGGGTGCGGCTCGGCACGGGCCTCGGCCTGATCACGCGGCTGATCATCGACCAGCACTTCTCGCAGCGGGAGCGGCTCGGGCGCCTGCTGGCCGCGGTCGCCCAGCAGCCGCACAAGCTCGGCGTCGGCATCGACGAGGACACCGCGATCGTCTACTACGGCAACGGCGAGATCGAGATCGTCGGCAGCGGCCAGGTGTTCATCGTCGACGCGGCCGACGCGCTGAGCGTCGGCTTCGGCGAGGGCGACGAAGGCCGGCACTCGTTGTCCGGCGTCATCCTGCACATGCTGACGGCGGGCGACCGCTTCGACGTCGTGGGCCGCTGCCGGCTCGACCCCGTGCCACCGGCCGTCGCCCGCGCGAAGGCCCGGAGCCGCAAGCGGTGAACACGCGCGCCCGCGTGCAGGTGCGGCGCGCCCGCGTCGAGGACGCGGCGCTCGTCTACCGCTGGCGCAACGACCCGTTCATCCTGGCCCGCAGCGGAAGGCCGCGCGAGGTCGCCTGGGACGAGCACCTCGCATGGATGGGGCGCACGCTCGGCAATCCGGCGCGGCTGCTGCTGATCGCCGAGGTCGACGGCACGCCGGCCGGCCAGGTCCGCTTCGAGCTGCTGCGCCCGGGCGAGGCCGTGATCACCACCGCCCTCGCGGAGACCTTCACGGGACGCGGCCTGGGCGTGGAGGCGATCCGCGCCGGCGTCAGCGAGGTGACCCGGCTGTGGGGCTCGCTGACGCTGGTCGCCTGGGTCCGCGCCGACAACGCCTGGGCCCGCAAGGCCTTCGTCAAGGCGGGCTTCCAGCCGCAGCCGCGGCTCGACACGCCCGACCAGCACGAGTGCCTCGTGCGCCACGCCGACGAAGCCGGCGGCGGCACCCACGTGTGGACCGAGGACGACCTGCGCAGCGCCGCGTACTACGACGGCCTCGTCCGCCAGCACGGCTCCGCGCAACGCGGTCTGGCCTGGGGCAGCCCGGAGTCGCAGCAGCGCTGCTTCGAGGTGTTGTGCGACGGGCTGCCGCTGCGGGGCAGTCGCGTGCTCGACGTCGGCTGCGGCACGGGCGACCTGCTGCTGTTCCTGCGCGAGCGCGGGATCGACTGCGAGTACACCGGGCTCGACGTGTCGCCGGCGATGGTGGCCGCCGCGGCGGCGCGAATCCCGGGCGCCCGCTTCCTGCGCGGCAGCGTGCTCGAACCCGTGCCGGACCTGGGCCGCGAGTTCGACTGCGTCGTCGCCTCGGGCGTGTTCGCCCACCGCCGCGCCCACCCCCGCGAGTTCCTGCACGCGGCCACCGCCCGCATGTTCTCGCTGTGCCGCCGCGCCGTCGCCTTCAACACGCTGTCCTGCTGGGGCGAGCGGGTCGAGCCGGACGAGTTCCGCGCCGACCCGGCGGAGACGCTGGCGTTCTGCCGCTCGCTGACGCCGCGGGTGGCGCTGCGCCACGACTACCACGCCGGCGACTTCACCGTGTTCCTGTTCCGCGGCTGATCGAGGTGGCGATGAGAGTGCTGGCGGTCGCGGCCCATCCCGGCGACGAGGTGCTCGGCGCGGGCGCAACCCTCGCTCGTCACGCCCGCGAGGGTCACCCGGTCGACATCGTGCTGTGCGCCCCCGGCACGATCTCGCGCGACCGCACCGCCGACGAGATCGCCCAACTCCTGAAGCTGAAGGACCAGGCCCGCGAAGCGGCGCGGCGGCTCGGCGCCCGGCCGCCCGTCTTCCTCGACTTCCCGGCCAACGCGATGGACTCGGTGCCGCTGCAGGACGTCGTGCGGCGGGTCGAGGCGGCGATCGCCGAGCTGCGGCCCGAGGTCGTCTACACCCACCATCCCGGCGATCTCGACGTCGACCATCAGCTCACCGCCCGCGCGGTGCTCTCGGCCTGTCGCCCGCTGCCGGGCTCCACGGTGCGCGCGATCCACGCCTGGGAGACGCTGTCGTCGACGGAGTGGGCCCCCCCACAACTGACGAGCCCGTTCCTGCCCCACCACTTCGTGGACGTGGAGGCGACGCTCGGCTCGAAGCTCAACGCGCTGGCGTGCTACGAGGGCGAGTTGCGCCCGTTCCCCCACCCACGCTCCGCCGAGGCGGTGCGCCACCTGGCCGGCGTGCGCGGCGCCACGGCCGGCCTGCAAGCCGCGGAAGCGTTCGAGACCCTCCGCTCCATCTGGCGCTGACGGCAGGCCGTCAGGCGCCGAGGCGGGTCAGGCCCGGGACGGCGTCGAAGCCGACGTCGAAGCTCATGATGCGGGTCACGCCCTCGCGCTCCATCACGGCCGCGTGGAGGGCATCGCGGGCGGACAACTGCGACAACCCGAGCACGATCGACTTGGCGCGCTCGGCGTCGGCGAGGGTGATGGCGAACACCTCGTCGACGACGCCGAGGATCGCGTCGAAGGCGGGCTGGATGGCGTCCCTGCGGTTGATGGCGACGAAGCGGTGGAGGATCTCCTGCAGGGCCTCGGCGTCGATGACGAGGCGCTCGCCCGCCGCGATGGCCGCCTCGAGCAGGCGCTGGGCATCGGCCTTGTGCGGATGCGGCGCGCCGACGAGGTACATCGGCACGTTCGAGTCGACGAAGATCACCGCCGCTCCGCGGCGTAACCCTGCTCGATCTCGGCCAGCATCTGGTCGATGTCCGCCGTCGGGAACGACTGCCGCGCCGCAGACCGGACGACCTGCAGCTTCTTGCGACTGTCACCCGTCGGCTCGCGGCGTCGCGCTGCGCGCATCGCCTGCCGGACCCACTCGGCGGTGGTCATCCGCTGCCTGCGCGCGGCGGCCCGGATCTGGGCGAACTCGGGATCATCCAACACGACCTGCAGCCTCTTACTCATGCCTTGAGTATTTCGTGCTGCAAGAGATGAGTCAATGGTACCCCCACGTGAGGTCCTTTCAGCCGAGACAGGCGGGGGCGAGGATCGCCGCGCCGGCCAGGAGGAACAGGGCGATCAGGGTGGACACCTCGGAGTCCCAGGGCTGGGGCTTCACGAAGCCGACCGGTGGGAGCGGCTTCCCACCCGGACGCGTCGCACGGGCGGGTGGTGGCGCGACGGGAATGGCCTCCTCGGCTGGCGCCGGTTCCGCCTGCAGAAGGCCGAGCAGTTCCGCGCAGCCGAGGCGCCTGGCGGGGTCCGGATGCAACGCCCCGGTGAGCGCGGCCGCGATCGACAGCGGGAGGGCGGCGCCCAGTTGGGAAGGCGTGAACTCGCGCCCGGGGCGCGCCGGCGGGCGCCGGCCGCTCAGCATCTCGTGGAACAGGACGCCCGTCGCCCACACGTCCGCGGCAGGCCCGGCCGCGCGGGCCGCATCACGGTCGCCGCCAGGTTCGCGCAGTCGCGCCACCTCGTTCCTGCCCGCCCCGCTCACGAGCACGTTGGCCGAACGCACGTCGCCATGCACGAGCCCCTGCGCGTGGGCGCGGGCGAGCGCCGCCAGCACCTGGACCACGAGATGCGTGGCGCGGGCCGAGCCCAGCCCGTCCGGTTCACGCCGCAACACCGCTGCGAGCGGCTCACCGCCGGTCGGGCTCGATGCCGGATTGCGGTCGCGCGGGACCGTCACGCCTCCGACTCGACGCAGGCCAGGCCGGTCGGCGCGAGCGACGCCGGGTGCGCCTCGGGTTGTGGCGGGCACGCCTGCAACAACTCGGCCCGCATGGCGACGCAGGTCTCGAAGCGGCGCGCCGGGTCCTTCTCCAGCGCCCGCGCCACCACCGCCGCGAGCGCCGGCGGCGTGCGCACGGGGTCGAGCGCGGCGAGACTCGGGGCCGGGACCGTGGCGATCTGCTCCTCGAGCACGGTCTCGCTCTCGGCCTCGAACGGCGGCCGCCCCGCGAGCAGCTCGAACAGGATCACGCCGATCGAGTAGATGTCCGAGCGTTGGTCGACGCGGCCCGGCGCGCGCAACTGCTCCGGCGCCATGTACGCGGGGGTGCCCATGGCGGCCGTGCGCCAGCCCCGCCGCGGCCCGCCGAGCAGGTGGGCGATGCCGAAGTCGGTGACCTTCGCGTGGTCGCGCCCGGCCAGCGACTGGACCAGCACGTTCGACGGCTTGAGGTCGCGATGGACCAGGCTGCGGTCGTGGGCGAAGGCGATCGCATCGAGGACCTGGGCGACGATAGCCACCAGCCGCGGCACCGGCAGCGCGCCGCTCGCCTGCAGGCCAGCGAGCGTGGGGCCCGGCACCAGCTCCATCACCAGCGCCTGATGCCGGCCGTCGGCGACGAAGTCGAGCACGGATACGATGTGCGGGTGGCCCAGGGCGCCGTGCAGGATGGCCTCGGCCCGGAAGCGACCCGCGATCCGCGGGTCCTGGGCGAGCGCGGGCCGCAGCACCTTGACCGCAACGGGCCGGTCGAGGCGCGGGTCGCGCGCGCGGTAGACGACGCCCATCCCGCCCTGTCCGAGCGGCTCGAGCAGCTCGTAGAGTCCGACCCGCGTCGCGCTCATCGCGGCAGGGCGCCGGACGTCGCGAGGAAGGCGGGGAGCTGGCCGCTCGCGGGCAGCTCCCACGGGCTCAGCAGCCGCACCACCACCGGAGCGCTGCCACTGAACCACACGGTGACCTCGGGCAGCAGCGGCGCCACCCGGCTCACGTACTGCGCGTCCGAGCTGAACAGGCGAACCGTCGCCCGCTCGCCGTCGCGGTCGTAGAAGGCCAGCGTGGTGTGGCCCTCGGGCGAGACGAACAGGAAGCCGTTGCGGTTCGCGTCGAGCCCGCCGGCGAGCACCAGGAAACCGCCGGCGCCCTTCTCGGCGCGCATGTGGGCGAGATCGGGCAGGTAGGACTCGACCTCGTCGAGGCGCTCGCCGAGGGCCGCGCGGATGTTGGCGCCGAGGACGGGGTCCTTCAGCATCGAACGCAGACCCTTGCCCACCCAGTGCGACAGGTCGAAGGCGACCGGCAGCGAAGGCGCGACGGAGCCGCTGCGGGCCGGCGCGGCCGCACTGCGCCCGCGCGCCGTCACGGCCCCCACGACCAGCGCCAGCGCCGCGCCGAACAACACCGCTCGTCCGAGCCAGCGGCCCATCAGGAGCCTGCCACCGGCCTCGGCTGCGCAGCAACTTCCCGTTCGGCGCCGCAGTGGCATGATCTTCGCCAAGCCACAGGGCATGGCGACCGCTTGCGACGAGGGGATCCTGCCCCTGGGATTGGCATTGGCTTCAGCCTGGGCACGGGCACGAGCAACCCCGATGCCGGGCCGAAGCCGGCCGGTCCCGGGGCCTTCTCGCGCATCCGTTGACCACCCGACGCGCACTCCCTTGGCGATCACGTTGCTCGGGGCGCGCACTCACAGGGCAGCATCAGACAGGTAGGTCACCCCATGCTCCGCCTCACGATCCGACACAACTCCTGGGTGCAGCAGGTGGACGCCCCTGCCAAGCCGGTGCACCTCGGCGCCGACGATTCCAACGAGGTGCAGGTCCCGGTGCCGGGCGTCTCGCGCCGCCACGCGGTGCTCGAGCCGTTTCCCGGCGGCGTGCGGATCAAGGATCTCGGATCCAAGAACGGCCTGATCCAGGGCGGCGAGCGGGTCGCCACCGTGATCCTGCGCCCCGGCGAGCGGGTCTTCCTCGGCCGCGCGGAGGTGCTGCTGGAGGAGGTCGAGAGCGCCGACTCGGTGATCTCCGTGGCGTTGCCGCGGCGGCGCGCCGTCGCCGAGCCGCGCGACAGCACCACCTCCGACGGCGAGATCGCCAACACCCTCGACGGCGCGCCGGTCGCGCTGCTCCAGCTCGTCCGCGAGATCGCCGCCAACCGCGCGACCCACGATCGTGGGCTCGACTCCTCGATCCTGGAGCGCGCCGCGCAGGCGCTCGGGGCCCGCCACCTGTTCTTCGTCAGCCGCCTGGAGGGCCGCGCCAAGACGGGGCGCGTGCTCGGCCTGCCGGCGCCCGCCCGCCTGCTCGACCTCGCCGGCGACGCCGTGCGCGGAATGGAGGACGAGTCGACACGGCGCCTGGAGTTGCCCGGCCCCGCCTCGCTGTTCGTGCGCACGGCGCGGCGCTCGTCCGGCGACCTCGGCGTGGCGGTCGTGCTCGAGGGCCCCGCCACCGAGTTCGACGCCTGGCAGGAGGAGTTCCTCGATTTCCTGCTGCTGACCGTGGCCCGCAGCGGCGCCCGCACCGAGGGCACCGCGGTGACGGCCTCCAGCGACCCGCTGGTCTACCCCGCGGCCTTCGTGCGCGCCAACTCACCCGCGATGACGCGGCTCTTCACCAGCCTGCGCGCCACCGTGCGCAGCGACCTCGACGTGCTGCTGCTCGGCGAGACCGGCACCGGCAAGGAGTTCCTCGCCGAGATCGTCCACGCCTCGGGCCCGTCGGCCAGCGGCCCGTTCGTGCCGATCAACTGCGCGGCGATCCCGAGCGAGCTGCTCGAGGCCGAGCTGTTCGGCGTCAAGGCCCGCGTCGCCACCGGCGTCGATCCGCGCCAGGGCCTGCTGGTCCGCGCCCAGGGCGGCTGCGTGTTCCTCGACGAGATCGGCGACATGCCGCCCTCGCTGCAGGCCAAGCTGCTGCGCGCGCTCGAGGAGCGCGAGGTGTGGCCGGTCGGCGGCCACCAGCCCGAGCAGATCCACGTGCGCGTGATCAGCTCCACCAACCGCAACCTGCCGGAGCTGGTCCGCCAGGGCCAGTTCCGCCCCGACCTCTACTACCGCCTGCGCGGCCTCGAGTTCGAGATCCCGCCCCTGCACGAGCGCCGCGAGGACATCCCGGAGCTCGCGGGCTCCTTCGCGGCCCGCGCGGCGCAGGCCTACCACAAGGACGTCGCCGGCATCTCCAGCAAGGCGCTCGACATGCTGATGGCCCACGACTGGCCCGGCAACATCCGCGAGCTGAAGACCACGGTCGAGCGCGCGGTCCTGCTGTGCCCGAGCGGCGGCGTCGTCGGCTCGGCGGAGTTCGAGTCGAGCCTGCGCGTACCCAACCGGGGCGGCGCTTTCGGTGTCGAGATGGAGACGGCCGGCAGTGCCGGCGCATCGATGTCGAGCCACCCGCCGGATCGCCCCCACGCCGCCACGACGCCTCGCCCGTTTGCCGTTCCGACGCCGGCCCCCGCGACGAGCCCCGACCTCGCCTCACAGGTCGACGCCCTGGAGCGTCGCGCGATCCTGGACGCGCTGGCCCGCTTCGAGGGCAACAAGTCCAAGGTCGCCCGCCACCTCGGCATCACCAGGAACGGCCTGGCGCTGAAGATGAAGAGGCTGGGGATCGGCTAGGCGGCCGGGGGACACCGCCAGCCCCCCGGGCGGTGCGAGAATCTCGCACCGGCCATGAGCCTCGGCAACCCTGTCGGCGAGGAACACGAGACGGCGAGCGTGTCGCCCGACGAGGCCGAGGAGTTCGCGTCCCCGCTTCCCGACGGGACCGTCGTGGCGGGGCGGTACCGAGTGTCGGGGGTTCTGGGGCGCGGCGGGTATGCCGTCGTCCATCGAGCCGTCGACGAGGGCTCCGGCGTCGATGTCGCGCTCAAGGTGCTGCGGGCCGATCGGGTGTCGCCCGTCGCCATCCGCCGCTTGCAGAGAGAGGCCGAGAGCGCCCGCGCCGTCTTGCATCCTGCGCTGGTGCGGGTGCTCGACCACGGCATCGCGGCCGAGGGGCCGTTCCTGGCGATGGAGCTGGTCGAGGGGCAGACGTTGCGCGAGCGCATCGCGCCCGGGCCGCTGCCCGTGGGCGAGGCCGTCGCCGTCGCCACCGCCGTCGCCGCGGCGCTCGCGGCGCTCCACGCGGCCGGGCTCGTCCACCGCGACCTGAAGCCGTCCAACATCCTGCTCGGGAGTGACGGGCAGGTGCGGGTGGCGGACCTCGGCCTCGTCACCGCGCTCGATGCCGAGGACGAGACCCGTGCCACTCGCGCCGACGGCCTCGTCGGCACGATGGAGTACCTCTCGCCCGAGCAGGCGCTGGGGCACGAGGTGGACGCCCGCAGCGACCTGTACTCGCTCGGCATCGTGCTGTTCGAGATGCTGGCCGGGCACCTGCCGTTCAGCTCGAAGTCGTCGCTCGGGTCCGTGCTGGCGCGGGTGACCACCGAGCCCGCGCGGCTGACCGACTCGCGGCCCGACACGCCCGCGTGGCTGGTCGGCGTCGTACGCGGGCTGCTCGAGAAGGACCGCGACCGCCGCTACCCGTCGGCGCGCGAGTTGGCCGACGACCTGACGCACCAGCGCGCGTCGTTCGCGCGGCGCGAGGGGACGCCGGCACCCGCGCCCGCACCCGTGCCTCGTCGCCGCTGGCCGACCTGGGCGCTCGGCGTCGCGGCGCTCGCCATCGTGGGCGCGCTGGCCGCCAACATCGTGCAGACCGCGGTGAAAGACACCCGGCCGGTGAGCGCCGAGGTGGCGAACGGCGTGCTGCGGGCCCGCAACGCCAAGGGCGAGGTGCTCTGGACCCACCAGTTCCCGAGCCCGTTGTCCGATGCGAACTACGTCGCTTCCAGTGCGGGCCAGGGATTGGCGCTCCTGAACTGGCCCGGGCGGCCTCCCCAGGTCTGGCTGATCGCCCCGGAGCACGCATCGGACCCCGCAGAGCTCTGGGTGTTCGACGCCGACGGAAAGCTCCTGCGGCGCCGCAAGCCGGGTCGTCCTGCGACGTTCGGGACCACGCGGTTCGAGAGCTATGTGGCCAACCGCCTCTACCTGTGGAAACGACGCGACGGCCGATTGCGCGTCTTCCTGGCCTCGAACCAGCAGTCGTGGTTCCCGGGAGTGCTCGAAGAAGTGGACGCCGACGGGCGCGTGCTGTCCGAGTACTGGTCCGCGGGCCAGATCATCCTCGTGAGACCCGTCCGCTTCGAGGACCGCGACGCGATCGCCGTCGGCGCGTTCCACAACGAATCGCGCGGAGCGAGCCTGGCGTTGCTCGATCCGGGCTCCCCCACCGGCCGCTCCCCTGCCCTGCGCCCCGAGTACCGCTGCACCGACTGCGGTTCCGGGGACCCGCTGGCCTTCGTGGTCTTCCCGGGCTCCGACGGCCTGCGTGAGTCGACGGCCGGCGCCGGCGCCGCCCACGTCACCGACGTCCTCAACGACGAGAGCGGGCTCGCCGTATCGGTAGCCCACGGGCAGTTCGTCAGCGAGACTCTGGGCCAGCAGTTCCCTTCACTCCACTACTCGCTCGACGCCGGCGCACGCCGGGTGCTCTCGGTCGTGCCGGGCTACGGGCTGATCGAGCGTCACGATGTGCTCTTCCGCAGCGGACGCCTCGACCACTCGTTCGGCGAGCGCGATCGCCGCGAACTGCTCCAGGTCCGGCGCTGGGACGGCCGCGCGTTCGTCGACCTGCCGCAGGCGCCCTGAACAGGGCCCGTCCATCGACTTCCTGAATCTGCGCAGGAGGGCGTGCGGGGCGGAATAGAATGGACGGGTCCTTCGCTCTCGGACACGGACCTCCTTCAGGCCCTCACTCCCGTCCTCGAGTCGTTCGCTCAGCTCGGAGTCCGCCACTTCGTCGGGGGCTCGATCGCCAGCTCGGCTCACGGGGTCTCGCGGGCCAGCATCGACGCCGACGTGGTCGCCGAGCTGTCGCTACGGCACGTCGAGCCTCTGATCGCTTCACTGCAATCCGCCTGCTACATCCCCGAGGAACGCGAGGGTCGCGGGAACGGGCCCGGATGACCGCCACGGGGAGCGGTGGCGCGAGCATTCGCGTGGCCTCTGCCGAGGACATCGTGCTCGCGAAGCTCGAGTGGTTTCGGCGCGAGTGGCGAAGTGTCCGAGCGGCAGTGGACCGATGTTCTCGGCGTCCGTTCACGGCGCTGAACAGCGAGCGGTGTCGAGGGTATCAGTGCGAAACTCCCGCATTCCCATGAGCCTGGGACCAGTGCCTCCCGCGGACGGAAACGAAACGGACTCGGTCACGCCCGCGGATCTGGAGGGAATCTCCGCGCCCACGCTGCCCGAGGGCACGCTGGTCGACGGCCGCTACCGCGTCGGGGCCGTGCTGGGCAGCGGTGGCTACGCCGTTGTCTACCGCGCGGTCGACGAGACCTCCGGCGCCGTCGTCGCGCTCAAGCTGCTGCGCCCCGACCGCGTCTCGCCCGTCGCCATCCGCCGCCTGCAGCGGGAGGCCCAATCGGCCGTCGATCACCCGGCGCTCGTGCCCGTGTTCGACCAGGGCATAGCACCCGAGGGCCCGTTCCTGGTCATGGAACTGGTCGAAGGCGAGACCCTGCGCGAGCGGCTGAAGGCCGGTCTGCCGCCGGTGGCCGCGGCGATCGCGATGGCGCTCGCGGTCGCCGATGCACTGCAGGCGCTGCACGACGCCGGCCTGGTCCACCGCGACCTCAAGCCCTCCAACATCCTGCTCGGCCGCGACGGCGGCGTGCGGATCGCCGACCTCGGCCTCGTCACCGCGCTCGAGGCCGACGAAGAGACGCGGGTGACCCGGGCCGACGGCCTGGTCGGCACGATGGAGTACATCTCGCCCGAGCAGGCGCTGGGCCAGGACGTCGACAACCGCAGCGACCTCTACTCGCTGGGCATCGTGCTGTTCGAGATGCTGGCGGGACAGCTCCCGTTCTCCGCCAGGTCTTCGCTCGGGTCCGTGCTCGCCCGCGTCACCACGGAGCCGCCGCCACTCAGCGACTCGCGGCCCGACGCCCCCGCCTGGCTGGTCGCGATCGTGCGCCAGCTGCTGGCCAGGGACCCCGCGCATCGCTACTCCTCCGCGCGCGACGTCGCTGCAGACCTGCGCACCCAGCGGGCGCCCGAGGGACATGAGGCCACGGCTCAGCCGCAGGCAGCCAGGCGCCTCTGGGCCCTGGGCCTGGCGCTGATCCTGCTCGCCGTGGTCGGCTCCGGTTTCGCCCTCCGCCGTGGCGCCGTGGACCCGCGGGCGCGGCAGCTCGCGATGGCCGACGTGGTGGGCGGCGTGCTGCGCGCCAGGGACGCGAGCGGCGAGGTGCTGTGGGTCCACCGCTTCGCGACGTCGCTGCCCGACAAGCAGTACGCCCTGCCCAGCGATGGAGCGAGCGGCGCGCGGCTGGTCGTGCACGAGGTCGACGGGCAGCCGGAGGTCTGGCTGCTCGGCCCCGACTCGCGCCAGCGGCCCGGACTGCTCCTCGTCTTCACGGCCGCGGGGCGGCTCCGAGTCCAGCGCGAGTTGGGCCGCCCCGTCACCTTCGGCGACGAGCGCTACGAGCGCTTCGTGGGGAATGCGCTCTATACCGTCACCGACGAGCGCGGCCGGCGCCGGCTGTTCCTGACGGCCGCCCACCAGCCCTGGTTCCCGAGCGTGCTGGCGGAACTGGGCCCCGACGGCAGCGCCGTCTCCGAGTTCTGGGCCCCGGGACACATGCTGCGGCTCAATCGCATCCGGTTCGCGCGCCGCGACGCGCTGGCACTGGGCGGGTTCAACAACGAATCGCGGGGAGCGGGGCTGGCCATCCTCGATCTCGCCGCACCGACCGGGCGGATGCCCGCGGAGAAGCACGCGTACCGCTGCTCGGACTGCGGCTCGCGCGATCCGCTGGCGGCGATCGTGCTGCCGTCCTCCGACGTGCTCCGCTCCCTGCAGAACGGCCAGGGCTCGGCCCGCGTGATGGACTCCCTCGAAACGGAAGCGGGGCTCGCCGTCAGCGTCGCCCACGGCGGCATCGAGTCCGAGCTGTCGAGCGAGACACGCGAGATCTCGGTGCGCTACGAGCTGGACCCGACGCTGCGCCGGGTCGTCCGCATCACGCCGGACGGGCTGCTCTTCGAGGCCCACGCGCGCCTGCACAAGGCCGGCCAGCTCGACCACGCCTTCGGGCCGGGCGACCTGCGCGAGCTGGCGCGGGTCAAGCGCTGGGATGGCACGCGCTACGTGGAGCTGGAGGCCGACCCGGCGCTGTTCCGCTGAGGCGCCGGCGGCGGCAGCTCGGGGCGTCCGGCGACGAACGCGCGCCGCATCCGCTCCAGCCGCGCGACGTCGTCGGGCCGGCCGCAGGCGGCGAGCGCTTCACGCCACAGCCGAGCTTCGGCGCGCGTGAGGCGCCCGTCCACGACAGCCGCCGTCGCCAGCATCGCGAGCACGCTCTCGCGGCCCGCGCCGTCGAGTGCCTCGAGCGCCGCGAGGAACCTCCGTGTGTCGTCGAGGTCGGCGGGCCAGTCCGCGCCCGCCCGCTCGTGGACCGCGACCAGCAAGGCGACCAGGTTCGGGTGCAGGTCGCAGGTGCGGACGATCGCGCTGGCCACCGCCCGCTGCGCGGTCTCCAGCACCGCGGCGGGCTCCGCGGCTCCGAGTCGGCCGGCGACCGTCGCCTCGACGTACGACGGGCCCATCACCCGGATGCGGGCTTCGCGCAACACACGCCAGGCCACCACCGCATTCCACGCCGCGCTGACCGGGACCGCGACGTAAGGGAGCGCGACGCGCACCGTCGCCCGGCCCAGGGCGCGGCGCGCGAGCGCCTTGAACAGCACGCTGGTGAGCGCCACCTTCAACTTGTAGGCGAGCGAAGCTGCCACGAGACGCGCGCGCGAGGCCTCGCGCCGCGGGTCGACGCCGAGCGCGGGACCGGGCTCGTTGGGCAACTCGAGCGCGGCCCGGACCAGCGCCCGGCCGATCGCGCCCGCGCCCGGCGGGTCGACCCCCGCGGCGCGCGCCAGCGCATGTACGGCGCGGAGCGCGTCGCGGTAGACGAACGCGATCTCGAGCACGGCGGCGGCGGCCGCGAAGCCGATCGACCACAGCCACACCGCCAGCGGCGCGCCGAACACGACGCGGTGCGATCCGGGGTCGACGAGGATCTCCGCGACGGCCTCCGCCGTCGCCGCCACCAGCGCGGACAGCGCGCCCGCCAGGGCGGCCCGACCCACGGCCTCGCGCTCGATCCGCCGCAGCTCCTCCTGCTCGCGCTCGTCGAGGACGTGCACGGCATCGGCCGCCACGGCCGGCGGCAGGCCGCGCGACAGTCGGGCCAGGTAGGCGAGCCCGGCCCGCTCGATCAGCGACTCCGACGCCCCGGCCGCGGCCTGCACGCACGAAGTCTATGGGGCTTCCCGTGGCTCCCGGGGGGCGGCCGGGCGCGGCTAGACTCCGCCCCAACGCTTCGCCCCTGTCCCGGAGGACCAACATGGCCGAACACCGGATCCGCCTGCTCGAGACGCTCGTGCTGAAGGGGCCGAACTTCTGGTCCTACCGTCCCAGCGTGTGGATGAAGATCGACCTCGGGCGCTACGCCGAGCGGCCGACTTCGCAGATCCGCGGCTTCCGCGAACGGCTCGAGAAGCTGCTGCCCGGGCTCCAGGACCACCACTGCTCCGAGGGCCGCCCCGGCGGCTTCCTGTTCCGCGTGGACGAGGGCACCTGGCTGGGCCACGTCGCCGAGCACGTCGCGATCGCGATCCAGAACGCGGCCGGCATCCCGGTCAGCTTCGGCCGCACCCGCGAGACGCGCACGCCGGGCATCTACAACCTCGTGTACGAGATGGAGGAGGAGCGCACGGGCGTGCGCGCCGGCAAGCTGGCGCTCGACGTGGTCGAGGCCTGCGCCGAGGACGAGACGGACACGCTCGACCTCGGCGAGCGGATCGACGACATCAAGCGGCTGCGCGAGAAGTGGAGCCTCGGCCCCTCGACCGGCTCGATCGTGAGCAAGGCCGTGGCCCGCGGCATCCCCTACCTGCGGATGAACGACCGCTCGCTGGTGATGCTCGGCACCGGCGTCCACCAGAAGCGGATCCAGGCCACGATCGCCTCCACGACCGGCCACCTCGGCGTCGAGATCGCCAGCGACAAGGACACCACCAAGCGCCTGCTCGGCGAACACGGCGTGCCGGTGCCGAAGGGCTACGTCGCGGAGGACGAGGAGGACGCGGTCGCGATCGCGGACAAGCTGGGCTGGCCCGTGGTGGTCAAGCCGCTCGACGCCAGCCACGGCCGCGGCATCCTGACCAACATCCGGGCCGAGTCCGAGCTCCGCCTCGCCTACAAGGACGCCAACAAGTTCTCCGAGGAGGTGATCGTCGAGCAGTTCCTCGACGGCCACGACTTCCGCTTCGTGTGCGTCAACGGCAAGTTCATCTGCGCCGCGCAGCGGGTCCCCGCCAACGTCACCGCGGACGGCCGCAGCACGATCAAGGAGCTGGTCGCGCGCACCAACCGCGACCCGCGCCGCGGCATCGGCCACGAGAAGGTGCTGACCCGGATCGAGATCGAGGACCTGACGCTGGCGCTGCTGCGGCGCCGCGGGCTGACCCCGGACTCGGTGCCGAAGGACGGCGAGGTCGTCTACCTGAAGGCCACCGCCAACCTGTCGACGGGCGGCGTGTCGCGCGACGTCACCGACAGCGTGCACCCCTCCAACATCCACCTGATGGAGCGGATCTCGAAGATCGTCGGCCTCGACATCATCGGCATCGACGTCGTCTCGCCGACCGTCGAGAGCCCGCTCGCCGAGGTCGGCGGCGGCATCGTCGAGGTCAACGCGGCGCCCGGCTTCCGCATGCACACCCACCCGGCGGAGGGCACGCCGCGCGACGTCGCCGGCGCGGTGGTCGAGATGCTGTTCCCGCCGGGCACGCCCACCCGCATCCCGATCGTGTCGGTCACCGGCACCAACGGCAAGACCACGACTACCC
>JAMPXO010000205.1 GCA_023701125.1 Vicinamibacteria bacterium | reverse complement strand
CTCTCCAGGATCTCGCGGTCGAAGCCGCGCCTGTCGCCGGGGTTCGGGGCGAGGTTGAAGAAGTCGGCAGACGAGGCGTCGTCGACGACCAGCGCGCGCAGGCTCTGGCGCGCCTGGATCGCAGCCCAGTCGTCCGCCCGCGCGTTTGCGCCGAGAGCCAGAAACGCCAGCACCGCTGTGAGCCGAACCTGCATGCGTCCTCCCGGAGAAAGTCGAGGAAAGCCGCACGTTAGCTCTCCCCGGGACCGTGCGGCAAGCGCTCGGCGTGACGGGCGAGAGTGCCTAGACCGCCTTGCGGACCCAGCGGCTGATCCAGCGCTTGAGGTGGGTGACCGGGGGCAGCAGGCGGTCCAGTTGCTCCTGGCTGTCGAGCCAGGTCGTGAAGCCGACCAGCGCCGCGAAGTCCGTGTACGCGACGAGGCTCGATTCGCCGGATTGCACGTACATCACCTCGCCGTCCAGCGCATGCCCCCGGGTGTCCATGTTCAGCGAGCCGACCGTCAGGTAGTAGATGGCGCGGGCTCTCGTCTCGTCCGGCAGGGCGCGGTGGGCCTGGGCGAGATCGCCTCCCAGCCAGGCCTTCTCCATGGCCAGCCGCGCGCTGTCTTCGACCCCGAGCGTGCGCGCGCCCGGGATGCCGGGCCCGGGCGCAGGCAGCTTCGGCAGCCTGACGACCGCCTCGGCCAGCGCCTGCAGCGACGCGCGACTGGCCAGGAACTGCGTCTTGCGATGGAGCTGGTTCGCGCGCGGCAGCGCGTCGTTCGAGGGGAACGCCTCGTCGCGGGGCAACGGGCTCGGCTCGCGCGCCGTGTCGAGCAGGGCTTCGAACATTGCGGGCGCGAACGGGAACTCGTCTGCCAGGAAAGGATGGCGGCGGTAGCCCTCGAGGATCTCGCGCAGCCAGGCGTCGGTCGCGCCGGCTGGGGAGCGGCGGGTGTAGAGGCCGGTCCGCAGGCGACCTCCGGCTTTCTCGATCTCCGGGCCGAGCTGGCGCTGGATCTCGAAGAAGCGGCTGAACACCTCGCGGCTGCGCGCGATCACGACGAACGTGCCCTGCGGCGCGTTGTCGTGGGCGGGGGCGATCACGTAGACGTGGCAGCCGCGCAGTGCCGCTGCAACGAGCTGCCCGGCCCACACGGGGTCGGTCCAGATCGAGCTCGGGACGACGAACAGGCTGCCCGCCGGCATCAACGTGTAGAGCATCGAGTTGACGACGCTCGCGTCCTTTTGTTCGAAGCCGCGGTCGTTGTGGACCTCGAGCGCCGTCACGTCGGCTCCCGCCGCCTCGAGCCGCGCCACCCGCTCGTCGTAGTCCGCGGGCCGCGGCTGCGGGAGCAACGGCCGCGGCAGGTCGGCCTCGCTGAAGCCGTTCTGGCGGAGGTAGCGCACGGCCGCGGCCTTCAGCGTGCGCAGGGCCGGGCCCGTCGCATGGATCGCGCGGTCCTCGAAGGTCGCGCTGACGTAGGCTTCGCCCACGGCGCCGCCCGAGTAGAACGCCTCGCCGCGGCCGGGATCGGCTTCGCTGAGGTCGCGGAACGCGATCTTGCGGTGGTCGCGGATGGCGTGGTCGGGGGCGATCGGCAGGTGCGGCACGATCCGCCGCGTGCGGAACGAGAAGTCGGCGGGTTGGGCGACGCTGACGTGGACCTTGACGAACGTCCGCAGCCAGCCCGCGCCGCGCCGCGCTGCCTCCGCCTGGAGCAGCCGCGACTCGTTCACCGCCTGGCGCAGCGCGGCCTGCGCGCGGTCCGCGCGCTGCTGCAGCTCCGGCGACCCCGGTGGCAGCCGCAGCTGGTGGCCGAGCGGGTCCTCGAGCAGGTCCATGAACAGCCGCCCCCCGTACTGCGCGTAGTACTTCTGGTCGACGAAGACCATGAACACGGGCAGCCGGCGGGTGGCGTCGAACTCGCGCACGCGGGCCGCGAGGGCGGCGAGATAGCCATCGATGGCCTGGATGAAGCCGACCCGGTCCACGCCGCCGGTCGGGCTGATGCCGTTGTAGTCGTGCAGCCAGAGCACGTGATAGTCGCGGGTCGCGTGCAGGCTCCGCAGCAGCTCCGCCTGGAACTGGCGCACCGTGATGTAGTCCGCGCGGTTGCCGCGGCTGAAGGGCGTGCCGACGGCGCGCCCGATCAGCGCGTCGATCTCGGCCTGGCTGTCGTGCTCCCAGGGCTGCAGCACGAGCTGGAGCGGCAGGAACACGAGCCGCGAGTCGCGGCCGAGTTGCACCCAGCTCGACGCGCGAGCGTCGTCGAGGGCGCGCAGGTAGCCGTCGAACACGTCCGCCAGGGCGCCGTCGCGAGCGGCCGGGACGCCGGCCGCGTGCGCCGCGGCCAGGAAGCGGGTGCGGGCCGTGGCTCCCAGGGCCAGCAGCGAATCGTGGCGCTTCCACTGCCCGAAGAGCCGGTTGTACGGCAGCACGACCTCGTCGGCCATCGCGGCCCGGGCGAGGTCGTGGAGCGGCCCGCCGCGCGACGGGTCCGCGGCCGCCAGCGCGAACGCGCGCGCCATCTCGCGGTGCAGCCGCGACACCTCGCCGGCGAGGTTCGCGCCTTCGGGGCGCTGCGCATCGCGGCGGGCGATCCGGGCCTTGAACGCGGCGATCTCACGCCGCGTCCGCTCGAGCGAGCGGGCGCGGTCCTCGCGGGAGTCGTCCCAGAAGACGTGGGTGAGCTGGAAGATCCAGCGGGTGGCGACTCTGACCTGGCCCAGCGCCTGCTCGAGGGCGGGGGCGCGCAGCGGGCGCGGCGCCGGCGGCCGGGACGACCGCGGTAGCGCGACCGTGGTGGCGCGCGGCCGGGTTCGCCCCATGTGGCGCTCGAACGGAATCAGCACGCCGAGCTGCCACTCGTCGCGGGCCGGGACCCAGTCCACGCGCAACAGGCTGCCGCCGCCGAACAGGCCACCGCGGCGCAGCGGGGTGTTGAACGACACGATCCAGTCGGTGCCGCTGCCGGCGCGATGGTCGACGCCGGTCTTCAGCATCAGGCCGCGCAGGTCGGCCAGCGCCCGGAAGCCGGCCGCGGCGCCGTCGCCCGAGGCACCGGCATAAGCCTCGCCCGACACGCCGAAACCGGCGACCGCGGGCAGCAGGTCCTTGTAGACGCCGACGTGGACGGAGGCTCCCCGCGCACCGCCGCCGAAGGTGTAGGCGCCGCCGCCGTACGGCTTCCAGAGCGGGGGCTGGCCCATCGACCGGATCGGCTCGGCGGGCCAGATCGGCGGGGTCACGGCGTCTTCGCCGCGGGCGCTGTTCGCCAGAGCCAGCAGGAGCCCCGACGTGACGATCGCGACCGACAGGAATTCCATTCGTCGGGCCCGAGTCGTCCAATCGAGTCGAATCACCTTGGCGTTCAAGGGAGCAAGCGCGGTGCCAGCGCTCGTCGGCGCGGGAAGCGCTGCAGTCCTCGTGCGCTGCGGCCGCAGCCATCACCCGGCCGTCGTCAGTCCGCCAGCCCGATGTACGGTGTAGAAACGGCTTCTGACGAGACCGGGCGGGGAGGGCTGTCAGCTGGCGCCGCAGAGAGCGAGGATGCGTTTTCCGTAGCGCCTGAGCAGGGTGGGGCCGAAGCCCGGGACGGCGAGCAGCGCGGCTTCGTCCTGGGGTCGGGCGGCGGCGATGCCCGACAGCGTCTTGTTCTGCAGCACGCGAAACGCGGGGACGCCCGCGCGGCGGGCTTCGGCGAGACGCCATGCCGTCAGCGCGTCGGCGAGTGCGCTGTCGACGGCGGGCTTTCGTCGCGACGGCTTGTCCTTCGTGGCCTTGCCCTTCTTTCGCCGCTTCGGTGCGCTGGCCCGAGCCTCGGGCTCTGCGGCCAGCGTGAACAGGACGCCTCCCGCTGACGCGGCGCTGGTCAACCAGGCGCGCTTGAACGCGATGTCCTGGCCGTCCTTCGAGAACGTGTCGGCGGCGATCCGCAGCAGGCCGGCGCGGGCCAGGCCGCCCAGCACCTCCTCGAACCCGTGACGGTCGAGACCCGCCTCCGCGCACTCCGCGTGAAGGCGGCCCGTGGACTGGCCGTCGCGGCCGCGCAGCGATTCGAGCACCACTGCCGCCGCCGCGCGTTCTTTCGGCGTCGGGGGCCGCGTGGTCCGCACCAGGCAGGCGCCCGGGTCGCACACGTCGCACGTGCCGCAGGCCTGGCCGCGGTCCTCGCGGTCGCCGAAGTGCGCCACCAGCGCGGCCATCCGGCAGGAGTGGTCGTCGGCGAAGCGCTGCACCTGGTCGAGCTGGCTGCGGCGGTGCTCGCGCTGCAACCGATAGCGCGGCTCCCAGCCCTCGCGGCCGCGGGCGACGAGTTGCGCGCCCGCCAGTTGCGAGTAGCGCGCACCGCCGTGAATCCACAGCTTCTCCAGCGCCGCCTCGACCACCTCCGACTCGAGGCGCAGCCTTCGGGCCAGACCCTCCGGCCGAGCGGGCTCGGCCGGCAGCGCGCGGAACACGCGCTGCAGCACCTCGGGCTCGGGGTAGCCGCGGTCGAAGAAGTACTCGTGGGTGCGGCGGTCGTTCCACGAGTGGAGCAGGAGCGCCCGGCTCGGCTTGCCGTCGCGGCCCGCGCGGCCGATCTCCTGCGAGAAGCCCTCGAGCGTGCCCGGCAACGCGGTGTGGATCACGGTCCGGATGTCGGCCTTGTCGACGCCCATGCCGAACGCGATCGTGGCGACGATCACCTCCAGCCGCCCGGACAGGAAGTCGGCCTGTACGCGATCGCGGGCGGCCGTGGTCATGCCCGCGTGATAAGCCGCGGTCGGGAAGCGGCGGGCGAGCGCGCGGCCCAGCTCGTCGGCCTCGCGACGCGTCGGCGTGTAGACGATCGCCGGCCGCTGCGCCCGGCTGGCGAGCACGCGCGCCACGACGTCCGGTCGCAGCGACGGCACCAGCCGCGCGATTTCGATCGCGATGTTCTCGCGGCGGAAGCCGTGGATGAAGCGCAGCGGCTGGAGCCCGAGCTGGCCGGCGATGTCGTCCTGCACGCGTGGCGTGGCGGTCGCGGTCAGCGCGATCACCGGCGCCGGCCGCAGTTGCGGCAGGCGCTCGCCGAGCAGGCGGTAGTCGGGCCGGAAGTCGTGGCCCCATTCCGAGATGCAGTGGGCCTCGTCGACCGCGACCAGGCCCGGTGTCTTGCGCGCGAGGGCCTCGCAGAAGCCGGGCACGCTCAGCCGCTCGGGGGCCACGAACAGGAAGTCGAGCCGGCCCTCGGAGTACGCCCGCAGCGCCTCGCGCGAGAGCACTCGATCGCGGCCCGAGTGGATGCGCTCGGCGCGCAGGCCCAGCGCCTGCAGCTTCGCGACCTGGTCCTCCATCAGCGCGATCAGCGGCGACACGACCAGCGTCGTGCCGCCGCGGGCGAGGCCGGGGAGCT
>JAMPXO010000204.1 GCA_023701125.1 Vicinamibacteria bacterium | reverse complement strand
GGCCGCCAGCTCGCGGTACAACTCGCGCTCCGGCGAGCCCTCGGCGGTCTCCGCCATCCGGCTCTCGAAGAAGCGTACGGCGCGCGACTCGAAGGCGACCGCCAGCCAGAACAGGTTCATCGGGTCCTCGGGCTTGTGCTCGAGGCCGGTGTAGATCGCCGCGCGGTCGAGCGGGACCCCGCCCGGCGCCTCCGGGATCCGGGCGTGGTAGCGGCGGGACAGGGTCGCCATGTGCTCCCGCTCCATCGCCGCGAAGCGCCCGAACAGCTCGCGCAACGCGGGGTCGCTGGCCTCCTTCTCGGCCCGCTCGTAGAAGGCGCGGCCGCCGAGCTCGATCTCGAACGCGGTGCGGATCGCGCGCACGGCCGCCTCGTCGACGGCGGGCGTGTCCTCGTGGGGCTGCAGCGCGCCGCCGCAGGCGGGACACAGCCCGTAGGGGAACGCGAAGCCCTCGCTGACCTTGGCGCAGCTCGTGCAGCGCCAGCGCAGCGTCGCGTCCGCGCAGCACACGTAGCTCTCTTCGCCTTCCTGCTCGGCACCGCAGCGCGGGCAGCCGCGGCCGACGATCGCCGCGGCCGGCGGCGGGGTCTCGTCGAACACCGGCGGCCACGGCTTGTGCTCGCTGCGCAGCCAGGAGGTGATCGTGCGCGCCGCGCGGCGGCCAGCGCCCATCGCCAGGATCACGGTGGCGCCGCCGGTGACGATGTCGCCGCCGGCGAACACGCCGGGCAGCGCCGTCGCCTGGGTCGTGCCGTCCGCGGCGATGTAGCCGCGCTTGTCGAGCACCAGCCCCGGCGTCGACTGCAGCACGATCGGGTTGGGCTGGGTGCCGAGCGCGTAGATCACGGTGTCGCAGGCGAGGTCGCTGAACTCGCCCTGCGGGATCGGCTTGCGGCGGCCGCGGGCGTCGGGCTCGCCCAGCGCCATGCGCTCGACCTTCATCCCGCGCACGTCGCCCTGGTCGTCGAGCAGGATCTCGGCCGGCGAGTGCAGGAAGAAGAACTCGATGCCCTCTTCCTTGGCGTGGCGCAGTTCCTCGATGCGGGCCGGCGCCTCGGCCTCGGAGCGCCGGTAGACGCAGCGGACGGTCTTCGCGCCGAGGCGCTTCGAGACCCGCAGGCAGTCCATCGCCGTGTTGCCGGCGCCGATCACGACCACGCTCTGCCCCACTCCCACTCCCACGGGCGTGTCCTGATACGGGAAGCGGTCGCCGCCCATCAGGTTGACCCGGGTCAGGAACTCGTTGGCGCTGAAGACCTGGCCGGCGAACTCGCCGGGGATGCCGAGGAACGTGGGCGCGCCGGCGCCGACGCCCAGGAACACCGCGTCGAACTCGTGCTCGACCAGCAGTTGCGGCACCGTGAAGGTCTTGCCGACCACCTTGTTGGTCAGGATCTCGACCCCCATCTCGCGCAGGCTGGCGATCTCGCGGTCGAGGATCTCGCGCGGCAGGCGGAACGCGGGAATGCCGTAACGCAGCACGCCGCCCGCGACGTGCAGTGCCTCGAACACCGTGACCCGGGCGCCGGCGCGGGCGAGGTCCGCCGCGCAGGCCAGGCCCGCGGGGCCGGAGCCGACGATCGCGACCCGGCCGAGAGTCGGCGCGTGGGCGGAGCGGTGGTGGATCTGGGTGTGGGCGTGGTCGCCGACGAAGCGCTCGAGGCGGCCGATCGCCACCGGCTCCACCTTCTTGGCGATGATGCACTGCGCCTCGCACTGGCTCTCCTGCGGGCAGACCCGGCCGCAGATCGAGGGGAACACGTTCGACTCGCGAATCGTCTCCAGCGCCTGGTCGAACTCGCGCACGAGCAACTGGCGGATGAACTTCGGGATGTCGATCGCCACCGGGCAGCCGGCGATGCAGGTCGGCTTCACGCACTGGATGCAGCGCTCGGCCTCGGCCAGCGCCTCGGGCAGCGTGTAGCCGAGGTTGACCTCGTCGAAGCATTGCGCGCGCAGCGCCGCGTCGCGCTCGGGCATCGGCGTCTGGTGCGGGGCGAGGTCCTTGATCTTCTTGTAGTTGCGCTTGCCCTGCTCGAACAGCTGCTTCTCCAGGTTGCAGACGTGCTCGTAGTCGGCGCTGGCGTGGGTCTCCTGGCTCTTGAACCGGCGCTGGCGCGCCATCAGCTCCCCGAAGTCGACCTGGTGGCCGTCGAAGTCCGGGCCCTCGACGCAGGCGAAGCGGACCTTGCCGTCGACCGTGACCCGGCACGACCCGCACATGCCGGTGCCATCGACCATGATCGCGTTGAGCGAGACCATCGTCCGCACGCCGGAAGCGCGGGTGGTCTCGACGCAGGCGCGCATCATCGGCAGCGGCCCGATCGCCACCACCAGGTCGGGCTTGTCCTTGACCAGCACCTCGGCCAGCGCCTCGGTGACGAGGCCGGGGCGGCCGTAGCTGCCGTCGTCGGTGCACACGACCAGGGCGTCGGAGTGGGGCCGGAAGCGGTCCTCCCAGAACACCAGCGGCTGCGAGCGGAAGCCGAGGATCGAGGTCGTGCGGTTGCCCGCCGCCCGGAACGCGCGCAACTGGGGATACACCGGGGCGACCCCGAGGCCGCCGCCGACCAGCACCACGTGGCCCACCTTCTCGACGTGCTGGGCGAGGCCGAGCGGCCCCGCGAAGTCGAGGAAGCTCTCGCCCTCGTCGTACTCGTCGCGCATCTCGCGGGTGGTCTTGCCGAGCGCCTGGACGACGATCGTGACCGTCCCTCGCTCGCGGTCGAAGTCCGCGACAGTCAACGGGATACGCTCGCCGCCCTCGCGCAGCCGCAGCATCACGAAGTGGCCGGGCTGGGCGGACCGGGCGACGTCGGGCGCCTCGACCTCCCACAGGAAGGTCACGTCCGAGAAGGCTTCGCGGCGCACGATGCGGTACATGGTCTCTCCCGCCCCCGAGCTTGGCGGGGGACGGGAAGCCCTGGAGCAAGCCCCGTTCCACGAATATCTTGCGTCTCGGGCGTCCTTCCCACCGGCTATCATCGGCCGTGAGCAAGGCGAGCCGGCTGGGAGTGGCGCTGTCGCTGTTCGCCACGCCCGTCCTGTTGTTCGTGTCGACCAGTGTCGACGTCTACCTGCGTAACCAACTCGACTTCGACCTGCAGGCCGAGCTGCTGTGGCCGTATCTGGCCGCCTGCGGGCTGACGGTGCTCCTGGGTGCGGGGCTGTTCATGGCCTCGCGGCGGCCCTGGGCCTGGGCCGCGCTGTGGGCCTACTACCTGCTCGGCCCGCTGTTCCTCGGCTACCTGCTGCTGCGCCACGTCCTGTGGTTCCTGGTCACCCCCCCGGGCCTGATCCTGATCGCGACGCTCTGGCTCGTCGGCTGCTTCCGGCTGGCGCAGCGTCACGATCCACGTAGGGCCGCGCCGCTGTTCGCGGTGCTGGCGGTCGCGTGGATGACCAGCGACGCGTGGCGCTTCGCTGGCCAGCGGATCGTGTACCAGGCCCCGGCCGAGGCACGAACCCGAGAGCAGGCCGTCGCCGCGCCGAACGTGTACCACCTGCTGTTCGACGAGTACGACACCCGGTTCTTCCTGCGCACGCTGACGCCCGAGGTGGAGCACGCGCTGCGCGGGTTCACCTTCTTCCGCCAGGCGCTCTCCACCGCGGGCCGCACCCAGGGGTCGCTGCCTGCCGTGTTCACCGGGCGCGCGGTCCACGACGAGCATGCCTGGACCGCGCTCAACAGCGACCGGTCCTTTGTCTACTGGCTGCGTCGGGCGGGGTACCGCACCCACGGCTACCTGCCGCTGCTCTGGTCCTTCGAGCAGGAGCTGTTCGACCGCGTGCACTACCACTTCCCGAAGCAGAAGGTCGACCACAGCCGGCTGTTCCTCGGGACGTGGCTCGCCGCCCACCTGCCGGAGGCCGCGTGGACGTGGGCCGGGCTCCGGACCTGGCTCACGGAACTCGCCGCGAAACGACAGCTCCCGGTGTCGACGCCGATCGCCTCGCTCGCTGCGCTGGGCACGGCCGAGGAGGACGAACCGCAGCGGCCTGCGAGCGGCCAGTACGTGTTCGTCCACCTGCTGATCCCGCACGGACCGTACGTGCTGCGCAGCGACTGTTCGGTGCGCCCGGACATCACCAGCTACCACCCGACGGCGGGCAGCCCGATCGATCAGGCCCGCTGCGCCACGGCGCGGATGGTGGCCTGGCTCGAGCTGTTGGAACGCCTGGGCCGGCTCGACGACGCGCTGGTCGTGATCCACGCCGATCACGGCGCCCCGTTCGACTGGTCGAGCGGCGATCCGGTCTGGATCCCACCCCAGCGCCAGACGGGGCTCGAGTTGCGCTCGCTGCTGCTGGTCAAGGCGCCGGGTGCGCCGCGAGACGCGCCGCTGCGCGTGTCCGACGCGCCGGTCACGCTGCTCGACCTGGCCCCCACGATCCTGGCCCGGACCGGCACGGCGCATCAGATGGAGCTGGCCGGACGGCCGTTGCCGCTCGCCCCCTAGTTCGCGGCGCCCGCCGGCCGCCCTGCCAGCACCAACTCGTGGCGGGCGCCGGTGGTCCCCAGGATCGTCGGCGCCACGTCGAGCAGGGTGGCGGGCGCGTCGGAGATCTGCAGCGAACCCGTGCGCGGAGCCCCGGGCAGCTTGACCAGCAGCAACGAGCGAAGGCTGCGCGCGCCGGCGAGCGGCGGGCGCACCGGCTCACCACTCGACCAGTCGAGCAGGGCCCCGTGATCGGCGTGGATCACGACCAGCGCGTCGTCGAGCCGGCCCAGGCGCTCCAGCAACTCGACCCAGGCGAGGATCTGCGCCGTCGCGCAACGCGCGTGCTCGACCGGGTTGCTGGCGCCCCCGCCCGGCCCGGGACCCTCGTGGTCCGGGTCGGAGACGACGGTGCAGTCCGCCGCCAGGACGTACGGGGTGTGCGGCAGCATGACGTGGACGAACACGTACTGCCCGCTCGCCGGGCGACGGGGTTCTTCCTCGGCAGCGACGCGCAGCGCGCGCAGGGACGAAACCGTCGCCGACGCCGGAAGGTGGCGCCCCGCGGCCACGTCGGCCCGCTGCGACTCCGGCGCCGCCCGCAGCCAGGGGGCCGCGGCCTCGGGCAGGTACGCGAGCAGCCAGGTGAGCCGGAACAGCCGGCCGTGGTCCACGTCGGCGGGCGGCACGTGGTAGCTCGCCCGGTCGAACAGCCGCAGCTCGAAGTTCCACAACCGCGGCAGGTAGGCGTGGGTCGTGTAGCCCGCCTGCCGCAACCAGTGGACGAACGACTGTCCGCTGTTGAACGCGGCCCACGGCGCCTTGGCGTCGTGGGCCACCGCCCGGCCTGCGAACACCGAGGGCAACGACTCGAGGGTGCTGCCGGCCGTCGAGACGGCCTGGCGATGAAAGGTGAAGCCGCGCAGCGCGCGCTCGACGTC
>JAMPXO010000075.1 GCA_023701125.1 Vicinamibacteria bacterium | reverse complement strand
TCGCCGGCCAGGTACAGGCCCTCGAGGGCCGGGTAGGCGAAGGCGAAGCCCGCCGCGCCGGCGAGCACGCCGAGCAGTGTCACGGCCCCGTCGATCCGGCCCGTGGCCGCTGCCGCGATGCCCGTGCCGGGGCAGTAGCCGCCGACCACGAAGCCGACGCCGAGCAGCAGGCCGCCGGCGATCTGCGCGATCCAGTAGGTGGGAACCAGCCCGATCAGCGACAGGTCGAGCGCGCCCGCCCAGGCCAGGACGCTGGTGCCGAGCATCGCGGTGACGATCGCCGTGAACATCACCTTGAAGACGGCGAGGTCGTCCAGGTAGAACTGCGAGACCAGCTTCTTCGCGCTGCCGAAGCCGGCGCGCTCGAGGAAGAAGCCGAAGCCGATGCCGATCAGCAGCGCGACCAGCAGGCTCGCGCCCTCGCCGAACAGTCCGTTCTCGTAGAAGGGCGCGCTCATCGCCATTGCCTCCGCACGAGCGGCGCAGCCGCGTAGGCGCCGGCGAACACGCACATCATGAAGGCCCAACTGCCGAGGTTGAGCATCGCGCCGCCTGTCAGCGCCTGGCCGCTGGTGCAGCCGCGGGCGAGGTCGGCGCCGACGCCCATCAGTGATCCGCCCACGAACGCGAGCCCGAGGCGCAGGCCGACGCTGGCGCGCGGACCACGCTCGATCGTGCGCGCGACGCGGCCCGCCATCCAGCCGGAGAGCAGCGCGCCGAGCGCCACGCCGATCACCTCGAAGACGATCCACGAGCGCAGCGGGTGGCTTTCGCCGTCGCCCAGGTAACGGGCGAGGAACTCGTGGTTCGCAGTCCACTCCGGCGCCGCCAGCGACGACAGCCAGGCGACGACGGTGTTGAAGGCGCCGACGGCGCCGAGCCCGCGGCCCATCACGACGAAGGCCGCGAGCAGGACGAGGCCGAGTCCGACGCCGGCCAGGTAGGGGTTCGAGTAGGGGGCGGGCGCTCGCCGTTCGCCGCTCGCGGCCAACCCCCTACGCCTTCCAGCTCTGCAGCATCAGCATGTAGTTGGCGCGCTCGTAGACCGCCGGGTCGGGGCAGCGCTCGAGGCCGAGGTTGCCGCGCATCTCGGCGACCGAGTTCCACTCGTGCTCCTCGAGCCAGCGCTCGAACGAGACGGTCAGCTCGCGCAGGTAGTCGGGGCCGTGCTTGAGCAGGGCCGAGACGACCTGGACCGCGCTGGCGCCGCACATGATCGACTTCACGCCATCGACCGCCGTGTGCACGCCGCCGCTGACCGCGAGGTCCGCGAACACGCGGCCGGACAGGATCGCCAGCCAGCGCAGCCGCAGCGGCAGCTCCTCGGACGTGGACAGGTGCAGCTCGCGCTTCACCTCGAGGGCGACCGGGTCGACGTCGGGCTGGTAGAAGCGGTTGAAGAGCACGAGCGCCGAGGCGCCCGCCCGCGCGCACTGGGCACCGAAGTGGGCCGGCGCCGAGTAGAAGGGCGAGAGCTTGACCGCGAGCGGCAGCTTCACCGCCGCCCGCAGGTCGCGGATCATCTTCAGCGTCGCCTCTTCGACGGCCGCGCCGTCCGTGTCGAGGTCGGTGGCGAGGCGGTAGACGTTGAGCTCGATCGCATCGGCCCCCGCCTGCTCCAGCAGCTTGCCGTGGTCGATCCAGGCGCCCGGGTTGACGCCGTTGAGCGACGCGATCACCGGCACCGACACGGAGCGCTTCACCTGCCGCAGGTGATCGAGGTACTCGTCCGGGCCGAGCACGAAGCTCTGCGGGGCGGGGAAGTAGGTCATCGCCTCGGCGAACGACTCGCCGTGCGTCTCCGTGTGCAGGAAGGTCGACACCTGCTCGCGGACGATCTGCTCCTCGAACAGCGAGCGCAGGATCAGCGCCGGAGCACCGGCGTCCTCCAGCCGCTTGACCGTGTCGAGGTCGTCACACAGCGGGGAGGCGCCCGGGATGAAGGGGTGGGCGAGATCGAAACCGAGGTAGTGGGTCTTCAGGTCCATGACGCTCTCCCTACTCCTTCTTCCCGGCGGCGACGGGCGCCGCCTCGGGCTCGGCCGGCGGCAGCGCCACCTTCAGTCCGGCGAGCTGCTCGTAGACCGAGAAGCGCTGCGCCGCAGCCTTCTCGGACGCCTTGGCGAAGCGCTTGAAGCGCTCCGGGTCCATCCGCTCCACCATCCGGAAGCGCGACTCGTTGCGCATGTAGTCCGCCACCTTGCCCTTGCGCGGCGGCGAGTCGACCAGCAGCGGCGGCAGGCCGGCGGCGACGCGACGGGGATCGAAGCGGAACAGCGGCCAGACCCCGGTCTCGCAGGCCAGCTTCTGCTGGTCGAGGCCGTGGACCATGTCGTAGCCGTGGGCGATGCAGTGACTGTACGCGATGATCAGCGACGGGCCGTCGAAGGCCTCGGCCTCGAGGAACGCCTGCACCGTCTGCTGCATCTTGCCGCCCATCGCGACGCGGGCGACATAGGCGTTGCCGTAGGTCATCGCCAGCAGGCCGAGGTCCTTCTTGCCGAGGTCCTTGCCCGCTTCGGCGAACTTGGCGGAGGCGCCCATCGGCGTCGCCTTGCTCGCCTGGCCGCCGGTGTTGGAGTAGACCTCGGTGTCGAGCACCAGGATGTTGACGTTGCGGCCGGACGCCAGCACGTGGTCGAGGCCGCCGAAGCCGATGTCGTAGGCCCAGCCGTCGCCGCCCACGATCCACACCGACTTCTTGACCAGGTCGTCGACCACGGACTCGAGCGCCCGCGCGTCGGGCGTCTTCAGGCCCTTCAGCTTGTCGCGCAGCGCCTTGACCCGAAGGCGCTGCTCGGCGATGCCCGCCTCGCCGCTCATGTCGGCGTCCAGCAGCGCCTTCGCCAGCTCCTCGCCGATCTCCGGCGAGAGCCGCTTCAGCAACTGCTCGGCCGTGCGCTTGCGCGAGTCGAGCGCCAGCCGCAGGCCGAGGCCGAACTCGGCGTTGTCCTCGAACAGCGAGTTGGCCCAGGCCGTGCCGCGGCCGTCCTTGTTGGCCGCCCACGGCGTGGTCGGCAGGTTGCCGCCGTAGATCGACGAGCAGCCGGTGGCGTTGGCCACCACCGTGCGGTCGCCGAAGAGCTGCGAGAGCAGCTTGACGTACGGCGTCTCGCCGCAGCCGGTGCAGGCGCCGGAGAACTCGAACAGCGGCTGCAGCAACTGCGAGCCCTTGACGTCCATGCGCTTGATCGCGGTGCGATCGATCTCGGGCAGGCCCAGGAACGTCTCGAAACGCTTCGCCTCCAGCTCGCGGATCGGGCGCTGCGGGGTCATGTCGATCGCCTTGTGGCGGGGGTTGGTCTTGTCCTTGGCCGGGCAGGCCGCGACGCACAGCCCGCAGCCGGTGCAGTCCTCGGGCGCCACCTGGACCGTGTACGCGTGGTCCGGGATGTCGTTGGACTTGAACGGCACCCGCAGGAAGTCGTCGGCCAGGGAGGCCGCGGCCGCGTTGGGGTAGGCCTTGGTGCGGATCGCCGCGTGGGGGCAGACGAACGCACAGTAGTTGCACTGGATGCAGATCTTCGGGTCCCAGACCGGGATCTCGAGCGCGATGTTGCGCTTCTCCCACTGGGTGGTGCCGACCGGCCAGGTGCCGTCGATCGGGAACGCGCTGACCGGCAGCAGGTCGCCCTTGCCGGCGAGCATCACGGCCTCGACCCGCTTGACGAACTCCGGCGCGTTCTCCGAGACGATGCTCGGCCGGCGGCGGTTGGTCAGGCCGCGGTCGCCGACCTTGACCTCGTGCATGTGGGCCAGTGCCGCGTCGACCGCCGCGAAGTTGCGCTTGACGATCTCGGCGCCGCGCTTCGAGTAGGTCTTCTCGATCGCGTGCTTGATCTCCTCGATCGCCTGCTCGCGCGGCAGCACGCCGGAGAGGGCGAAGAAGCAGACCTGCATCACGGTGTTGATGCGGCCGCCGAGGCCCGCGTCGCCCGCGACCTTGACGGCGTCGATCACGTACAGCTTCATCCGCCGCTCGACCAGGCCCTCCTGCAGCTCGCGCGGCAGCGTGTCCCAGACCTTGTCCGCGTCCCACGGCGTGTTGAGCAGGAACGTGGCGCCCGGCTTCGCGGTCTCCAGCACGTCGAACTTCTCGACGAACTCGGGCTGGTGGCAGGCGACGAAGCCGGCCTGGCGCACGAGGTAGGTCGATCGGATCGGGCGCGGGCCGAAGCGCAGGTGGGAGATGGTCGAGGCACCCGACTTCTTGGAGTCGTAGACGAAGTAGCCCTGGGCGAAGTTGGGCGTCTCCTCGCCGATGATCTTGATCGAGTTCTTGTTGGCGCCCACGGTGCCGTCGGCGCCGAGGCCGTAGAACACCGCCCGCACCACGTCGTCGGGCTCGATGTCGAAGTCGTTGTCCATCGCCAGCGACAGGTGGGTGACGTCGTCGACGATGCCGACCGTGAAGTGGTTCTTCGGCTTGTCCGCCTTCAGGTTGTCGAACACCGCCTTGATCGCGGGCGGGCCGAACTCCTTGGACGACAGGCCGTAGCGGCCGCCGACGACCTTCGGCCGGGCGGCGAATGGCGAGTCGCCGTTCTCCTCGGCCTCGCGCAGCGCGGTGATGATGTCCTGGTAGAGCGGCTCGCCCGTGGCGCCCGGCTCCTTGGTGCGGTCGAGGATCGCCAGCGACTTCACCGTGCGCGGCAGCGCGTGCAGGAAGTCGGCGGTGGCGAACGGCCGGAACAGGCGGACCTTGAGCACGCCGACCTTCTCGCCGCGGGCGACCATCCAGTCGACCAGCTCGTGCACGGCCTCGGCGCCCGAGCCCATCAGCACGATCACGCGTTCGGCCTCCGGGTGGCCGGCGTAGTCGAACAGCTTGTACGAGCGGCCGGTCAGCTTCGCGAAGCGCTCCATCGCGTCCTTGACGTGGCCGGGGCACGCGTCGTGGAACAGGTTGGCGGCCTCGCGGGCCTGGAAGAAGACGTCCGGGTTCTGCGCGGTGCCACGGATCTCCGGCCGGTCGGGCGAAAGAGAGCGCGCCCGGTGCTCGAGGATCCGCGCCTCGTCGACCATCGCCAGCAGGTCTTCGTTGCTCAGCTCCTCGATCTTGGCCACCTCGTGCGAGGTGCGGAAGCCGTCGAAGAAGTGGAGGAACGGCAGCCGCGCGTTGAGCGTGGCGCAGTGGGCGATCGCGGCCATGTCCTGGGCTTCCTGGACGGAGCCCGAGCACAGCATCGCGAAGCCGGTCTGGCGGCAGGCCATCACGTCGGAGTGGTCGCCGAAGATCGAGAGCGCGTGGGTCGCCAGCGTGCGGGCCGCCACGTGCATCACGAACGGCGTCAGCTCTCCCGCGATCTTGTACATGTTGGGGATCATCAGCAGCAGGCCCTGGGAGGCCGTGAACGTCGTGCTGAGCGCTCCCGCCTGCAGCGCCCCGTGGACTGCGCCGGCGGCGCCGCCCTCGGACTGCATCTCGACCACCTCGGGCACCCGGCCCCAGATGTTGGTCTTGCCGTACGCCGACCAGGCGTCCGACAGCTCGCCCATCGACGAGGAAGGCGTGATCGGGTAGATCGCGATGACCTCGGAAAGGCGGTGGGCGACGGCGGCAACGCCTTCGTTGCCGTCCACGGTGATCATTCGGCGCGCGGGCATGTGTCCTCCTGGGCCGGTCACACGTCCAAGACGTGTGCCACTCCTTTTGCGAAGGATTTGCGCGATTGCGGGGCGTAGAATCGCCTCCCTTCAATTGAGTGTCTCCGCGCCGGCTCCCGAGTCCCGCCTGTTCACGCCGCTGTTCTTCGTCATGTGCGGCTTCTCGTTCACCGTGTTCCTGTCGGCGTTCATCCTGTTGCCGACGGCTCCGTTCCGCATCCTCGAACTGGGCGGCAGCGATTTCGCGGCCGGCATGTTCCTCGGCCTGCTGACCTACTCCTCCGCCTTCGCGGCCCCGTTCACGGGCGCGCTGGCCGACCGCTTCGGGCGTCGCCGGGTATTGATCTCGTGCAGCCTGGCCCTGTCGGTTTTCGCCGCCGCCTACGCCGTCGTGCCCGGCGTCGTGCCGCTGCTGGTGCTGGTGCCGTTCCACGGCGCCTTCTGGTCGGGCCTGATGGCGGCCTCGGCGGCCTTCGTGTCCGACATCCTGCCTGCCCACCGGCGGGCAGAAGGCCTGGGGCTGTGGGGGCTGTCCACGATCGCCGCGATCTCGATGGCGCCGAGCTTCGGCTTCGCGCTGAAGGGCCTGGGCTGGCCGGCGGTGTGCATCGCTTGCGGGGCGCTGAACCTGCTGATGGCGGCGATCGCGACGCGACTGCGCGAGCCGCGTCGGGTTCCGGCGCCGGGCGGAGCCCGTCGCTGGTCCCCTGGGGGCTACGTCGCGAACGAAGCTCCTTCGCCCCCAAGCCCCCGCCACGATCACCGCTTCGGGGCGGAGCGCGGGAAGGGCAGCGTGGTCGAGTGGCGGATCGTGTTCCTGTCGCTGACGCTGTTCCTCTACTCGTTCGGCTACGGCGGCATCACGTCGTTCTCCGCGGTCGACGCCCAGCGCGCCGGGATCGAGCCGAAGAGCCTGTTCTTCACGGTGTTCGCCGGCGCGATGCTGTTCTCCCGGGTGCTGATCGGGCGCCAGACCGACGCCCTCGGCCACCGCCGGGTGCTGATCCCGTGCCTGGTGGCGATCGCGGCGGGGCTCGCGCTGATGGTGCCGGCGCCGACCCGCAACGGCGTGATCCTGGCGGCCGTCGTGTTCGGCACCGGCTTCGGCGCGGCCTACCCCGCGTTCGCCGCGCTGGTGCTGCAGAACGTGCCGCCGGAGCGCCGCGGCGCCGCGTTCGGCTCGATCCTGGCCGCGTTCGACACGGGCATCGGCACCGGCTCCGTGGCGATCGGCTTCATGGCCCAGCGCATCGGTTTCCGCGGCGCGTGGGCGGTCGCGGCTGCGCTCGCGTTGCTGGCCCTGCCCTATTTCCTGTGGGCGGAGAAACGCACGCTCGCCGTCACTTCGAGGTGAAGGTTCACTCCCGCCACTCGTACTCGAACCGGTATCGCTGTCGGGTTTGTGGCGCCGTCGTCACGAACTCGACGGCGATCCGGTAGCCCGCGCTGCCATGGGGGACTCGCCACTCCGCGGTGGTGGTGAGCCGCCGCGACCAGGTCGAGTCTCCGCGTCGACCGCCCGGGACCGGCAGCTCGCCCGCGGTCTGCAGGACCCCGGGCACGTGTCCGACGAAGACGCCGACGCTGGCCGTGCCGACCGCCGTCTCGGCGTGCGCGCGATCGTGGTCGACCGTCGCGCTCAAGCTCGTCCGGATCGTGCTCCCGGCCACCAGCAGCGCCGGTGGGGCCGACACCGTGAACGTCCACCGCGCGTAGGCGCCCGCGCCCGGCGCACCGGTGCAGTCCTTCTTGCCGACGATGTCGTGGATCATCGTGGGGAAGTCCGCCTCGCGGGTGAACTTCGTGCACTGGTCCTCGTAGTCGTAGCTGCCCGCGTCGTCGCGGCCCGCCCTGACGAGCACGTAACCGGTGCCCGTCGCAGGCGGCGCGGCGGTGGCTTGCGGGGCCGCCGGTGCGCGCGGGCGGTCCGTTTCGGGCGCCCCGACGTCGTCCACACCTGCTCCCGGAGAAGTTGGCCGGCCCACGCCGGGAGCCGTCCCCGTGGGAGTGGGCCCGCGCGTCTCGAGGCAGCCGCGAACCTCAGCGATGCCCTCGCCCCGGGACTGGTCGTTCTGCGCCCACGAGGGGCCGTGGCTGTCGAGCACGGTGTAGGTCCCGGGTTGCAGCACGACACCGGGTCGGACGACCCAGTAGGCGTTCGGCACCCCACCCTGGCCCGCGGAGCCGTCCGCGTTCCACGGGCCGTAGACCCGACCTCCGTCGTCGCGAAGGCCGATGTTGCCGGCCGGTTGCCCGCGGCCGCCGTTCCAGTGGTAGGTCATGACTGAAGTGACGAAGCCTGGTTCGGGCAGCGTGAAGCGGGTCGGCTGTCGGGGCGCGCCGGACACGCCACCGGGGTTGTTGTTGCCGAACAGGACGACCTCCGGTGAGCATCTCGCCGGGCCGGTTTCGCTCGCCGCCTGTGCCGCCATCCCCACCGGGAGCGACAGGAGCACGGCCCATGTCAGTCGTCGCTTGCGCATGGCCCCTCCCTCGATTCGCCCTGGACCTCGTCAATCCACACGCCCTGTCGGAGGGTCGGCGTCGGGGTGGCCTGCCCGGGGGCCGTGGAATCGGGCGATGGCTCGATGCTACGCCCACACGACAAGGGCGGGTACCGCGCGGCGGGCTCAGCCCGCGAGCAGTGCCTCGAACCGGGGCTCGGAGGCGAACGGCGCGAAGTCCGCTTCGAGCGCGGCGCGGGCGCGGTTGAAGCGGGATGCTCCCTGCACCGCGCGCGCGAGGTCGAACAGCGCCGGCTCGCGCTCCGCGAGCAGGGCGTGGGCGAGCGCCGCGTAGTAGCGGGTGAACGCGTCGTCCGCGCCCTGGCCCAGGCGCCGATCGAACGCGGCGAGCGCCGCGCCGGCTTCGTCGCGGCCTTCGCCCGCGCGGCCGAGGTGGAACAGCGACGACGCCCGACGGACTCGCAGCTCGATCGCCATCCGCTCGCGCAACGCGTGGTCGACGCGGCGCACGAAGCCCAGCTCGCGGTCGTACTCGAGCAGCGCCTCCTCGTCCCGCCCGCGCAGGGCCAGCAGGTGGCCGAGCCGCACGTAGGCCCCGACGATCGGGGCGCCCTCGCGGCCCGACAAGAACTCCTCCTGCAGCGCGATCGCCCGCCTCGCCGCGGCCTCGCCGCGGGCGAAGTCGCGCAGGTACGCGCAGCAGTGGGCCAGTTGCAGTTGATACCAGCCGGCCTGCGGGTTGCGCGCGAGCGCCCGCTCGTAGAGCGAGGCGGCGCCCTCGAAGTCGGCGAGGCCGATGAAGTGGGCGCGCGCCAGGGCGCCCCACGACGCGGCGTCGTCGGGGGCCAGGTCGCGCGCCTTCTCGACCGCCGCCAGGCCCTCGTCGAGGCGGCCGTCCGTGATCAGCGTGGCGCCCATCTCGCGCCACGCGACGGCCAGGCCCGGGGCCAGCTCCAGCGCGCGGTGGAAGCTCACGAGTGCGCGCTGGCGCAGCTCGGGGAAGCCGACGTAGTCCGACTTGAGGTCGAGCGCCATCGCCAGCGAGAGGTGGGCGCGGGCGTAACCGGGATCGGCGGCCACCGCGCGCTCGAAGTAGACGAGCGCCCGCTCCAGCGAGTCGCGGGTCTCGGCGCGCAGGTTGATCAGGCCGCGGGCGTAGGCCTCGTAGGCCTCGACGACGCGGGTCTCCTCCGCCTCGTCGGTCGCGCCAGCGGCGCCCGCTCCCGCCCCGGGTGCTGCGATCCCCGCGGGTGCGGCCACCGCGCGCAGGCCCGCCGCGATCTCCGCGACGATCCGGTCCTGCAGCGCGAAGATGTCGGCGATCGGGCCGTCGAGCTTGGCGGTGTGGACGACTGCACCGCGCTCCACGTCGAGCACCCGCGCGGTCACCCGCACGGCTCCGCCCGCGCGCTGGCAGGCGCCGGAGACCACGAAGCGGGCGCCCAGCTCGCGGCCGAGCGCGTGCGCCACGTGGTCGTCGTCGGCCTCGTCGCCCAGCTTGCGCACCACCTCGAGCGTGCGCTCGCGGGCGATCACCTCGACGCCGGACAGCCGCGCCAGGTCGGCCGACACGGTCTCCGCGATGCCGGTGCCGAGCCAGTCGTCCTCGCGCACGCCGGTGACGTTGGCGAAGCCGAGCACGGCCGCCGCTGGAGCCGCCGGGGCCAGCGCCACCGGGCCGGAGCCCAGCCGCTGCCCGGCGCGCACGGCGTGCAGGTCGGCCACCACCTCGCGCATGTCGGCATGGCGGGCGCGCCGGTCCTTGGCCAGCATCCGCCGCAGCACGCGCCAGGCGTCGGCGCCGCGAGAGTCGGAGAGCTCGAGCGGGGAGGGATCGCGGTTGAGGATGGCGTCGAACAGCTCGCCGAGCGATTCGCCGCGGAAGGGGCGCTGGCCCGCCAGCAGCTCGTAGAGCACGACGCCCAGCGAGAACACGTCGGTGCGCGGATCGAGGTCGCCGCCGCGCACCTGCTCCGGCGACATGTAATGCACGGTGCCGGCTCCGGCCTCGAGCCCGGGCACGGCACCCGCCGGCCGCGAGCGGGTCGGCGCGTCGGGATCGACCGCCGCGACGGGCAGTGCCAACCCGAAGTCGAGCACCTTGACCCGGCCGTGGGCCGTGACCATCACGTTGGCCGGCTTGACGTCGCGGTGCACGATGCCAGCCGCGTGGGCCTCGGCCAGCGCGTCGGCGGCCTGCAGCGCGAGGTCGAGCGCTGTGTCGAGGTCGAGCCCGGGGTCGCCGACCAGCGCGTCCAGGGTGCGCCCCGCCACGTGCTCCATCGCGATGTAGGCGGTCCGCTCGTTGCCCTCCGCGAGGTCGTCGACCTCGTAGATCACCGCGATGCCGGGGTGGTTGAGCGAGGACGCGACTCGCGCCTCGCGCAGCAGCCGGGCGCGCGCGGTGGCGTCGCCGGGGCAGCACTCCTGCAGCAGCTTGAGGGCGACGGTGCGGCCGAGCCGCTCGTCTTCGGCCTGCCACACGGCGCCCATGCCGCCGCGGCCGAGCAGGCGGGTCAGGCGATAGCGGCCGACCTGGCGCCCCGGTTCGAGGTCCAGGTCCACGCGGGGACCACAACTTTCGCTCACGAGATCGCGATTATCGCCCGAGGTAGAGGCCGGGGCGGGCGACTTCCATGTAGCCCTCGGGCCGGGCCAGCGGCGTGAAGCCGAAGCGGGCGTAGAGCCCGTGCGCGTCGCGGGTGATCAGCACGAACCGCCGCAGCCCCTGCAGGTCGGGATGACCGACCACCACCTCCATCAGCCGGCGCGCCCAGCCGCGGCCGCGGAACTCCTCCAGCACGTACACGTCGGCGAGATAGGCGAACGTCGCACGGTCGGTGACCACCCGCGCGAAGCCGACCTGCCGCCCCGCGAGCTTCAGCGAGAAGCACAGCGAACCGGCGACCGCGCGGGCGACGGTCTCGCGCGGGATGCCCTGCGCCCAGTACGAGCGGGTCAGGTAGGCGTGCACGGCGTCGACGTCGACGGCGGCGGGGTCCTGGACGATCTCGGGCTCCATGCCCGGAGGATATGCTCGCGGCCATGTCCGAGGAACGGCTGATCGCGCTCGAGGAGAAGGTGGCGCACCAGGAGCGCACCATCGTGGAGCTCGACGACGTGCTGCGCGAGTTCGCACGGCGCGTGGAACACCTGGAGAAGCGGGTGCGCTGGCTGGAGAGTCGCGGCGATGCAGCCGAGATCGGTCCCGCCGAGAAGCCGCCGCACTACTGACCGCGGTTCACTCCCAGAGCCAGGCCGCGCCGCGCACGCCCGAGGCGTCGCCGTGCTTCGGCGCCAGCAGCGGGGTATCGACGCGGTCGCTGAAGGCGTAGCGGCCCCACAGCTTCGGCACCGCCTCGTAGAGGTGCGGCAGGTTGGACAGGCCGCCGCCGAGCACGATCGCGTCGGGATCGAGCAGATTCAGCACCGACGCCAGCGCGCGCGCCATGCGGTCGACGTGTCGGCCGAGCGCCTCGCGCCCGGCGACGTCCGTCGCGGTGGCCAGTTCCTCCGGCGTGCGGCCGCCCGCGTCGCGGGTCAGGCCGGGGCCGGACAGGAAAGTCTCGATGCAGCCGTGCTTGCCGCAGTAGCAGGGCGGCCCCGGCCACTCGCCGATCCGCGGCCACGGCAGCGGGTTGTGCCCCCACTCGCCGGCGATCGCGTTGGGCCCGGTCCAGGCCTGGCCGTCGATCGCGATCCCGCCGCCGGTGCCGGTACCGACGATCACGCCGAACACCAGGCGCCGGCCCGCCGCCGCGCCGTCGCGGGCCTCCGACACCACGAAGCAGTTGGCGTCGTTGGCGAGCCGCACCTCGCGGCCGAGGCGCGCCGCCAGGTCTTCCTTCAGCAGCCGGCCGTTGAGCCAGGTGGAGTTGGCGTTCTTGACCCGGCCGGTGGCCGGCGAGATCGTGCCGGGTATGCCGATGCCGACGCTGCAGCGGGCGCCGGCGCCGGTTTCCAGCGCCGCGACGAGCGAGCCGATCGCCGCCAGCGTGGCGTCGTAGTCGTCGCGCGGCGTGTCGACGCGCTGCCGGGCCCGGACGTCGCCCGAGGCGTCGAGCGCGACGCCCTCGATCTTGGTGCCGCCGAGGTCGATGCCGATGCGCATGGCGCGGATTATCCGCTCACGTGGAGGCGATCTTCTCCAGCTTTTCGCGCTGGCCGAGGCGGTAGAAGCGCCGGGCCTCGCGCAGCAGGTCGTGCAGCCGCGCCGGCCGCAGGAACGCCCGCTCGAGGAAGCCGCAGTAGCGGAACGCCAGCGCGCTGGCGACGTGGTAACGCTCGGCCTCGTCCGTCGACAGCCCCGCGGCCAGCGTGTAGCGGCGGAACAGCGCCTCGCGCAGGTGGCGGGAGACGGCCCCCTCGCGCTGCAGCGAGAGCAGGAACGCGGCGGTCAGGAACTTGTCGACCTCGGCCTGCAGCTCCAGCTCGAGCTGCGTCACGCTGCGCCCGGCGCCCGCACAGAAGGCGAGGTAGACGAAGTGGCTGACCTCCTCCGTCAGCGTGCAGAAGGCGCCGAGGTTGCCGCCGTGGAGGCCGGTGCGCGGGTCGTCCGCCGCCAGCCGCCGCAGCAGCTCGGGCTCGAACACCACGCCCAGCTCGATCTCGTCTGCGGCGGGCTGGGTGACGAGCACCCGGCTGCGCGCGCCGGGCAGCTCCGCCGCCTGCTCGCTCCCGACCAGGAACGTCGTCACCGGCTGCTGCGGCGGCAGCGCGTAGACGTTCTCCAGCCGGCGCTGGACCTCGAGCATCAGCCCGTGCGGGCCGGCCTCGTCGGCCGTCACTGCGGCAGCGCCTCGCGCGGCGCGGCCATCGGCGCGATGCCCTGCGCCTGCAGCAACTGGGCGGCGCGCTTCGAGCCGGTCTGCAGCCAGCGCTCGTACAGCCGCACGACGGACTGCACGTTGTTGAGGCGGGTGGCCTCGGACACTTCCTGCAGCAGGTCGGAGAACTCGACGAAGCGCGCGGCCAGCTCCTCGAACAGCGGCGAGGTCGGGCGGCCCGCCTCGCGCGAGAGCCGGGCGTAGGCGAAGCCGCCCAGCGAGCGGCAGTAGTCGAGGTCGAGCAGCCGCCGCGACAGGCTGTCGGCGAAGAAGCCGGAGAGGAACAGCGCCTGGTCGCCCAGCGACTGCAAGAGCCGCGCGCGTTCGGCGCGCGAGGCGCGCACGGCCTCGACGTAGAGCAGCGCCAGTGGCGTCTCGTCGACGTCCGGCGCGCTGCCACCGAGCCCGCGCCTGACCGCGCGCGCCAGCAGGTTGACGAGGTAGTACTCGGTGAAGGCGGAGGTCGACACGCGCTGGTGGTCCATCGCCTTCTCCAGTTGCTCGCGGAAGAACTCGACCGGGGTCTCGTCGCGCACCAGCGGCTCGGCCATGGGCCTCCTCCTCGGGGTCTGGAAAGGAACGGGTCGGAGGTGCCTTCTTGCAGGAGCCGTGCTAGCGGCCCCGGGCCCCGAGTGCCAGTCCGAAGTCGAGGCTGACGTGGGGGTTGCGATAACGGAGTCGCCGAGCCACGCGCCCGGGCCGAGAGCCCGGTGTCACCCAAGGTGACACCGCTGTTCAAGATCGGGCACAACCGCCGAGGGCGGTGCACTCGTGCGCTCGCCGCTCGCGAGCGTCAGCGCTCGGGCGAATCCACCGTGAAGCGGCCGACCAGCGTCTCCTCCGCGCACAGCGGCTCGCACGCGCGGTCGAGAACGGCGTAGTCCGCGGCCAGTGCGGCGCGGCAGGCGTCGTAGTCGGCCTCGCTGCGCCAACGGTCGATCACCAGGCAATCCGCGTGGCCGTCCGCCGGCTCCAGCAGCAACGTGCCGTGATAGCCCGCGCCGCGCGCGAAGAGCCGGGCCCAGTCGCCCGTGGACCCGTAGGCGGCGCGGAACTCCGCCTCGCGCCCGGGGGCCGGGCGGAAGCGCCACACGACCTGGAACTCGGTCGCCATCCGTTCAGCGCAGCAGGCGGTTGTGTTCGACCATCAGGCAGCGGTCCATCACGACCGCCCGGCCCTGCTCGACGGCGCGTTGCGCCGCGGCCTCGTCGACGCAGTCGTACTGCAGCCAGATCGCCGGCGCGTCGGTGGCCAGGAACTCGTCCACGACACCCGCAACCTCCTCGGCGCGGCGGAAGACGTTGACGAGATCGACGCGGCCGGGGATCTCTGCCAGCGAGCGGTGGACGCGGGCGCCGAGGATCTCGTCCTCGCGCGGGTAGACCGGCACGATCTCGTAGCCGTGGCTCCGCATGTAGGCGCTGACGCGGTACGAGTCGCGGTGGGCCTTGGGCGAGAGGCCGACCACCGCGATCCGCTTGACGCCCTGCAGCAGGGCGCGGATCGCCCCGTCGTCCGGGTTCTCGAAGCTCATGGTTCATGGTCCCCACAGCGGCCGCCCGGCGCAAGTGCTGCTATCGCGGAGCGACCAGGCGCCTCGCCGCCAGCCGGAGCACCTCGTCGACCTGGCCGCCCCAGTAGTCCCAGTCGTGGCGGCCAGGGCGCTGGCGGAACTCGTGGGGGATCTTCAGCAGGACGAGCAGCGCCGCCAGCTCGCGGTTCTGGGCGAGGAACGGGTCGTCGAGGCCGCAGTCGACGTAGAGGAAGGGCCGATCCGCGAGGGTCGGCTCCCTCAGCAGCAGGAACAGGTCGTTGGCGCGGGCGGTCTCCGCGTCGGCGAAGGTGCGGGCGATCGTCTCGCGCAGCAGCCGCCAGGTCGAAGCGTCGGGCCGCGCGTTGTGGGTCGGCGCGGCGACCAGGCCGCTGATCGAGGCCGCCAGCGCGAAGCGATCCGGGTGACGCCACGCAATCTTGAGCGCGCCGTAGCCGCCCATCGAGAGGCCGGCGATCGCGCGCCCCGCGCGCTCCGCCGCGACCGGGAAGCGGCGCTCGACGTCGGGCAGCACTTCTTCGAGCAGCGCGCGCTCCCACGGCCCCTCCGCGCTGTCCGTGTACCAGCCCGCGCCACCCTCGGGCGTCACCACCGCCAGGCCGAGCCCGGCCGCGGTCTCTTCCACCGTGGTCTTCTCGAACCAGTTGGAGCTGTCGCCGTCCAGCCCGTGCAGCAGGTAGAGGACGGGGAAGCGGACACCGGGGGCCGCCGCGGGCGGCAGCGCGACGCGGTACGGGATCGGGCGCGACAGCAGCCGGCTCTCGAGCGCGACCGTCTCGACGCGCACGGCCACCGCTTCCTGCGCGACGGCCGGCCAGGCCAGCGCAGCGCTCAGCGCGCAGGCCGCCGCGACGCAGCGGCCGCGGCTCAGGAGGCCGCGGAGAGAGCCAGCTTCGCGTTCATCCACAGGCACGGCACCTCGAACACCACGAACGCGAGCAGCGCCGCCACGACCGGCACCGCGTTGCCCTCGCCGGCCTCGATCTCGACGCCCCCCTCCTCGGCCGCCTGCTGGCGCAGCCGCCGCAGCGCGAACGGCAGCTCCACGAGGTCGGCCACCAGGGCGTAGAAGAACACCGGCCACCACGGCACGCCCCAGGCGGCGGGCTGCACGCCGGAAAGCCAGAAGAACGCGCCCGCCGCGGCCAGCGGGAACGCGGGCAGGGTGGCGAAGAAGAGCCCGCGCGGCCAGCTCGGCTCCTCCAGTTCCTGGCGCACGCCGAGCACGCCGACCGTCAGGTACACGGAGAGATAGACGAGGCCGGCGACGGTGCCCGCGTCGTCCGGGAAGCTCACTCGACGAAGGTGACCTTGTTGATCTCGCGCAGCGTGGTCAGCCCGCGCAGCACCTTGTCGATCGCCGCCTCGCGCAGGAACGTCATGCCGTCCTCGCGCGACGCCTGCTTGAGCTCCGCCACCGGCCGCCGCTCGAGGATCAGCTGCCGCATGCGGTCCGACATCTCCAGCAGCTCCGCCACCGCCGTGCGGCCGTGGAACCCGGTGTGGCCGCACTCTTCGCAGCCGACCGGCTCGAAGAGCTGGAGGTCCGCGCCGTACACCTCGGGGTCGAGGCCCGAGGCGCGCAGCACGTCGGGGCTGGCCGGCGCCTGGCGCTTGCAGGCCGGGCACAGCAGCCGCACCAGGCGCTGGGCCAGGATGCAGTTGAGGGCGGAGACGAAGTTGTACGGCTCGACGCCCATGTGGGTGAAGCGGCCGATCACGTCGAACACGTTGTTGGCGTGGACCGTCGTGAACACGAGGTGGCCGGTCAGCGCCGACTGGACCGCGATCTGCGCGGTCTCCGGGTCACGCACCTCGCCGACCATGATCTTGTCGGGGTCGTGGCGCAGGATCGAGCGCAGGCCGCGGGCGAAGGTCAGCCCCTTCTTCTCGTTGACCGGGACCTGGGTCACGCCCGGCACCTGGTACTCGACCGGGTCCTCGATGGTGACGATCTTCTCTTCCGGCGTCGCGATCTCGGACAGCGCGGCGTACAGCGTCGTGGTCTTGCCGCTGCCGGTGGGGCCGGTCACCAGCACCATGCCGTAGGGCTCGGTCACGTACTTGCGGATCTTGCGCAGCTCGGCCTCGCTGAAGCCCAGCACGTCGAGCCGCAGGTTCCGGAACTCGGCGGACAGCGACTCCTTGTCGAGCACGCGGATCACCGCGTCCTCGCCGTGGACCTGCGGCATGATCGAGACCCGGAAGTCGATCTTGCGGCCGCCGACCTTGAGCCGGAAGCGGCCGTCCTGCGGCACCCGCTTCTCGGCGATGTCGAGCTCGGCCATCACCTTGACCCGCGACAGGATGGTGTCGTGGTGCTTCTTGTCGAGCGGGTCGAGGGCGGGGTAGAGCACGCCGTCGATGCGGTACTTGACGACCACCTCGCGGTCCTTGGTCTCGATGTGGATGTCCGACGCGCGGCGCTCGATGGCGCCGACGATCAGCGAGTCGACCAGGCGCACGATCGGGCTCTCGGCGGGCAGCCGCTCGAGATCGACCGTGCCCTCGCCGTCGTCGTCCGAGACGAGCTCGAGCCGCAGCGCGTCGCCGGCCCGCTCGAGCATCGCGTCGCCGCCGCGGTGGCGGCGCAGCGCCTCCTCGACCCGCCGCGGCGGGGCGATCACCGCGTCGATCGGCCGCCCCAGCGCGCGTTCGGCGTCGTCGATCCGCGCCAGCTCGGCAGGCCCCGCGAAGGCCAGCACCAGCCGCTGCCCGCGGCGGGCGAGCGGCACGCAGCCGAAGCGCACCAGCAGGTCGAGTGGCGCCTCGCGCCACAGCGCGGGGTCCTCGGGCAGGGCCTCCAGCGGGTCGAACGGCAGCCACAGCGCGGCGGCCTGGGCCCGCAGCCGGTCGTCCTCGGCCGTGGTGTTCACCACGTCCCGCGCGGCAAGGTCGACAGCGCCACCCGCTGCGCCCCGCCGCCGCGACCGCCGCGGGTTGCCGTCCTGCCGATCCTGCCCATCCGCATGTGCTGGCGCCTCCCCGCTTTCGATTATCGCGGAAACGGGCGCGCTACAGCCGCTCCTCGATCTCCTGCAGCAGGGCGGTGAACAGCGTCACCATGTCGCGGTTGGAGCGCCGCAGGCGGTCGGCCAGGTGCTGAGCGATGCGGCGGGTCAGCAGCAGGCCGGCGGCCGGGTGGGCGTCGCCGAAGGCCAGGAAGCGGTCGCGACTGACCACCAGCAGCTCGCATTCCATCTCGGCGACGACCGTGGCCGAGCGCAACTCGGGATCGAGCAGCGCCAGCTCGCCGAAGAAGTCCCCCGCCTCGGCGTGGAGGAAGGTCACGGTGTAAGTGTCGGAGTAGGAGGTCTTCTTCTCGACCCGCACCCGGCCGGAGCGGATCACGAACAGGGTGTCGCCCTCCTCGCCCTCGCGCACCAGCACCTCACCGGCCACGGCCTGCCGGACCTGGCAGGACTGCGCGAGCTGGGCGAGCACCTCCGGGGCCAGGCCCTCGAACAGCTTCGACTCCGCGAGGCGGTCTTTCACACCGGGTCCGGGCGGGTGCGGCCGATCGTGATCGCCAGCGAGTGGCGCTCGATCACGTGGCCCTCCGGCGGGTTGAGCAGCGGGCGGTTGGGCTCGAGCTGCTTGACCCGGCGCAGGTTCTCGACGAGGGTCGCGATGTCCGCGGTCTTCTGCGCGTCGCGCAGCGCCTCCTGCTTGATCTCGCTGGCCCGGCCGGTGTCCTGCAGCAGGCCGATCAGCATCCGGCCGTGGCCGCGCAGGTGGGTGGCCAGCTCGCCGAACGTGCGGCCGACGAACTCCGGCGGCACCGCCACGGTGGCCAGCCCGCAGTCGTCGGAGACGTCGATCAGGTCGTGCAGCACGTGGGCGATGCCCTCGGACACGGTGGAGCTGACCAGCAGGAAGCGCGAGTACTCGCGCGACAGGATGACCTCGTCGCAGCGCGCCAGCTTGAGGTGCTCGGCGTACTTGCGATCGAGGATCTCGGCGCACTTGTAGACCCCGGGCGCCATCGACGACACCGTCATCGCCGCCATCACGGTGCGGGCGTCGATCTCCTCCGCGCCGCGGTCGCCGCTCTCGTCGGCGAGCAGGATCACCTTGACCGCATGGGCCAGGTTGGCGCGCCGCAGCACCAGCGGGTCGACGACGTCACCGTGCAGGACCATCAGCCCCGGGAAGCGGTCGCGCAGCTGCTCGCCCTGGACCTCGTCGGCGAGGTTGACGAGCACCAGGTGCGAGGCCTTCAGCCGGGGATTGACGCGCAGCATCTCGTCGACGAGCAGATGCATGTCCGGCTTCCAGCCGAGCACCACGACGTGACCGGTGAGACGAGATGCGTCGTTCAAGCCGCGCGCCTCCTTGATCCGATCCTCGACCAGGATCGTGGCGATCTTGGCCGTGACGACGCCGACCATGCCGACGCCGAACACCACCACCACGGCACCCACCGCGTGGCCCAGCGTGGTGATCGGGTACTTGTCGCCGTAGCCGATCGTGGTCAGCGTGACGAGCGCCCACCACAGCCCGTCCTCGAGGTTGTGGAAGGCGGGGTTCTTGTCCTTCTCGATCCACAGCATCAGCGCGCCGCCGACGACCAGGATGGTGCCGAAGTAGGCGACCAGGTGCGGCACGTTCTCGGCTCGCAGCCGCGCCCACAGCGCCCGCGCCCGGTCCAGCTTCTGGCGGGCGGTGTCGAGCGCGGGGAAGAGCTTGGTGGTCATGGTTGCCGGTGTCGAGGCGACGCTTGGGCAGATCCTACGCCCCGCCCACGGCGACCGCACCCGAGCGCCGCGTTATGCTCCGCGCGCCCCGCCTTGGAGAACGATCCCCCCCCTGTCGTCCGCCGCCCCGTGTCCTCGCCCGTGGGCCTGGCCGCCTACCTGCTGCTGGCGGTCGCCTCGCTGCAGCCGCAGATGGCGCGGCCCGCCGACACCATCGCCTACGTCGGGGACTCGCTGGAGAGCGTCTACATCGTCGCCCGGAACGTGCACCAGGTCTTCAGCGACCCGCTGCGGCTGTTCGAGGCCAACGTCCTCCACCCGTTGCCGGGGGCGCTGGCGTTGACCGACCACCGGCTGCTGCCCTCGCTGCTGGCGGCGCCCGCGATCTGGGCCACCGGCAACGCGGTGCTCGGCTACAACCTGGCGCTGGTGGTGGTGCTGGTGTTCTGCGCGTGGGCCGGCCGCCGGCTGGCCTCGGCGCTGGCGCTCTCGCCGCTCGCCGCGTGGGCCGCGGGGGCCGTCTACGCGTTCCACACCTACCAGGTCCACGAGGCGCCGCGGCTCAACATCGTCGCCCACGGCTTCCTGCCGCTGGCGCTGCTCGAGCTGCTCGCGCTGCTGCGTGGCGGCGGCCGCCGCCACGCCTGGCGCTGCGCTGCGTTCATGCTGCTGCAGGGCCTGTCTTCCAACTACCACCTGCTCTACGGCGCGCTGCTGCTGGGCCTGGTGCTGGTCCTGTTCGCGGTCGCCCGCCCGCGCGAGACGCTGCGCGCCACGCCGCCGCTGCTCGCCGCCGCCGCGGTCGCCGCGCTGTGTTTCGCGCCTGTCGCCTGGCCGTACGTGCAGGTCGCGCGCTCGCAGGGGCTGACGCGGGCGCTGCCCGAGGGCGTCGACCTGCGCCACTACGTCTCCACCTCGCCGAAGAACGTCTGGTACGGAGCGGTCGGAGCCGAGGTGCGGCTGCAGCAGAAAGGACCACACTTCACCGGCTTCCTGGCGCTGGGCCTGGCTGTCGTCGCCTGCGCGGCTGCGCTGCGGCGCCGCGACGTGGCGGTTGCTGTCTCCCCGCTGTTGCCCGCGCGCGCCTGGATCGGCGGCGCCGCGCTGCTGGCACTCCTCTTCGTCGCCCTGTCGCTCGGCCGCGACGTCGTGGTCTGGGGGCGTGAGCTCGGCCCCGGGCCGTACCGCCTGCTCTTCGATTACGTGCCCGGGTTCCGCCTGGTGCGGATCCCGGAGCGGCTCTCGCTGCTCGCGATGCTGTTCGTCGCGTTGCTCGCCGGCCGTGGGCTCGACCTCGTGCGCAGCGCCGTGCGCGGGCGGGTGGCGGCCGGCGCGGGCGCCGTGCTGGCCCTGGCGCTGCCGCTCGAGCACCTCTCGCTGCTGCCGGTCAGCGAGCAGGTGCCTGCCGGCCGCCGGCTGCCGGCGGTGTACGACTGGCTGCGCACGGCACCCGTGCGCGCCTACGCCGAGGTGCCGGTCCGCGGCGAGGCGCTGGTGCGCCAGGAGACGCTCGAGATGTACTTCTCGACCGCCTCGTGGAAGCCGGTGATCCATGGCTACACGGCGTACCCGCCGCTGGTCACCCGGGTCCTGCGCCGGCTCCTGTTGCGCTTCCCCTCGGAGGCGACCCTCGCCGGTCTCGAGCGGGTCGGCGTCGACGCGGTCGTGGTCCACGAGGGCCGCCCGCTCGGGATCGACGTCATGAACCAGCTCTCCACCCGCGGCGCCGACTCCGCGGCCGAGCGCGAGCGGCTGCTGGCGCTGACCGGCCAGGACCTGCACGCACGATTGCCGGCGGCGCTGGCGGCGCGCCGGATCGAGCGCCTGGTCCGCTTCGAGGGGCCGGCCGGCCGCCTGTTCCAGAGCGACGCGGACGTCGTGTACCGCGTGCTGCCCGGGCCGCGTCCGGCGCCGGCGACGTTCCCGACGGGGCGCGTCATGCGCGAGGCCGGCTGGCGCTACCGCGCGAAGGCGGGCCAGCCCGAGCTGGCGGCGGATGGCGACCCGCGCACCGTGTGGCAGGTGCCGCGGCGGCTGCGCGGCGACGAGTTCTACGAGGTCACGTTCGACCGTCCGCGCGCCGTCGCCGGGCTCGTGCTGCGCCTGCAACAGGGCAGCGCGTGGCCGACGCGGTTCAAGGTCGGCGCCCGCGCCGCCGACGGGCACTGGTCGGACGCCGGCTTCTTCGACGACGCCCACGAACTGCAATTGCTCGACACGCTGCTGCGCGACCCGCGCGCGGCGGCGATCGGCTTCGACCTCGGCGGCCGCGAGGTCACCGGCCTGATCCTCCAGTTGCTCGAGGGCGGCACGTCGGAGGACGGCTGGAACATCCCCGAGATCGAGGTGCTGGTCCGCTGATCGACGTGCTCTTTCAGCCCCGAGCCGGGCCGGGCGGGCGCGAGGCGGAGTCGAGGCGGCGGAAGCGGCCGAGCCACGCGGCGCGCGCTGCCCAGGCGCGCGACACCGCTTCGAGCGCGCCGGCAAGCAGGCCGCCGGCGGCGAGCGCCAGGCCGAGGTGGGCCAAGAGCGCGTAGCGGGGGAACAGGCGGTCGACCAGGATGGTGTAGGGCAGCGCCGCAGCGACGAACCAGCCCGCCCCCAGGATCGCGACCCGTACCGCAGCGGGCAACGGCTTGCCACGGAGGTGGGCGAGCAGGCCGAGCGCCGCCGCCGCCAGCGCGCTCGTGACTACGAACACGGCCAGCGCCAGGTGCGAGGCTTCGAAGTACTCGCTCGCCGGCAGTGCCTCGCCGTCCGGCTCCACCCGCACCGCGGCGTTGACGAACAGCAGCGCGAGGCCCACGAGGCGGGCGAGCAGGCCCCAGCCGGCGTCGTACTCGAAGCCGGTCTGCTGCCGGCCCTCGAAGCTCGCGATCATGCCCACGGCCAGCAGCGCCCAGCCCGCCGTGAGCACGATCGGCGCCGCCAGCCGGCGCCAGTGGGAAGCCGGCCAGCGAGCCAGCAGGCCGTGCAGCGCGAACAGGGCCACGGTCGACACCGCCGACTCCTTGCACAGCAGCGCCGCCGCGAGGGCGCCGAGGCCCGCGACCTCCAGCGCCCGCGAGCCGCGTTCGACCCCGCGGGTCCAGAGCAGAAAGGCGAGCAGCGAAAGCACGCCGGCGGACAGCCCCTGGAACTCGCAGCTCTCGAGCGGCAGTTGGGCGCTGGCACGGCGCGAGGCCATCAGCAGCGGGGGCAGGAAGGCGGCGGGCGTCGGCAACACGCGCAGCGACAGCTCCAGCAGCAGCAGCGCCGTGGCGCCGAGCAGGGCCGCGTTGATCGCCTGGTAGACCTCGATCCGGTTGTCCCACCACAGGCGCCCGGCCCGGTAGTAGACGTTGGTCGACAGCGGACGGTATAGCCCGGGCCAGGCTCCCGAGACCGTGAACGCCTGCGACCACGAGCCGACCTGGTTGCGGTTGTGGACGAAGAACCGGCGGTCCTCCCAGTGGCGACGGCCGAAGTTCTCCGCCAGCGTCGGCCCGTGACTCAGGGTCAGGGCCAGGAGCGTCAGGGCGATGCCGACGACTCGCGTCCGACAGCCGGCTCCGCGCGCGCCCCGCACGAACGAAATGCTACCCCCCTGACCGATCGGGATCCCGAAACGAGCGGTCAGCAGCGGCGAACAGCGGGCCACGTTTTCGGCTCCGGCGGGACGGCGGCGGTATGCTCGGCGCCGCCATGAGCGTCCACCCGCTGGCCAGCGTCGACCCCGCCGCAACCCTCGGAGACGGAACCCGCGTCGGCCCCTTCGCCGTGATCGAGCCCGGCGCGGTCGTGGGTGAAGGTTGCGAGATCCGCTCCCACGCCGTGATCAAGGCCCACGCCCGGCTCGGCCGTGGCGTGACCGTGCACGAGGGAGCGGTGATCGGCGGCGACCCCCAGGACCTGTCGTTCCAGCCGTGCGAGAGCACCGTGGAGGTCGGCGACGGCAGCACGCTGCGCGAAGGCGTGACCCTCCATCGCGGCTCGAAGCCGGGTGGCGCGACCCGGATCGGCCGCGGCTGTTTCCTGATGGCCTACGTCCACGTCGCCCACGACAACGTGCTCGGCGACGGCGTGATCATCGCCAACAACACGATGCTGGCGGGCCACGTCCACGTCGGCGACCGCGCCTTCCTCGCCGGTGGCGTCGGCGTCCACCAGTTCTGCCGGGTCGGTCGCCAGGCGATGCTGGGCGGCAACGCCAAGCTGGTGCAGGACGCGCTCCCGTTCTCGATCCTCGACGGGGTGCCCGCGCGCTGGCGCGGCGTCAACGTGATCGGCCTGCGCCGCGCCGGCCTGACGGCGACCGAGTTGCGCGAGGTGCGCGAGAGCTATCGCCTGCTGCTGCGCGCCGGCCTCGGCCTGGCCGCGGCGCTGCGCGAGATCGACGCGATGGGCGGGCCGTATGCCACCGAGATCGCGGCCTTCGTGCGCGGCTGCCGCCGCGGCTTCGCCCACCGGCGGGCCAGCGGCGGGGCGGGCGAGTAGCCGCGGCCACGGCCGACACGGTGGTTGCGGAGCCGCCCGCGGCCGGGACGGTCGTCTTCGTCCACGGGCTGTGGATGACCGGGCTCGAGATGTCCCTGCTGCGCGCGCGCGTCGCCCGCGCGGGGTTCGGCACCTGCCGCTTCCACTACCGCTCGACGGCGCTTCCGCTGGTGGACCACTCGGCGCGGCTGGCGGCGTTCGTCCGCGCGCGCGGCCGCGTCCACGTCGTCGCCCATTCGATGGGCGGGCTGGTGACGCTCGGCATGCTGCGCGACCACGGGGACGTCGAGCTCGGCCGGGTCGTGCTGCTCGGCTCGCCCGTCCGCGGCAGCGCCGTGGCCGCCCGCGCGAGCGAGCGAACCTGGCTGCGGCGGGCCCTCGGCGCGGCCGCCGAGGGCGCGCTGGTGGCGCGCGAGCCGGTCGACTGGCGGGTGGAGCATCAGCCGAGTGTGGGCGTGATCGCCGGCACCCGGCCGATCGGGCTCGGTCGCTGGATCGGTGGCCTGGACGGCCCCAATGACGGTGCGGTGTCGGTCGCGGAGACGCGCCTCGACGGCGCGGCCGACCAGCTCGAGCTCCGCCACTCCCACGCCGCGATGCTGCTCTCGCGCCGGCTGGCGCGCGAGGTGATCGCCTTCCTGCGCACGGGCCGCTTCGTGGGGCGCTGAGCGGTCAGGCGCCGCGCAGGGCGCGGGCCTCGGCGTCGAGGTGGGTGAGGTAGGGCTCGCGCTCCGGCGGCAGCAGGTCGGCGAACGCGTGTCCCAGCAGGCTCGGCGCGAAGCGGCCCGTCGCGACGCGATACAGGCGGAACGCGCCTTCGCCCGCGCACCACGCCGCGACCAGTGGCGCCCCGGCCAGGCCCGTGCGCGCCAGCCACACGCCAAAGGCGACCTGGGCGAGAGCGGTCACCACGGTTCCCGCGAGCGCCGCGGCCGTGCCGCCGCGGCTGCCGAACGCGCGGCGCTGGACCGCCTCCGGCAGCAGCGTCAGCGCGAGGCCCGCGCCGGCGGAGAACAGGTCGTCCCAGCCGCGCGCGGCGGCCGCGTGGACGTCGTCGGCGTAGTCGTGCGGCGCGGGCGCGGTGCGGGCGTCGGGCGGCGGCGTCAGCCGGTACTGGTGGATCAGGCGGCCGCGTTCGCTGGCGGCGCCCACCGTCGCGACCTCCCACCAGTCGTCGCCGAAGCGCACCCGCTTCGTGTTTTCCCACGACACGTGGGGCAGCAGCGAGCGCACGAGCACCGCGCCCGACTTCTCCCTGACCAGGCGGTCGGGCAGGGCCAGCCGGGCCCAGAAGGCCGATCGCGTCAGCGGCACCAGGGTGGGGTCGTGGAGGCGGGCCTGCACGACGTCGACGAGCGCGAAGAACGGCGCGAGCAGCGCCGAGCCCGCGGCTTCGCCCGCGGCCAGCCCCCAGAACCCGCGCCACGCGGCCGACAGGATCGCGAAGCCGACCACGGCGGGCACGACGATGGCCCACAGGTACACGTCGAGGCCGGCGTTCTGCTCCGTCGCGGGGGAGAGGAAGCTGCGGAAGCCGAAGTAGACGGCCAGCGTCTCGAGCGCGCCCGACATCGCCGTGGCCGTCCCGGCGTGGAGCCCGACGGCGCTGCACGCGCGGGCCTGGCGCTCCTCGGGCAGCAGGCCGAGCAGGGGCGCCAGCAGCCAGTGGTGGGGGGCGGCCTTCTCGCGCACCGCGGCCCGCCGCCGCTCCTGCTGGGCGGCACGCACGAGCTGCGGCGTGTAGGCGACCACCTGGCGCACCACCTCGCCGCCAGGCCACGGCCGCAGGCCGTAGGTGACGGTCTCGCCTTCGGCGGTCTCGGCGACGACCTCGTACTGGCCCTCTCCGTCGGGGGGGTGGGGCCGGCGGAGCTCGGTTTGCGACGGAACCC
>JAMPXO010000203.1 GCA_023701125.1 Vicinamibacteria bacterium | reverse complement strand
GACGCTCCCCGCGGGCGCAGCGGCCCGCCGCGCGGACGGTGGCCACGGCAGCGCCGCCGCCCTCGAGCTCGCAGCCGACGCCCCCGCGTCGCTGACCGTGCGCTCCGAGCCGGTCACCCTGCGCGTCGGCCGCCTCTACCGCCTCTCCGCGTGGGTCAAGACCGAGCGCGCCACCGCCGACGCCCTCTCGCGCTACCCCACCGCCGTGCCCGCGACGCTGGCGATGGCCTCCTTCCCCTTCACCAACCACGCGCCGGCCGTCGGCGGCACGCGGGACTGGACCCGGGTCGAGACCACGTTCGTTGCCACGACCGCCGCCGACCGCATCGAGCTCCAGCTCGGCCGTAACGGCACCGCGACCGGCCGGGCGCGGTTCGACGACGTGGCGCTCGAGGAGATCGCGGACGTCACCGAGGTCATCCCGCTCGAGCGCGTGCGCTGGGAGGGGCCAGCCTTCCGCTACGAGGACCGCGGCTGGATCTACGTCCACATCGAGGGCGCGCCGTACGCCCGCGGCCGCCAGCTCGGCAAGCTGCTGTCGGAGGAGATGGTCGCCTACGCCCAGAAGCTGGCCATCCGCGCCGATGGCAAGGACCCGGCCACCGGCTGGAAGTCGCTGCGCACGCTGGCCGACGCGTTGATGCTGCGCCGCTTCGACCCCGAGCTGCTGGAGGAGATGAAGGGCATCGCCGACGGCGCCGCCGAGGCCGGGGCCAAGCTGTACGACCGCAAGTTCGACCTGGTCGACGTCGTCACCCTGAACTCCGCGATCGACCTCGACCAGATGCAGAGCGCGCTCCCCGTCACGCCCAGCGCGATCACCGGCAAGACGTTCTCGCCCGAGGACGAGCTGGCGGTGCCGGACCGCCTGCACAAGTGCTCGTCGCTGTCGGCCACTGGCCCGGCGACGGCCAGCGGCAAGCCCGTGTTCTTCCAGATCTTCATGTGGGACGGCTACACGGGCGCCCACTTCAACGTGATCCTCGACGTGGTGCCGGAGAAGGGCCGCCGCTTCGTGATGCAGACGTTCCCCGGCGGCATCCACTCCGGGACCGACTTCTACATGAACGACGCCGGCCTGGTGATCGGCGAGACCACGGTGCTGCAGACGCCGTTCGAGGCGGAGGGCGAGCCGCAGAGCAGCCGCATCCGCCGCGCGATCCAGTACGGCACCTCGATCGACGAGGCCGCCGCCATCCTGCGCGCGAAGAACAACGGCATGTACACCAACGATTGGACGATGGCCGACGTCAAGACCGGCGAGTCCGCGATCCTGCTGCTCGGCACGAAGCAGTCGAAGCTGTGGCGCTCGACGGACTCCCCCGCGCCCTTCGGCACGCCCGGCTTCCTGTGGGCCAACAACAACGCCCGGGATCCGCTGGTGCGGCGCGAGGTCGCGGCCCAGCCCGAGGACGCGCCGTTCGACTCCACCTTCACGCCCGCCAACCGCGACGTCGCGTTCCAGCAGTTCTACGCGCGGCAGAAGGGCCAGATCGACGTCGAGAGCGCCATCGAACTGATGGCGTCGTCGCCGATCAACCGCCCGCACGCCTGCGACGGCAAGGTCACCGATGCCGAGATGGCCTCGCAGCTCGTGTTCATGGCCCACCAGGGCAAGACCACGCAGCGCGAGAAGTTCCCGGCGCCGGGCAGCCGCCGCATGCCCGACCTGCCGGGCGCGATCCCCCACCTCACCTACGGCTACGCGACGTTCAGCCCGGTGGTGATCGCCGAGGGCCTGAAGGCCGCTCGTGCGGCCCAGGCCAAACCCGCGCCGAAGGTGGAGCGCACCGAGGAGACGAAGGCGCTCGCGGATCGCTACGACTTCAAGCGCGAGGATCTGTGGGCCGGCTCGATCTTCCCCGCGACCGACGCCGACAACTGGCTGATCGCCGGCAGCGCCGCCTACTGGCGCCTGCTGCGCGACCTGCCGGAGAAGCCGGCGGAGCGGCCGGACGCGCTGGCGCGCGCGCTGGCGGGCGTGCGCAGCCGCCTGCTGACGGTGATCGCGCGCGAAGGCGACCTCGCCGCGATCAAGGGCGGCGTCGCCTTCGACCGCTACGCGCCCGCGCAGGTGCCGCGCCTCAAGGGCATCTTCGCGCTGCACCAGCTCCGGCTGCGGGTCGGCAGCAAGCCCTTCTTCGCGTTCATGAAGAGCTTCCACGCGACCCACCGCAACCAGGAGGTGACGACGGCGCAGTTCTTCGACGCGGCACGCACGGCCTTCAAGCGCGACGTGGCCGGCGACCTGCAACCGTGGCTGGAGCGCACGGGCCTGCCCGCCCCGGCGCCTTCGGTCGCGGTCGCGGCGCAAGGCAAGCAGTGGCGGGTGACGGTCAACACGACGCAAGGCGCCGAACCCTATCGCCTCGCGGCGACGGTTGCGGTGCTGACAACCAAGACGCGCCACTTCTTCCCGCTGGTGCTGGACGGCCCGAAGTCGACAGCGACGTTCACGGTGCCCGAGAAGCCCACGAGCGTCGTCTTCGACGCGCTCTCGGATCTCCCGATCGCGACGGACCGCCGCCACGCCTTCTCGGCGTTCACGGACGACTTCTCCAACACGGTGATCGCCTACGGCACCGGCCGCCAACTCGAGGCCAACCACACTCTCGCCCTGCGCTTCCAGTCGGTCCTGGCCGACGCCTTCTCGGAGACGCTGCCCCCGGTGGTCCAGGACGCCGCAATGGACGACGCCACCCTCGCCGCCCACGACCTCTTCGTGCTCGGCGACCCGCGCGACAACGCGCTGCTCGCCCGCCTGCTCCCCAACCTCCCGCTCGAGACGGGCCCGGGCTACTTCCGCTTCGAGGGCCAGACCTACGCGGACGAGCACGACGGCCTCTACCTCGCCCTCCCCAACCCCTTCGCGCCGACGCGGGTCCTCCACATCCTGCTCTCCAACACCCCGCTCCAACTCCACGAGATGACGAAGACCTACAGGCCCGGCCTCCCGGCCTGGGCGATCTTCAAGGGCGAAAAGGTGGAAAAGGAAGGCCACTTCCCGATCGAAGCCTTCTCCCTCACGGTGAAGTGACGGGGTTCGCATCGGCGGCTGAATAGGCCCGCGTGCCGGACCCGAGCGGGAACGTGAGCGCGATAGGCTCCGGGGCATGCCAACGATCAGCGTGTTCTACGGCATCGTGATTCAGATGTTCTGGAGGGACCATGGCCCGCCCCACTTCCATGCCCTGTACGGCGAGTACGAGGTGCTCATCGACATCCGCGACCTCTCGGTGCTGCGCGGCACGCTGCCCCGGAGAGCCATGGACCTGGTGCTAGAGTGGGCTTTGGCACACCGGGACGAGTTGATGGAGGACTGGAACATATGCAGTCAACTCAAACACCCGAAGCGGATCGCCCCGCTGGCGTAACTCCGGCCATCCGGCCTGCGGCCCCGTGGCGCGTTGAGGTCGTCGAGGCACTTCCCGACTTCCGGCTCCGGGTCCGTTTCGTGGACGGCACTGCGGGCCTGGTGCTCATGGAGACGTTTCTGCGGAGCCCGTCGACGACGGGGACGGTCTTCGAACCCCTACGCGACGCTTCGCGGTTCGCCCAGGCCATGTGCCTCGACGGCGCGGTCACCTGGCCAGGCGGCCTCGACCTCGCCCCCGACGCGATGTACGACGCGATCCGTACGCGCGGAGAGTGGACCCTGGAGTAGGGTCAGCCGTCGTTCCGGGAGACCGCCCGGACCGGCTCCTCTTCCAGGCACCGGGCGGCGTAGGACAAGGCCGCCAGCCGCCCGAAACGCACGGCCTCATCGACGACGATCCGCGGCGCGATCTCGCGTGACAATGCGGCCTCAGGCCAACCGTCGTTCGAGCGCAGCGACGCGGCTCTCGATCCGCGTCAAGGCGTCGACCTTGGCCGACAGCTCGAGCCCCTGGGCCTGAACGACTCTCAGGTCGACCCGCGTCTCGCGGAGCGCGAGTTCGAGACCGTTATCGCGGTCGCGGCTCTCGCGATCGTTGCGCTCCATGGTCGTCCGAAGCTCACCGATCGCGAGGCCGAGGAGACCATCGCGGTCGCGGCTTTCTCGTTCGATGCGGTCGAGCCGCCCTTCGAGCACGACCCGAGTCGCCTCGACGGCCTCGATCGTCAGCCGGTTCTGCGACCGCATCTCCTCGAGGATCATCTGCCACGCGGGGCCTTCGGCCTTCTTCTTCGCAGCCATCGTCGTAGCTCCGAGTCTACTCGCGCCTTCCGGCGGAGATCGAGAGTTTCGTACGCCTCCCCGCAGCGGGAGGTCCCGTGCGCCAGGTGGGGCGCCTTCAGCCGCGCGGCTCGCGCCAGACTTGGCGGGCCGCGGCCGTGGCCCGGGGCGGCGGCGCGACCGTCGGCGGGTCGCCATCAGCCCGTCCGCGACCCGTGTCCAGGTACTTCATCCAGTAGAGGCCGAGGCCGGGGAAGCCCACCGAGATGTACCGGCGGCCGTGCAGCGTCACGCCGTAGCGGAGCCCGGGTATCCCCCAGCTCCAGCCCACGCCGCTGCGCGAGAGGTTGAGGCGCAGCGGGCCGGCTCCGATCGCCTTGCGCCAGCGCCAGCTCATCGCCGGCCCCCATCCACTCGCGCGCCGTCACGTTTCGGCCGCTGAAAAACGCGCCCAGGTTCGGGTGGCTGTGGTACCAGCCGACGACCACGCGACCGCTCGCCCCGGCTCGCCTGCGGGCCTCGTCCCACACGTCGGACTCCATCGCCAGAGAGACACCCGTGGAGCGTGGGTCGCGGCACGGGACGAAGTCCTCGATCAGCGTCAGGTCGCCCCAGGTCGAGAGCGCCCCCAGCGGCGGCTGAAACGCGCGCCCGAGCAGTAGGCCGCCCAGCTCGTTCCGGGACGTCAGCAGGTGCGCGCGGATGCCGGCGCGCACACCCTCGTCGAAGACCACTGCCGCACCCGCCTCGAGCTCGGCCAGTTGCAGCAGGACCGCCACGAACGACTCGCCGGCAGCCCGCTCTTCGATCGGACGCGACACCGGCTCCGGCTTGACCTCGACCCAGCGCATGGTCACGCCAGCGGCTGCCGGCAACGACCGCAGCGAGCCTGCCGCAGCCCCGAGGCCAGCCGGTTCTTCGCCGAGCACGACGAGCAGGTGACGATGCGGGGCGCCTCGGGGGAGAGATCCTTGAACCGCGCCTGCCTGTGCGGAGCGTCACCCGCGGCGAGCGACAGCGAGTCGGTCGGGAAGGCCCGTGGGTGTGAGAGCTTCGCTTCACGGTACCACCGGGCCGCCTCGTGGATCAGCGGTTTCACAGGCAGGACGAACACGCACGCGCCATCTGACGGGAACCCGAGTTGCTGGGGTTCTGAGGGGATGAACTCCGCGATTCCGCGCCCTGGAAATTTTCGTGGGAGATGTCGCAGCCCCGGGGAGGGGGCCGCCTCAGCCCGAGCGAGGAGGCTCGGGCCGCCGATCAGATCAGTGGACCGACCCCG
>JAMPXO010000202.1 GCA_023701125.1 Vicinamibacteria bacterium | reverse complement strand
GGCGGCGGCACGTGCTGACTGGACGAGCACGGTCTTGAGCCAAGGCGCCCCCTGACGGACACGGGTCGAGCGCTTCTTGCCAGCGCTCTCGTCGAGACGCGGACACAGGCCCGCCCAGGAGATCAGGTGGCCGGCGGTCGGGAAGCGCGACATGTCGTCGCCGATCTCGGCAACGATGACGCGGGCGGTGATGTCACTGACGCCGGGCATCGTGGTCAGGAGCTCGGTGGCGGCACGAAAGGGACCGCTGTCCGCACGCGCCTCCAGCTCGCGCACGGACTGTTCCAGGGACTCGATCTGCCGGAGATGCATCCTCAGCATGAAGCGGTGGTGATCGGTGATCCTGCCGAGCGCATCAACGAGAGTGGAGCGGGAAGCCTTGAGCCGGCCTCCCGTCAGCTCGACCAGGTGGTCGGGATCATCGTGGCCCTCGATGATGGCGTTGAGGATTGCCCGTCCGCTCGTTCCGAGGACACTGCTGATGACCTCGGTCAGCTTCAGGTTCGCGTCTTCCAGCGTCTTCTGGATACGCTGGGTATGACGGGTGATTTCGCGGACCATCCTCAACTAGCGCAGCTCGATCACCTTGCGTTCGAGCAGGCGGGCGAAGATCAGGATCGCCTCCTCTTCCGGCATCGGGCACAGCTTGAGGATCGAGCGCACGTCCCACTGCCCGTTGACGCGGGAGAGCACGAATCCCTCCTGCGGGTCGAACTTCTCGCGGGTCAGGGTGGCGAAGTCGACGATCATCGCCGGCACCTTGTCGAGCGGCACGGTCTTGAACAGCCGCTGGCGCGAGCGGCCCTCGATCGCCGCGATCAGGCCCTTCTTGGCGTGCTGGTTGAGGCGATCGAGCTTGAGCACGTCCTCGTAGGCTGCCAGCGCCTGCTCCCAGCGCTGGGCCGCCGCGTGGCCGAGGGCGGCGTCCAGCGCGGACCGGATGCGGGCGACCACGTCGCGGGCGGGGCCGGCCTCGACCCGCTCGGAGATCTCCACCAGCCCGCGCTGGTGGAGGTCGAAGACCAGCGACGCGGCCTCGAACTCGGAGGCGAACAGCTCGAGCGCGATCTGGGCCAGCGACTGACCGCGGGCGACCAGGCCCAGCGCCTGGCGCTCGCGCGGGTCGGCGATGCCGGCCGCGGCGCCACGCAGCCGCAGCGTCGTGTCCATCGAGCCGAACACGTCGCGGATGCGCTCCCACTCGTCGACCCGCCGCGCGCCCTCGAACACCGCCCGGGTGACGTCCACGGTGATCCGCACCGGCACGTCCGTCGGCAGCTCGCCCTCGCGCAGCACGAACGTGCCGTCGGTCCACAGGAACAGGTCGTAGACCGACTCCTCGGCCTTGAGCGTCAGTGCCCGCACCAGTGCGATCTCGTCGAGCGCGCCGCCGTCGCGCAGGATGCGGCCGAGTGGCGCGCCGGAGCGCTCCTGCTCGAGCAGCGCGCGGAACAACTGCTCCTCGCTGATCAGCCGCAGCCGCACCAGCAGCCGGCCCATGTACTCGCGCGGGTCGTTCGACCACGAGGTGAAGGCGAGGCCGTGCTCGAAGCTGATCTTCTTGCAGACCTCGCCGCGCTCCAGCACCAGCGTGCCGCTCTTCCGCCCCATCGAGATCCACTGCAGGATCTCGGGCAGTGCCATCGTGCTCAGGTTGCCCGAGAGGCTCATGGGGAAGGGGGGTGCCGGGGCTGCGGGGTCAGCCGCGGTCCCAGCTCAGGTCCCAGTAGAGGAAGTCGCGCCAGCTGTCCGGGGCGCGGTTCACACCCAGGCTGAGCGTCAACGCCGGCGGATGATCCGGACGGCGCGGCTTGCGCAGCAACGCGAGACCCGCCTCCTCGGGAGTGCGGTCGCCCTTGCGGCGGTTGCAGGGGATGCAGCAGGTGACGATGTTGTCCCAGCCCTTCTGCCCGCCGCGGGCGACCGGGACGACGTGGTCGAAGGTCAACTCCACCGGCGCAAAGCGGTGACCGCAGTACTGGCAGCGGTGCTGGTCGCGGGCATAGACGTTGGTGCGGGAGAACGGCACGTGGGCGAAAGCTCGTTTCATGCGGACGTGGCGAAGCAGGCGAAGCACGGACGGCAGCTTCACCCGCACCGTCACGCCGCGGATCTCCCGGTCGTGGTGGGCGAGTACCTCGACCTTGCCCTGGAACAGAAGAGTGATCGCCTTCTGCCAGGTCACGATCCTGAGCGGTTCGTAGCTCGCGTTCAGGACCAGCGTCTGTTCCATGCCGCTGCAGCGTCGATTTTGCTCCGCGCCCCCGCGGGCCGTCAAGGACGGCGGGCTGCCGGGAAGCGCTAGGCGGCGCGCGCCTCCTTCACCAGTTGCAGGAACTGTTGCGCCCGCGCCGTCAGCACCGGCGCCTCGCCGCGGCGCAGGGCGGCCAGGTCGACGAGGTCGGCGCCGACCCCCAGCGCCTCCGCACCCGCGCGGATGAAATCCTTCGCGGTCTGCAGGTTCACCCCGCCGGTCGGAACCAGGCGGATGTGCGGCAGCGGGGCCTTCAGCGACTTCAGGTAGCTGGCCCCGCCCAGCGCGTTGGCCGGGAAGACCTTGACCATGTCGGCCCCGGCGTTCCAGGCGGTCAGCACCTCGGTGGGGGTCAGCGCTCCGGGCATCACGGCCACGCCCGCCTCGTTGCAGGTCCGGATCGTCTCGAGGTTGAGCGCCGGGCTGATCACGAAGCGGGCCCCGGCCTCGATGCAGGCGCGCGCGGCCGCGGGGTCGAGCACGGTGCCGGCGCCGACCATCGCGTCGGGGAAGCGGCCCGAGACCTCGCGGATCAGTTCGACCGCGCCCGGCACGGTCATCGTGATCTCGAACACGGAGACGCCGCCGGCTTCGATGGCCGCGATCGCGGCGGCCGCCTCGGCGGGCGACTGGGCCCGGATCACGGGGATCACGCCGATGCCGGTGATGCGTTCGAGAACGGCCTTCTTGTCCACTCGCGTTCTCCCTGGCGCCGCTCCAGGCGCATCCGCTCGCGGCGCGGATCGCAGCGCGGCTTCCTGTCGTCCTTGTTCCGGGGTCGCGGGACACTATCGCCGGCTCGCGACGGCTGTCAACGCTGGAGCGACTCGGCGCCCGCGGCGCCCGCATACAATCCGGCAACGGGAGGCGACGAGCGATGCCCCACGACGTGATCGGGTTCGGCGAGGCGCTGTTGCGGCTGATGCCGGAGGCGGACGAGCGGGTGGCCGAGGCCGCCACCTTCCACGCCTACGTCGGCGGCGCGGAGCTCAACACCTGCGCGGCCGCCGCCTCGATCGGCCTGCACGCGGCCTGGTTCTCGGTGCTGCCGCCGGGCCTGCTCGGCGAGCGCGTGCGGCGTCACCTGCGCGCGTGCGGCGTCGACACCTCGCTCGTGCGCACCGCGCCGGGACGGCTGGGCAGCTACTGGGTCGAGTACGGCCGCGAGCCGCGCTCGATCGAGGTGTTGTACGACCGCGCCGGCTCGACGGTGTGCGACGTGCGACCCGAAGACGCGCCGTGGGATGCACTGCGCGCGGCGCGCGCGTTCTTCGTCTCCGGCATCACGCCGGCGCTGTCCGCGGCCACCCGCGACCTGGCGCTCGCGCTGTCCACGGCGGCCCGCGACGCCGGCGCGCTGGTCGCCACCGACCTCAACTACCGGGCCCGGCTGTGGACGCCAGCCGAGGCGACGCCCGTGCTCGAGCAGCTCGCGCGCAGCGCGCGGATCGTGATCGTGACGGCCGACGACGCGCGCACGTTGTGGGGTGCCACCGGCGAGCCCGAGGCCGTCGCCCGCGGCCTGCAGTCCCGCTTCGAGTGCGAGTGCCTGGTGATGACCCGCGGCGGCGAAGGGGCGATCGCGATCGACGCGGGCGAGTGCCGCCAGGCCGCGGTGCTGCCGACCACCCGCCGCGACCGGATCGGTGCCGGCGACGCTTTCGCGGCCGGCTACGTGTGGGCCTGGCTGGCCGGCCGCCGCGAGCGCGCCCTCGACTACGCGCTGGCGATGGCGGCGCTCAAGCACACGGTGCCGGGTGACACGCTGACCACGAGCGTCGCCGAGGTCGAGGCCATCGCCGCCCGCGACGTGCGCGACATCCGCCGCTGAAGCCGGCGGCCTACCGCACCAGCATCGCGTCGCCGTAGCTGTAGAAGCGGTAGCCGTCGCGAACGGCGGTCGCGTACGCGCGCAGCACGCGCTCGCGGCCGGCGAAGGCCGCCACCAGCAGCAGCAGGGACGAGCGCGGCAGGTGGAAGTTGGTGACAATCGCGTCGACCACCACGAAGCGATGACCGGGCACGATCACCAGCGCCGTGTCGCCGCCGCCGGGGCTCACCCCGCCCGCCTGGTCCGCGTGCGACTCGAGCGTGCGCACGCTGGTGGTGCCGACGGCGACCACGCGGCCGCCGCGGGCGCGGCAGGCCGCGACCTGCGCCGCGGTCTCCGCGGGCAGCGTGCAGGCCTCGGCCGCCACCTTGTGCTCGCGCACGTCGCGAACCGTGACCGGGCGGAACGTGCCGGGGCCGACGTGGAGCACGACCTCGGCCGTCTCGATCCCGCGCTCGCGCAGCCGCGCCATCACCGCGGGCGTGAAGTGCAGGCCGGCGGTCGGCGCCGCCACGCTGCCGCGCTCGCGTGCGAACAGCGTCTGGTAGCGCTCGCGGTCGGCGGCGGTGTCGGGGCGGGCGATGTACGGCGGCAGCGGCACGTGGCCGAAGCGCTCGACCAGCGCATCCGGGTCGCCGTCGCCCAGCAGCCGCACCCGGCGCAGGCCCTTGTTCGGGTTCCCCTCTTCGCCCTCCGACTCGCTCTCGACGCGCACGACCAGCTCGGGCGCGATCTCGATCACGGCACCCGGCCGCAGCCGGCGGCCCGGCCACACCAGCGCGTCCCACGTGCCGTCGCCGTGCGCGCGCACCAGCAGCGCCTCGGCAACGCCGCCGCTGCCGCGCTTGCGGCCGACCAGGCGGGCGGGGAAGACCTTGCTGCGGTTGACGACGACCAGGTCGCCGGGTGTCAGCAGGTCAGGCAGGTCGGCGAAGACGTGGTGGGCGATCGCCCCACTCGCGCGGTCCAGCACCAGCAGCCGCGAGGCGTCGCGCGGAACGGCCGGCTGCTGCGCGATGCGGTCTTCCGGCAGCTCGAAGTCGTACGCGGCGAGGTCGAAGTCGGGCAGGCCCATCGGGTGGCCAGCGCCGGGAGTGAATCCCGGCGCCAGACCCGCGGGGGCTCCGTCGCGACGGCGCTCCTCCGCCCCCGCACCCCCCGCGGTCAGAACAGCTTTCCCTGGCCGGGGGCGTGAGGCGGCACCCGCAGGCCGAAGTGGCTGTACGCGCGAGCGGTGGCCATCCGGCCGCGCGGCGTGCGGTCGAGGAAGCCGTGCTGCAGCAGGAACGGCTCGTAGATCTCCTCGATCGCGCCCACGTCCTCGCTGATCGCCGCCGCCAGCGCGCCGACCCCGACCGGGCCGCC
>JAMPXO010000201.1 GCA_023701125.1 Vicinamibacteria bacterium | reverse complement strand
TCGACTACACGATCGCCAACATCGAGAATGCTGCCGGCGGTTTCGGCATCACCAAGGACATCTGCGACGAGTTCCTCGACCAGGGCGTCGACTGCCTGACCTCGGGCAACCACGTGTGGGACAAGAAGGAGCTGATCCCGGTCGCCGACTTCATCCCCCAGTTGCTGCGCCCGGCCAACTACCCGAAGCGCCAGCCGGGCAAGGGCGCGTACCTCGGCAAGACGAAGAAGACCGGGGTGCCGGTCGGCGTTCTGAACCTCTCCGGCCGCGTGTTCATGAACGGGGCGATGGACTGCCCGTTCACCCGCGCCGAGGAGGAACTGGTCAAGCTCAGGGCCGAGGCGAAGGTGATCGTGGTCGACATGCACGCCGAGGCCACCTCCGAGAAGATGGCGATGGGCTACTTCCTCGACGGCCAGGTCTCGGCCGTGGTCGGCACCCACACCCACGTGCCGACCTGCGACCACCGCGTGTTCGTCAAGGGCACGGCCTACTGCACCGACATCGGCATGACCGGGCCCTACGACTCGGTGATCGGCGTCGAGGCCTCGACCATCCTGTTGCGCTTCACGACCGGTATGCCGCACCGCTTCGAGACCGCCAAGCACGATGCCCGCTTCGCCGCCGTGGTGCTCGACGTCGACCCCGAGTCGGGTCGCTCGCGCGGCATCGAGCGCATGCTGCTCTCCGAAGCGGACGTCGCCGCGCTGTAGGCGGAAGCGAGCGAGTGCCTTGATCCCGCTGGCGCCGCCGCTGCTGGAACTGGCGCGGTCGATCGCGCCGGACGACGGTGCGCTGGTCGTGCGCTCGCTGCGCGCGATCCTGCGCAACGTGAGCCCGTTCGACGCCGGCGAGCTGGCGCTGCTGCAACCCGACGACGGGTTCCGCCGACGGGATGAACCCGTCGCCGGTTCCGCGGGGGCTCACGCCGCCAACGGAGCGGCTCCGCCCCCGCACCCCGACATCGGCCTGCGTCGGTTCCCGCTGGAGCCGGGCGGCGCGGCGCTCGGCTCGCCCGAGCTGGTCGCCCACGTGGCGACGCTCGGCGCGCCGCTGCGGCTCGACGACCTGGTCGGCCACGCCCCGGCCGGCGGTCACCTGCTGCAGTCGGGCTACCGCTCGCTGCTGGCGCTGCCGCTCGCCGCCGCCGGCGGCTCCGCGGGTGCGCTGCTGCTCGTGCGCCGCTACGCCTGGGCCTTCGTCGCCGCGCCGTTGCACGACCTGCAGACGATCGTCGGCATGGCCGGGCTGTGCCTGGAGCGGTCGCTGTGGCTGTCGGCCCTGGCCCAACACGGCCGCGACCTGCACGCGGCCGGCGTGCCGCACCCGTCGATGGTGACGGCTCCGCCGGCGATCGAGGCCGAGCGGCCCGTGGACCCGCTGCCGCCCGCCGAGCCCGCCGAGCCGGAGCGGGGCCCCAGCGGCGGGACACCGCCGGCGCCTCCCGGCTCCGGCAGCGGCCGCCGCGGCCGCCGCCGGCGCGGCCTCGGCACCGAGAACGGCCCCCGCTAGCGCTTCTTCGCGGGCCGCGCGGTCGCCCTGCGCCCACCTGCCCGGCGCGCAGGCGGGTGGCTGCGGCGTCCCGACTTCGCCGTCGGCAGCAGGGCGTGGCCGAGCACGTCGTCGACGCTCTCGACGAAGTGGATCTCGAGCCCGCGCCGCAAGAGCGCCGGGATCTCCTCGAGCTCCTTCTGGTTCTTCTTCGGCACCAGCAGGGTCGTGATCCCCGCCCGCTTGGCCGCCAGCAGCTTCTCCTTCAGGCCGCCGATCGGCAACACGTGGCCACGCAGCGTGATCTCGCCGGTCATCGCCACGTTGCGCCGCACCTTGCGGTTGGTGAACGCCGACAGCATCGCGGTCGCCATCGTCACGCCTGCCGACGGGCCGTCCTTGGGAATCGCGCCCTCGGGCACGTGGACGTGCAGGTCGTGCTTCTGGAAGTAGCTCTCGCCGAGGCCCCAGGCCTTCGCCCGCGCGCGTGCCCACGACAACGCCGCCTGCGCCGACTCCTTCATCACCTCGCCGAGGTGGCCGGTCAACTGCAACTGGCCGCGGCCCTTCATCACCTGGGCCTCGACGAACAGCACGTCGCCACCGGTCGGGGTCCAGGCCAGGCCGGTCGCGGTGCCGACCTCGTCCTGGGCGAGCACCTCGTCGGGCAGCACCTTCGGCGCGCCGATCAGCTTCGGCAACATCGCCGGCGAGACCTTCGTCGGCGCCTTGGGGTCGCCCTCGGCGACCTTGCGCGCGACCTTGCGCACCACACCCGCGATCTCGCGTTCGAGGTTGCGCAGGCCGGCCTCGCGGGTCCAGCCGCCGATGATCGAGCGGATCGTCGACTCGGCGAAAGCCAGCTTCTCGGGGGTCAGCCCGTGCTCCTCGAGTTGCTTGGGCACCAGGTGGCGCTTGGCGATCTCGACCTTTTCCTCTTCGGTGTAGCCCGCCAGCCGGATCACCTCCATGCGGTCGAGGAATGCGGGCTGGATGGTGTCGACCAGGTTCGCGGTGCAGATGAAGAGCACCGTGGAGAGGTCGAACGGCACGGCGAGGTAGTGGTCGCGGAACGAGAAGTTCTGCTCGGGGTCGAGCACCTCGAGCAGCGCCGAGGACGGGTCGCCGCGGTAGTCGGCGCCGATCTTGTCGACCTCGTCGAGCATGAACACCGGGTTGTTGGACCCGGCCTGGTTGAGGCCCTGGATGATGCGACCCGGCATCGCCCCGACGTAGGTGCGGCGGTGGCCGCGGACTTCGGCCTCGTCCTTGACGCCGCCCAGCGACAGCCGCACGAACTTGCGGCCCAGTGCGCGCGCGATCGAGCGGCCGAGACTGGTCTTGCCGACGCCCGGCGGGCCGACGAAGCACAGCAGCGGCCCCTTGCTCTTCTCCTTCAGCTTGCGCACCGCCAGGTACTCGACGATCCGCTCCTTGACCTTCTCCAGGCCGTAATGGTCCTCGTCGAGGATGCGCTGGGCTTCCTTGAGGTCGAGGTTGTCCTTCGTGGCCTTGCTCCACGGCAGGCCGACCATCCAGTCCAGCCAGTTGCGCAGGGTCGCCGTCTCGGCGGAGTCGGGGTGCATCCGCTCCAGCTTCTTGATCTGGCGGTCGACCTCCTCCTGGACGGGCTTGGGGATCTTCGCCTTGGCGATCTTGTCGCGCATCGCCGCGACTTCCTCCGCCAGCTCGTTGCCCTCGCCCAGCTCGCCCTGGATCGCCTTCAGTTGCTGGCGCAGGAAGAACTCGCGCTGCGAGCGATCCATCTCGCCCTTGGCCTGGGACGAGATCTCCTGCTGCATGGCCAGCACCTCGAGCTCCTTGGTCACCAGGTCGTGGACCCGGCGCAGGCGCTCGAGCGGCGTCACCGCCTCCAGGATCTCCTGCGCGCCTTCGACCTTGAGCTCGAGGTTGGAGGCCGCCAGGTCGGCCAGCCGGCCCGGCTCCTCCATGTTGTTGGCGATCACCACGACCTCGGGCGAGATCGGCTTGCCGAGGCCGGCCGAGCGCTCGAGCGCGCCCTTGACGTTGCGCATCAGCGCCTCGAGCTCGAGTGTGCGCTCGTGCGGCTCGACCTCGGGCAGCGCCTCGATCCGCGCCTGCATGTGGGTCGGCACGTCGTCGAAGCCCGTGATGCGGGCCCGCGACAGGCCCTGCACCAGCACCCGGATGCGGCCGTCGGGCAGCTTCAGCATGCGCATGATGACGGCGACGGTGCCGACCGCGTACACGCCGTCCGCGCCCGGGTCTTCGTCCTCCTGCTTGCGCTGGGCGACCAGCAGGATCATCCGGCTCTCGGACAGCGCCTGGTCCACCGCCTTGATCGAGCGCTCGCGGCTGACGTACAGCGGCACGATCATGAACGGGAAGATCACCACGTCGCGCAGCGGCAGCACGGGCAGGGCCTCGGGGATCTTGACCGGCTCGTCGTCCTTGCGCAGCTCCTCGGCCATCAGCTCCTCTTCACCTCGATCACGACCGGGCGGCGTCGGCGCTCGTGGCGCGGCAGCGACACCACCAGCAGCCCGTCCTTGAGCCGGGCCTCGATCCGCTGGCCGTCGAACGCGGCCTCCAGCGCGACGCGCCGCTCGAAGCGGCCGTGGGGCCGCTCCAGGCACAGCCAGCTCCCGCTGGCCGGTTTGGGCGCGCGGCGTTCGCCGCGGATCACCAGCTCGTTGCCCTCGACGTGCAGCGCCAGCGACTCGGGCGCCAACCCCGGTACCTCGGCGACCACCACCACGGCGTCGCCGCACTCGTAGACGTCGATCGCGGGCGACCACGCCGCCGCGCCCGCCGGCCGGGCCTGGCGCTCGGCGGCGCGCAGCCGCTCGAACAGGCCGTCGATGTCGCGCTGCAGTGCGGCGAGATCGGCGACCGGGGTCTGGCGCGGGCGCTTCACGCCGCCGCCTCGCGCTTGAGCACGATCAGCGTGCGGTCGTCGGTGGCCTTGGCGCCACCGGCAAAACGCTCCAGCCCGGCCAGCAGGTGCGACTCGATCTCGGCTGCCGTCAGCCCGCGCGCCTCGCGCGCCAGCGCCAGCAGGCCCGCTTCGCCGAACTCCACGTCCGCGACGTTCCACGTCTCCGTCACGCCGTCGGAGAAGACGACCAGGGTGTCGCCGGGGAACAGCTCCACCTGGCCCTCCACGTAGTCGGCCTCGGGGATCAGCCCCAGCACCATGCCGCCCTCCGCGAGGAACTCGTGGCTGCCGTCAGCCCGCACCAGCAGCGGCGGGTTGTGGCCCGCGTTGACGTAGCGCAGGTGACCGCTGTCGGGGTCGAGGCGGGCGAGGAAAAAAGTCACGTACTTGCCGGTCGGGATGTTCTCGCACAGCGTGCGGTTGATCCGGGTGGTGGCGTCCGCCGTGTCGAGCACGTGCCAGTGCGCGCGCACGGTGGCGCGCAGCACCGCCATGATCAGCGCCGCGCCCGTGCCCTTGCCGGAGACGTCGCCCAGCGCCAGGCGCAGGCCCTCGGGGCCGGTGCCGAAGTCGAAGTAGTCGCCGCCGACGGTGAGGCAGGGCTGGTTGGAGCCGGACAGCGAGAAGCCCGGCACCTGCGGCGCCCGCGAGGGCAGCAGGCTGCGCTGGATCTCGGCTGCCAGCTCCATCTCGCGTTCCATGCGCCGCTTCTCGAGGCTCTCCTCGAGCAGCCGCGCGGTCTCGATCTTGGCCGCCGCGACGTTGGACAACGCGGCCAGCACCGTCGCGTCCTCCTGGTCGAAGGCGTGGGCCCACTCGCGGGTGTCGAGGTAGACGAGGCCGATCACCTGGTCGGGGGCGCCGGCCTCGGTGAACCACAGCGGCGCGCACAGCGCCGAGCGGATGCCCGAGGAGAGCACCGAGTCCTGGCCGCGGAACGCGGCGTCCTCCATCATGTTGGGCACCAGCAGCACGTCGCGGCGCTCGATGGCGCGGCGCGCGATCGAGCGGCTGACGTGGCTGATCGGCTCGCCGAGCCGGCTCTTCGA
>JAMPXO010000200.1 GCA_023701125.1 Vicinamibacteria bacterium | reverse complement strand
TTCGTGCGGGAAGCGCTGGCTCGCCGCGTCGTCGCGAGCGGCGCCTGCGGGTCCACGACGGCCAGACCGAGCGGCTCGCCCACCAGCGAGCGGACCAGCAGGTCGACGGTCTCCGCGCGCGTGAAGAGGTTGAAGTGGTGGGCGCCGCCCGCCAGGTTGCCGCCGGGACCGAAGCAGGCGATGCGGTCCGCGCCGATCGCCGGCCGTCCCACCGCATCGACGCTCCAGCCGCCCGCGGTCGGCACGACCAGGTCGTGTGGCTGCGCGAACAGCGCGCCGAGGCCGGCGTCGACGAAACGCGCGAGCCGGCCGCCCGCGAGCGTCGCGTGCGCGCACAGCGCGACGTAGGCGCCCTCGGGCGGCGCCGGCGGGCCGTTGAGCGCGTGCAGGAACCCGCCCTCGGGCTGCATCGCGGCGAGGCCGGGCAGCGCCACCGCGACCCCGCGGGCCAGCCCGGCGAGCACTGCAGCGGCGAACGGCAGGCCGAGGCCGAGCGCCGCGGGCGTGAGTTCTTCGGCGAGGTTGACCAGCAGGGCGACGAGATCGGCGCGGCGGCCCGGCGCCGCCAGCGGGGTGCCCTCGTTGGGCGCCGCGGCCAGCACGGCGCGGCCCAAGTCGAGTCCGGCCCTGGCGCGGGCCTCCGCGAGCGACTCGACCAGGCTGCGCAAGACGAGGCCGCCGCGCGAATGGCTGATCGCGTCGAACGCGCCGGGCCCGAGTGCTTCGAGCAGGGCGCGGGCGTTGGCACGCGGGTCGTCGCACAACGTGAAGTGGTTGAAGCCGAACACGCCGCCCGGGTACCGCTCGGCCACGAAGCGCCAGAAGCGGTCGGCGCCGGGCAGCGTCGCCAGCCCCGCGAACGCGTGTTCGGTCGAGGAGAACGTGCCGTGGAGAAGGAGGAGCCTGCGCCCCGCCGGCCGCCGCGAAGGCGGGGGCGCGAGGGCGAGCCGTGCACTGCGCAGCCCGGCGCGGCTGACCGCGACCAGCCCGAGCCGGTGGCTCGAGCTCTTCCACAGTTGCTGCTCCAGCGCGCGGGCCGCGCGCGGCAGCACGGCCCGCGCCGCCGCCTGCAGCACGAACAAGTCGAGCGCGACGGCCCCGCCCCGACGCGCAGGCGGCGCGGCCACGGCGAAGCGGCGCCCCCCGTCGGCGGGCAGGTGCACGCTCCACGCGCCCGAGGCGTGGCGGGCCAGCACGACCCGGCCCGGCCGCGCCGTGAACTCCAGCGCGCCGGGGACGCCGCCGCGAGACGCGGGGCGCGAGCGCGCCCGCCACGCGCCGGCGAGCGCCAGCGGGCCCGCCGCCAGCATCGCGGGCAACACGCCTGCGCCGGCGAGCGAGCGCCGCGCCGCAAGCGGCGCCAGCACCCAGCTCGTTTCGGGGGCCGGGAGGATGTGGGGCATGGACGCCGAGGATACGCCTACGGCGTCGCGGGTTTCGCTTCGGCCTTCTTCTCTTCCTTCTTCTCGTCGCGCTGGCGGCGGAAGGCGGCGACGATCGTCTGCTCCGTCTCGCCACGGCGGATGCGGAACTCGGCCGTGTCACCCCAACGCTTGCCGGCCATCAGCGTCGCCATCGTCTCCTTCTTGTCGAGCGGCACGCCGTCCATCGCCAGCAGCACGTCGCCCACCTGGAAGCCGGCGCGGGCCGCGACCGAGCCCTTGGACACCGCGATCACCTTCGCGGGCTCGCCGTCCTTGCGCTCCGGCGTGGAGAGGCCGAGCGACGGGTACGGCGCGTCCTTCTCGGGCGCCACGCCCCACAGGTAGTCGGCGTAGGACGCGCGCACGACCGGCTTCTCGCCCTTGTCGTCCTCGACCGGGACCGGGATCAGCGAGGCCATCTTGCCGTCGAACCACAGCCGCGCCTGGCGCTCGGCGCCGAGGCCGTACGACACGTGGCCCGAGCCGATCAGCACGACCATGATCGAGTCCGGCTTGCCGTGGGTCTTGAGCGCCTGCACCGCGTTGTAGCCCATCGTCGCGTCCCACGTGCACTGGGCGCGGAACATCGCGTTCCACATGTCGTCGCCCATCGACGCCGTGTGCATCGCATCGTCGCCCGTGAAGTAGGCCTTGAACAGCCGCAGGTGCTCGGCGTTGTCGGTGTCGATGCGCGACGGGATGTGGGCCGCCTCCTCGGGCGTCAGCTCCTTGAAGCCCTTCTTGCGCACCGCCGACACCACCTCGCGTGGGGTGTTGACCGCGTGAATCGGGATCTTGTGCTCGCGGGCGGCGAGGAAGATGTCGCGGTAGTAGTTCCAGTGGTAGCCCCACATCCGGTACCAGCGCGACTCGTCGACGAAGCGCGACTCCTCGACGCTGCCCGCGTTCCACTTGTCGAGCGAGGCCTGCTCCGTGTACGGGAACATCTCCAGGCCCAGCATCACGTGGCGCCCGCGCTTCGCCAGCGCCTTCATCACCGAGAGCTGGACCGCGTGGAACTCGACGCTCGTGTGGCTCTCGCCGACGAACAGCACGCGCACGCCGTCGAGCCGCGCCGCCAGTTCGTCGGGCGAGAGGGCCTGGCCCGTCGTGGTGTCGGTCAGCGTGTCGAGCACGACTGGTGCGGTGCGGTCGCGGCGGGCCGGGTCGCCGATCGGCAGGTTGGTGGCCGCGTCATCGGCCGTGGCGCCCGAAACGAGCGTGAGCGAAAGCGCGAGTGCCGCGCCGGTGATCCTCATGGTGCCCCCAGGAAAAAGGTCGTCGTCAGTACCGACGCATTATCAGGCCGCGGGACGGCGGAAGCGGAACACGGCGGCGCCCAGCGCCAGGGCGATGCCGAGGCGGACCGGGAAACCCATCGCGTGCGCGAGCGCGTGCTGCGCGGGCGACTCGAACGTGCGGTGGACGACCTCCCACGGCCCCGAGTAGTAGGTGTCGGCGTGGGCGGCCTCGGTGACCAGGATGCCGGCCACGACCAGCAGCTCGAACCACGCGGCGACCAGCGTGAACGCCAGCGCGGCGCGGGCGAAGCGTGGCTCTGCGGCGCGGGCCTCGTCGCCGAAGATCCAGGCCAGCCCGAAGACCAGCAGCAGGGTCAGGCTCGCGAAGAACGAGCCCGCCGCGGGACCGACGCCCCACGGGTCGAGCCAGCCCTTCATGTAGTAGCGCAGCGCGGCGACGGGAACGGCGGCGAGCGCGAGCCAGAGGGCGGTGCGGAACGGTCCAGGCTGTGGCATACGGCCCCCTTTCACCCGAAGTATGCGCCGGGGAGGTGCTCCGAGTTGGCGCGGGTGTTGCTTCCGATCCCGGCGGGGGGAGGAGCCACCCGTGTCACCACAACGCTACCGCGAGGACGAACAGGACCTGGCCGCGGCGATCCGCGTCGGGCTGAAGCGGCGGCCCGAGCAGGCGTTCGGCGACTACTTCCTCGGCCGCCGCTCCTCGTGCGCGCTGGGTGCCGCGTACGAGGGGCTGTACCGGCTGCCCACGGATGGGCCCCACGCCAACGCCCGCGAGCTGGAACGCTTCTTCGACTGCCTGGAGCACTCGATGCGGCGCTGCCCGGAGGGCTGCCGCAAGCGCATTCCGCTGGGCGCCATGATCGTCCACCTCAACGACGACCACCACTGGACCCGCGAGCGGATCGCGGAGTGGGTCGCGCAAGGGGACACCCCGGCGGCCTGAGATCCCGCCTGTCGACGCCGGGCCGTCCGCCCGCGGGACGCCTCGTCCCGCAGGCGGACGCACGGACCCATGCCTACTGTGACCAGGTCAGCGACAGCACGCCGTCGGGCAGCTCCTTGACCACGGTGACCGCGCCGGTCGACAGGTCGATCCTCAGCAGGTTCATCGTGGTGCTGCCGTTCAGCGCGCGCACGGAATCGAACAACTCGGCGGCGCCTTCGCGCCAGAGCGACGCGTACAGGGCGCCGTCGGGACCGAGGTCGAGGCCGGTCAGCAGGCCCGAGTCGTCGAAGCCCGGCGGGTAGACGAGGGCGACGCTCGAGCTCGGGCTGTTCGCGGGCGTGTCACCCACCCAACCAGCGAACCGGTAGAGCGTGCGCGAGTTGGCGGCGTACAGCACGTCGCCGACGAACGCGATGCCGGTCATGCCGTAGTCGTCGAGCTCGGTGAGGTAGGTGGCCGTGCCGGTGGCGGCATTGATCTTCCACACGTCGCAGCCGTTCGCGATCCCGTAGAGCACGCCGTTCGAGCGGAAGGCGAGGTCGTCGACGTAGCCGATGCCGGTGGTACCGATCTCGCTGCCGACCCCCGTCGCCGGCGCGAGCTCGAGCAGGGAGCTGACGATGCCTGCGGCGACGACGTCCGTAGCGGTTCCGGCCGCCCCGCCGCCGGCGATCGCGTACAGCCTGCCGTCGGGCCCGAGGTCGAGGCCGCGCACGCGGTGCCAGCGGGTCGAGCCGACGAGCGTGCTCGCGCCGTCGCTGGCGAACCGGTACAACTGGGAGCTGGAGAGGATCGGCATCATCGCGACGGCGCTCTTCTCCAGGTACTCGAGCTCGATCGCGACACCGTGCAGGAAGGCCGGCGTCTCCGCCGGGGCGGGCGGCGGCGTGCGCGGCTCGGGCACCTCGAACATCCGGAACCGCTTGCAGATCTGGTGGCCGTCGGCGGGAACGCGGTCCCAGACGCAGACCGTCACCGTCGCCCCGGCCATGTGCACGGCGTGGTAGGTGACGGTCTGGCGGCACTCGCCGAAGGTCTCGAGCGAGCCATCCCCGTCGAGGTCGAACTGGAACTTGAGCACGTCCCCGGGGTCGGGGTCGGTGCTCCGACAGGCGTTGAAGGTGACGGTGAGCGGGCTGGCCCCGGAAATGGCGCCGTCGGCGCCAGCCACGGGGTTGCTGCGGATCACGGCGTTGGGCGGCTGGTTCTCCTGCGCGCGGGCCGAGGAAGCCAAGCCCGTGACAAGAAGGGCCAACGCCACCGCGACGATCGCGGAACGGCGCATGGTAGGCCTCTTTCTGGGCCTCGGACGGGAATCCGTTCGGGGTCGCGCTGATGCGCGATGCGGCCGGTGGCCGCTTGCCTCCAATCTACGAGTCGGACCCCCCGGCAGCCACGTAAAACTTCCGCGCCGCGGAGTGTCCCGCTCAGCGGGCGAGCTGGATGTCGAGCGAGACGCGGCCCGGGCCGCCCGCCGGGTCCTTCTCCACGGCCCGCACCACGAAGAAGCTGCCGGCCAGGGCCGCCTGGCGGCGGACCCGCTCGCCGACCAGCGGGTCGTCGTCGAAGACCAGCTCGAACACGCGGTCGGCGTGGCCCGTCGCGCGCACCTCGTAGTGGACGTGGGCCTGGACGCCGCCGCGCGGGTAGGGCCCCGGGCGCACCGTCGTGAACGCGTAGCGGCCCTGCGCATCCGAGCGCAGCAGCGCGAACAGCCGCGGGTCGCGGTTGCCCATCGCGTCGTCGGGCCGGTAGTAGCCGGCGGCGTCGGTCTGGTACACGTAGATCGACGCGCCGGCGACGGGTCGACCCTCGGCGCCGCGGACCGTGCCT
>JAMPXO010000074.1 GCA_023701125.1 Vicinamibacteria bacterium | reverse complement strand
TTGCCGATCAGCGCCAGGCCGACGCCCGTGTTGCCCGCCGTCGGCTCGATCAGGGTCGCGCCCGGGGCGATCTGGCCCGCGCGCTCGGCCGCCAGGATCATGCCGATCGCCGCGCGGTCCTTGACGCTGCCGCCGGGGTTCAGGAACTCGAGCTTGGCGTGGACCTGGGCCGCGGCCGGACCGGTGTAGCGGTCGAGGCGCAGCAGCGGCGTGCCGCCGACGAGTTCGAGCAGGCTGGTGGCGGTGCGCAGCCGGGCGGATTCCACGGTCATCTGTTCCATCGGGGTCCTGGGGGTCGAAGTGAACGGCTGGAAGCGCGGATGCTACCACGCGGCCGAGGCGCCCCTGGCGCGGCCCGCGAGCTCGCGTTCAGCGCGGCGTGTGATTGCCGAACAGCAGCGCCGTGGTCTCCTCGGCAGGGGCCGGCGCGCCGAACAGCCGGCCCTGCATGCGGTCGCAGCCGCAGGCGTTGAAGAAGGCACGCTGGGCGTCGGTCTCGATGCCCTCGGCCACCACCGCGAGGCCCAGCGTCCGCACCAGGGCGACGATGGCGCGCGCGATCGCCTCGCTGGCGGTGTCGCCCGGGGAGGCCAGGATCGAGGCGTCGAGCTTGATCGCGTCGACGGGCAGCCGCCGCAGGTCGGTCAGCGAGGCGCCGCCGCCGAAGTCGTCGAGGGCGATGGTCACGCCCGCGGCACGCAGTGCGCCGAGCGCCGCGCGTGCGGCAGAGCGGTCCAGGGTTTCGGTGCGGGTGACCTCGACGCCGAGGCAGCGCGGGGCGAGGCCCGCGGCGCTGACCGTCTCCAGGAAGCGCGCCGCGCTGTCGGGCGCCAGCAGCTCGCGGTGCGAGAGGTTGACGCTGAGGGTCAGGTCCGGCAGGCCGGCAGCCCGCCAGCGCGCCACGTCCAGGCAGGCGCTGCGCAGGACGAACGCGCCGATCGAGGGCATCAACCCGGTCTGCTCGGCCAGCGGCACGAAGACCTCGGCGTCGAGCAGGCCGCGGCTGGCGTGGCGCCAGCGCAGCAGGGCTTCGACCGTGGCGACGCGACCGGCGACCGGGTCCCACACGGGCTGGTAGTGGACCTCGAGCTGGCCGCGGCCGAGCGCCAGCCGCAGGTCGTGCTCGAGCGCCAGGCTGTCGAGCGCCGTGGCGTTCATCTCCGGCGTGTAGAGCTCGTAGCCGTCGCGGCCGCGCTCCTTGGCGCGGTACATCGCGGCGTCGGCGTTGCGCAACAGCGTCTCGGGGTCGTGGCCGTCGTCGGGCGACAACGCCACGCCCACGCTGCCGCTGACGAACAGCTCGTGCTCGCCGACCCGGAACGGGCGCCGCATCGCCGAGAGCAGCTTCTCCGCCACCCGCGCCGCGTCGATCGCGTCGGAGAGCGCCGGCAGCAGCAGCGTGAACTCGTCGCCGCCCAGCCGCGCGACGGTGTCGCCCTCGCGCAGCACCAGCGTCAGCCGGTCCGCCACCGCCCGCAGCAGGCGATCGCCCACCTCGTGGCCGAGCGAGTCGTTGACGGGCTTGAAGCGGTCGACGTCGAGGAACAGCACGCCGACCTTCTGGTGATTGCGCTGGGCCTGCGACAGCGCGACCTTCAACCGGTCCTCGAACAGCCGGCGGTTGGGCAGCGCGGTCAGCGGGTCCTGGTAGGCCAGCTCGCGGACCCGGGTCTCGGCGCGCTTGCGCTCGGTGACGTCGAAGGCCGTGCCGAGCGAGGCCACCCGCCCCTCGAAGCTGAGGTTGGCCGCCGAGAAGTCGACCCACGCCACGCTGCCGTCCTTGCGCAGGATCGAGAACTCGTAGCGCGGCGGCAGCTCGCGGCCCTGCTGGCGGGCCAGCCCCAGCTCCTTGACGATGTCGCGGAAGTCCGGGTGCACGAACTCCCAGAACCGCATCGAGAGCAGCTCGTCGCGCGAGTAGCCGGTGATCTCGCTGGTGGCCGGGTTGACGTAGCGGAAGCGGGCGCCCTGGTAGATGAAGATGGCGCACGGGGCGGTCTCCGCGACGACCCGGAAGCGGGCCTCGCTCTCGACCAGCGCCTCGGCCGCGCGCTTGCGCTCGATGCCGGCGGCGACGTGCTGCGAGACGAAGGTCAGCAGCTCGCGGTCGGTCTCCGTGTAGCGGTGACCCGAGTCGTAGGTCTGCACCGCCAGCACGCCGAACACCGCGCCCGGCTCGCCCAGCGGCACCCCCAGCCAGTCCACCGACGAGGCGCCGACCTCCTCGACCTCGCCCGCGGCCTGCAGCGCCGCGAACACCTCGGGCGTGACCAGCAGTGGCTTGCCGGTGCGCAGCACGTAAGCCGTGACGCCGTGCTCGAGCGGGCCCTCGGGCGGCCGGTCGTCGTGCTCGTCCGAAAAATACGCGAAGCGCAGGCCGGCGGGGCCGGAGTCGGACAGGGCGATGTAGAAGTTCCGGGCGTAGGTCAGCTCGCCGACGATGCCCTGCAGCGCGGCGCACAACTCGTCGACGTTGCGCACGGTCGAGGCCGTCTCCGAGATGCGGAACAGCGCCGCCTGCACGCGCTCGGCCTGGCGCGCGGCGCTGACGTCCTGGGCCATCACCATGGCGGCCTCGCGGCCCCGCCACGCGATGTTGTGGGCGTCGACGTCGACGTCGATCAGCCGGCCGGACGCCGTGCGGTGCCGCCAGTTGCCGCAGCGGCGCAGGTGGACCTGGCGGTGGGCGGCGACGTGCTGGGCGAAGCGCTCGCGCTCGTGCTCGGCCAGCAGGTCCGGCACGCGCAGGCCGAGGAACTGCTCGCGCGAGTAGCCGTAGGCCTCGAGCGTGGCGTCGTTGACGTCGAGCAGCTCGAGCGTCGCGAGGTCGTAGACCCACATCGGGTGCGGGTTGTGGTCGAACAACAGCCGCAAGTCGGAGCCAGCGGTCAACCGTTTACCTCGCCTCGAGCTCGCACGGCCGCGCCGTCGCGCGGTCGCACCAGCATGCCGCCGCAAGTCTACCTTGGCGCGACCTGCCCGGACGGGGCGCAACGGATCACGCGGCGGGACCCGCCACTGGCCTGCGCCTTGCTTGTCCTCGAGGGCATGACCACGATCGCGCGGGGACTTGCAGCAGCTCTGGCTTGTGCGGCATTCGCCGCGGCCTGTGGCGGGAATTCCGACAGCCCGACGACGCCGACCGCGCCGAGCACGCCCAGTTCGCGCAGCCACAACGCGGGGCGCAATTGTCTCGACTGCCACAATTTCGCGGCGGCGGGGACGGTCTACCACGTGGACGGCAGCGCCTACGTCGGCGCGGTCGTGCGCCTGACCAGCGGCCTGGCGGGCACCGGCTCGGTGGTAGCGACCGTGACCACGGACGGGGCGGGGAACTTCTACACGTCGAGCGTGGCGGGGCTCGCGAGCGGCCTCTACACCGACGCGGCCGGTCCGGGCCAGACGCCGCGCGCCATGCAGACCCAGGTCCGCAGCGGCGCCTGCAACTCCTGCCACGCCGGGAGCAGCCGCATCGTCGCCGACTGACTCACTGCCTGGCGAGCAGGGCCTCCAGGTAGCGCGAGCGGAACTGCTGGCTCGCCAGCGCGCGCTGGACGAGTGGCAGCTTCAGGATCACGCCGAGGATGGCCGCCATCACCCGGTGGCTGAGGAAGGCCTGGTTGTCGAACACCAGGTCCTGCAGCTTGCCGCGCTCGATCGCCATCAGCACCGCGCGGTGGGCGCTGTTGAGCGGCGTGATCACGCGCGCGGGCCGGGGCGCCAGGTGCAGCGCCTTGCGGGCGCAGCTCTTCACGCACACGCCGCAGCCGAGGCAGGCCCCGGCGTCGAGCACGCCGCGCTTCCGTGGCGGCCGGGAAGCGGCGCCCGGCGCGGGCGCATCCGGCTCGACGCGGAGCGCAGCCACCGGGCAGGCGTCCACGCAGCGGCCGCAGCCGTTGCATTTCGCCGCGTCGATCTCGGCGATGAAGTTGGTGGTGTGGACGGGGTGCAGGAACCCGAAGCGCTGGGCGGCCAGCATCGCCTCGCAGCAGCAGCCGCAGCAGTTGCACACGAAGGCCACGTTCTTCCGCACGTTGTCGCCGAACTGGGCAAGGCCGTGGTCCTGCGCCTCCTGCACGACGTCGAGGGCCTCGGCGGCGTCGATGCGCCGGGCGAAGCCGTGGCGGGTGAGCGACGCGGCCGCGTTGTTGAACGTGAGGCAGTTGCCGAGCGGCGCGTCGCAGGCGCGGCCGACGTGCAGCATCTTGTGGCGGCAGTAGCAGACGCCGACGCCGATCGCGCTCGCCGTGCGCACCACCTCGCTGACCTTCTCGTGGTCGAGCACGGTGGTCGACAGCTCCGGCGGCAACGCCGACTCGCGCACGAACATCCGGCCCAGCCGCGTCTCGCCGGTGGCGAACAGCGCGACGATGAACTCGTCCTCGACGTTCAGGTACTGGTAGAACAGCTCGGCCAGCACCTTCTGGTCGATGTCGCCGCGGACCCGCATCATCGAGAACTCGAAGAAGCCGGCCATCGGCGGGGGCAGGCAGTAGAGAGGGCCGCCGGGCAGGTCCATGTCGAGCAGCAGCGCCTTGTCGCACAGCGCGTCGAGCTGGCGGCGGGCGTCCGCCAGCGGCATCCGCCACACCTGCGCGGCCGCCTCGAGCCGGAACGGCCGGACCGGCAGTGCGGCCACCAGCACCGCCTGCTGCGGCGTGAACAACAGCGAGAGGATCTTGTAGAGGACCTCCGAGGGCGGGGCGCCCTGCGGGTATCGATTGAGACGATCGACCAGGTGGCGATACGCCTCGCGAGAGGCCAGATGGCTCATGGCCCGCTCCGATCTCCGGCGCGCGGAAACTGCGCGAGCGCCGGTTGTCACGAGGAATTGACGCAAGACCCGGGCCAGAAGGCCGGGCCGGCGGGCCGAATTTCCTTCGAAGGACTGGCCTCTGCGCTGTTCCGGGTTCATGATTCCGGTGTCGACCATGCGCACCTGGATCCTGCGTCTCGGCCTGGTCGTCCTCGCCGCTGCGGCCGTCGTGGCGCTCCGCGCGACGGTGTTCGCCCCGGCTCCGGTCTCCGTGCGCACCGCCCCCGTCGAGCGCGGCGTGGTCGAGCAGACCGTCACCAACTCCCGCGCCGGCACGGTCAAGGCCCGGCGCCGCGCCAAGCTCTCGCCCGAGAACAGCGGCAAGGTCGTCGAGCTGCCGCACGCGGAGGGCAGCACCGTGCGCGCCGGCGACCTGCTGTTGCGGATCGACGACGCGCTCTACCGCGACCGGCTGGCAGTCGCACGTGGCGAGGTCGCCGCGGCCCGGGCCTCGCGCGACCAGGCCTGTCTCGGCTCGCAGTACGCGGCCCGCGACGCGGCGCGGACCGAGCGCCTGGCCGACGACGGCGTCGTCTCGGCCGGCCTGCTCGATCAGTCGGGCAGCACCGCCCGCACGGCGGACGCCGCGTGTCGTGCGTCCGAGGCCGCCGTCGTGCGCGCCGAGGCCGCGCAGGCGCTGGCCGCGACCGACCTGTCGAAGACCATCCTGCGCGCGCCGTTCGCGGGCGTGCTGGCCGAGGTCTCGATCCAGCTCGGCGAGTTCACGACGCCGTCGTTGCCGGTGCTGCCCGTGCCCGCGGTGATCGACCTGATCGACCCCTCCTCGGTCTACGTCAGTGCGCCGATGGACGAGGTCGATGCGGCGCGGCTGCACGCCGGGCAGTCGGCGCGGGTGACGGTCGACTCCCACCCGGGCCGCTCGTTCCCGGCCCGCGTGCTGCGGGTCGCGCCCTACGTGCTCGACCTGGAGACCCAGAACCGCACGGTCGAGATCGAGCTGGAGCTGGAGGACGCGGCGCTGGCGCGGACGCTGCTGCCGGGCACCTCTGCCGACGCCGAGGTGATCCTCGAGCGCCGCGAGGGCGCGTTGCGGGTGCCGAGTGCCGCGGTGATCGAGGGCCGGGTGCTGGTGCTCGCCGACGGCACACTCGTCGAGCGGACCGTGAAGCCGGGACTGCGCAACTGGAACTTCACCGAGATCGCGTCGGGCCTCGCGGCGGACGAGCGGGTGGTGGTCGCCTTCGACAAGCCCGAGATCAAGGCGGGGGCGAGGGCGCGGGAAGCGCCGTGATCCGGCTGGAGGGGATCTCGCGCACGTTCGACGTCGGCGGGCGGCCGGTGCGCGCGCTGCAGGACGTGACCGAGACGATCGCGGCCGGCGAGCACGTCGCGGTAATGGGCCCGTCGGGCTCCGGCAAGTCGACGCTGCTCAACATCCTCGGCTGCCTCGACCGGCCCAGTGCGGGCTCCTACACCCTCGACGGCCGCGAGGTGGCGCAACAGGGCGACGGTGAGCTGACCCTCGTCCGCCGCAACCTGATCGGCTTCGTGTTCCAGTTCTTCCACCTGGTGCCGCGGCTGACCGCGCAGGAGAACGTCGAGCTGCCGATGGTGTTCGCGGGGGTGCCGCCGCGCGAGCGCCGCGACCGCGCCGCCGCGGCGCTCGCCTCCGTCGGGCTGGAGGACCGCGCGACCCACCGGCCCGACCAGCTCTCGGGCGGCGAGCGGCAGCGGGTGGCGCTCGCCCGCGCGACGGTGATGGGACCACGCGTGCTGCTGGCCGACGAGCCCACGGGCAACCTCGATTCGGCCTCGGGCCGCCAGGTGCTCGACGTGCTGGAGCGGCTCAACGCCTCGGGCCTGACCCTCGTCGTGGTGACCCACGACTTCAAGGTCGCGCGCCGCTCCGGGCGGGTGGTGATGCTGCTCGACGGCCGGATCGCGAAGCGGGTGGCCGCGAGCCACGTCCAGGAGATCGCCGACGTGCTGGCGGGGGAGGCGAGGTGAGCGGGCGCGACCTGCTCGCGTTCGCGCTGCGGGCGCTGACCGGCCACCGCCTGCGCAGCGCGCTGAGCCTGCTCGGGGTGGCGATCGGGGTCGCGGCCGTGGTGTTGCTGACCGCGCTGGGCGAAGGCGCGCGCCGCTACGTGACGCAGCAGTTCGAGTCGCTCGGCAGCAACGTGCTGATCGTGATGCCGGGCCGGGTCGAGACCACGGGCGGCGTGCCCGGCTTCGGCGGCGTGCCGAACGACCTGACCCTCGCCGACCTGGAGGCGATCCGCCGCGGCGTGCCTTCCGTCTCGCGCATCGCGCCGCTCGCGGTCGGCACCGAGACGATCGCCTTCGGCGACCGCCGTCGCCAGGTCCCGGTCGCGGGCACCACCCGCGACATGCTCGACATCCGCCACCTGACGGTGGCCCGCGGCGATTACCTGCCGCGGGAGACGGGCCGCGAGCCCGCGGTCGTGGTGCTGGGGCAGACGGTGGCGAACGAGCTGTTTCCCGGCCTCGACCCCGTCGGCCAGGTCGTGCGGATCGGCGCCTGGCGGATGCGGGTGATCGGCGTCAACGCGTCGCGCGGCGTGCAGATGGGCACCAACTTCGACGAGTTCGTGATCGTGCCGGTCGCCACGGCGATGCGGATGTTCGACCGCAGCTCGTTGTTCCGGGTGCTGATCGAGGTCCGCTCCCACGGCGAGTTGGACCAGGCGAAAGCTGCGGTCGAGGCGCTGTTGACCGCGCGCCACCGCGAGCTCGACGTCACCTGCCTGACCCAGGACGCGGTGCTGACGGGCCTGAACTCGATCCTCGGCGCACTGACCCTGGCGCTGGGCGGGATCGCCGCGGTCTCGCTGGCGGTCGCGGGCGTCGGGATCATGAACGTGATGCTGATCTCGGTCTCCGAGCGGACCCGCGAGGTCGGCCTGCTGAAGGCGCTCGGCGCCGGCCGGCGCCAGGTGCTGTCGGTGTTCCTGGCCGAGGCCGTGATGCTCTCCGGCGCCGGCGGCGTCGTCGGCCTGGCAGTCGGTTTCGTGGCCGTCCAGGTGCTGATCGGCTTCTACCCGGGGCTGCCGGCGCGGCCGCCGCTGTGGGCGGTGGTCGCGGCGAGCGTCCTGTCGCTGCTGGTGGGCGCCGGGTTCGGCGTGCTGCCGGCGCGGCGGGCGATGCGGCTCGAGCCCGTGGCCGCGCTGTCGCGGCGGTGAACCGATGCGCGACCTGCTGACGCTGGCGGCCGGCGCCCTGCGCGGCCACCGGCTGCGCTCGGCGCTGTCGATGCTCGGCATCGCGATCGGGGTCTGGTCGGTGATCGTGCTGACCTCGATCGGCGAAGGCACTCGCGTCTACGTGGTCGGCCAGTTCACCCAGTTCGGCACCAACTTCCTCGCCATCAACCCGGGCAAGACCAAGACGGTCGGCATCCCCGGCGTGCTGGGCGGCAGCCAGCAGAAGCTGACCATCGACGACGCGATGGCGCTGGCCCGCATCCCCGGCGTCGAGACGGTCGTGCCGACCGCGATCGGCAACGCCCGGGTCGAGGCGGGCCAACTCGGCCGCAGTGTTCCGATCTACGGCGCGACGCCCGAGATCACGACCCTGCTCAAGTTCGGCGTGGCCTCCGGCTCGATGTGGCCGCGCGGCGACCCGCGCCAGGGCGCGCCCGTCGCCGTGCTGGGGCCGAAACTCGCGCGCGAGCTGTTCGGCGCTCGCAGCCCGCTCGGCCAGCACGTGCGGATCGCGGGCGCGCGCTTCCAGGTGATCGGCGTGATGGCGTCGAAGGGCCAGATGCTGGGCTTCGACATCGACGACTCGGCCTACGTCCCGGTCGCCAGCGTGATGCGCATCTTCGACCTCGAGGAGCTGTGGGAGATCGACCTGATCTTCTCGCCGGGGCGCTCCGACGCCGTCGTCCGCGAGGTCAAGCGCATCCTCACCGACCGCCACGGCAGCGAGGACTTCCAGGTCACGACCCAGGCCGCGATGCTGGAGACGTTCGAGAACGTGATGGCCGTGATCACGATGGCGGTCGGCGCGATCGCCGGCATCTCGCTGCTGGTCGGCGCGACCGGCATCCTGACCATGATGTGGATCGCGGTCGGCGAACGCACCGGCGAGATCGGCCTGGTGCGCTCGCTGGGCGCGACCCGCGGCCAGGTGCGCACGCTGTTCCTGGCCGAGGCGGTGGTGCTCGCGATCGCCGGGGGACTGGCGGGCGTGGGCGCGGGGCTGGCCTTCTGCGCGGCGCTGCGGCTGCTGGTGCCGGGCCTGCCGATCGAGACGCCGATGCTCTTCGTGGCCGCGGCGGTCGCCGTCAGCGCGGCGACGGGCCTCGTCTCGGGCGTGGTCCCGGCCCACCGCGCGGCGGGTCTCGACCCGGTCGAGGCCCTGCGCGCGGAGTAGCCGACTCTCGCAGGCCGTCCGTCGCGCGCCTCTACGTCGGCAGCGGCAGGTGGACGAGGAACGTGGATCCGACTCCCGGTTGGCTGCGGACGAGGACCTGGCCCCCGTGTGCCACGACGATCTGTCGCGTGATGGCGAGCCCGAGCCCGACCCCCGCGCCCAGGCCGCCAGCGCTTCCCTGGCGATACGGTTCGAACACGAACGGCAACTCGGCGTCGGCGATGCCGGGCCCCGAGTCCCGGACTTCGACCAGGACGAAGCGGCGCCCGGAGTCGACCCCGGTGCCGTCGGTCACCCGTGCGGATGCCGAGACGAGACCACCGCGGGGGGTGAACTTGACGGCGTTGCCGAACAGGTTCGCGAAAGCGCGCGTCAGGCTCGGCGGGTCGGCCGCGATCGCCGGCAACGGTCCGGGCGCGACCCACGAGAACTGGATCCCCTTCGGAGCGCCCGCCACCTTGGCCTCGTCGAAGGCCGCCTTGACCAGCTCACCGACGTCGGTCGGGACCAGCGTCAGCTCGAGTCGCCCCGCTTCTGCGCGGTAGTTCAGGAGCATGTCCTCCAGCAGGGCCTGCACCCGACCCAGGCTGCGGCGGGCAATCTCCCCGAACTCGGCCTTCAGGCCCGGGCTCCGCCCCTCGTCCTCGAAGAGTTGGAGTGCCCCGGTGACGACCGACAGCGGTGAGCGCAGGTCGTGGACGAGCGTCGCGCCGAACTCGGCCTTGGCGGCGTCGAGCTCGCGCAGTCGGCCGTTGGCCTCGGCCAGTTCGCGGGTCCGCTCGGCGACCCGCTGCTCGAGCTCGCGGGCCCGCTCGCGATGAGCTCGCTCGCGCGTCCACAGCAGCATCCAGGTGCCGAGGACGGCGCAGACCGTGTACAGCGCCAGCGCCCACGGGCGCCGCCAGACCGGCGTCAGGACGGTGAAGGAGAGGCGTTGCGGGCCGACCTCGCTGCCGACGAAGTCGCGGGCCGACACCTCGAACGTGTAGGTGCCGGGCGGGACGTTCGTGTACTCGCGGTACGCCAGCGGGCTCCACTCCCGCGGTTCGTCCTCGTATCCGAGCAACTGGGTGCGATAGCGATTCTCCTGCGAACGGACGAAGCTGAGCAGGGCGACCTCGAAGCGGAGGGAGTGGCGCCCGGCCGGGAGTGTCAGATCCGGGGCGAGTGCGACCTCGCGGCCGCTGTCGATCAGGCGTTCGATCTGAAGCGAGGCCGGCCGTGGCGAAAGAGCCCGCCCCGGTTCGAGCACCGCCACGCCGCGCATCGTCCCGGTCCAGATCCGCCCGGAGCCGTCACGGTACAGCGCCCCGCGGTTCGCCTCCTCGTGCGGCAGGCCGTCGGCGCTCGTGAAGTGCTCCAGGGTGAAGTCTGAAGTCGTGGTCGGGCCCGGGACGCGCGAGGTCAGCCGGGCCACGCCCTGGTTGGTGTTGAGGTAGATCCGGCCCTGCCCGTCGCTGGCCAGGGCGGCCACGACCTCGTCGTGCAGCGCGGGCACGCTCTCGGCGTCGAAACGCAAGCCGGTGTTCCGGTCCGCCGGGTCGAACCGCAGGAGGCCCCGCTTGGTCCCCACCCACAGACCGGGCCGAGGGCCGGGAGCATCGACGACGGCCAGGACGTAGTTGCTCGGCAGGACGGAGTCCCGCTGGGTGAAGGCGGTCCACTGGCCGGCCGCGCGTCGCCACAGGCCGGCGCCCCGGGTCCCCACCCAGAGCTCGGAACCGGCCCCGGTTCGGCGCTCGTGCAAGGCGTCGACGCTGAGCGGATCGCCATCGGGCCCGCTGACCCGAGCCAGACCGTCCTCGTCCACCCAGGCGAGACCGGCGCTGGTGCCGACCCACAGGCCGCTCGTGGTCGACAAGAGAGTCTGGACGCGATCCGACGGCAGCGCCGAGTTCCGCGTGTCGTAGAACCGGGCGTGCCCATCGGCGACGCGCACGAGGCCGTTCCGCAGCGTCGCAGCCCACACTCCGCCCCCCGCGCCGCGAGCCGGGGCGAGGGCGACCACCGAGTCGTCCGCAAGGTGGCCCCCGCTGCGCCTGAAGTAAGCCCAGCGTCCGCCCCGAGTCCTTGCCAGCCCGTTGCCCCAGGTCGAGAACCACAGCGCGCCGTCCGCCTCGACGATCCCGGTCACGGCTCGGTCCGGCAAGCCCGAGTGCGAAGGCACGAGTTGCGTCCACAGCCCCTGCACGGACCGGGCGAGGCCTTCGTACGTTCCGATCCAGAGCACGGGGTCGCCGCTCGCCGAGACGCTCGTCGCCATCGAGCGCACGATGGCGCTCGGCAAGCCGCTCGCGGCATCCGCGTAGAGCCTGCAGGTGTCGTCCTCGTCGCACACCGCCAACCCCGCGTTGGTGCCCACCCACAGCCGACGGCCCGCGTCGTAGCTCGCCTGCTGGACGAGCAGCGACTGCACCTCCCGCTGCAGTGCCGGCACCCCCGTCGAAGCCGAATCGAAGCGGCGCCACGCGCCCTGGCGCCAGCGCGCCAGGCCGGAAGCGGTGCCCACCCACAGTTCGTCGGGACCGTCCGCCAGCAGGCTCTGGACATGAGCGTTGGGGAGATCGTCCGTCGAGCCGAAACGGGTCCACTGCCCGTCGACGAGCCGTCCGAGGCCTTCGTGGGTCCCTGCCCAGAGGCTCCGCCGTCCTTCCTCACCGCTCTCGGCGAGGCTGGTGACGTTCGCATGGGGCAGGCCCGAGTTCGCAGGCGTGAAGGCCCGGAAGCGGCCGGCGGCGAAATGCGCCACCCCCTGGTCGGTGGCCACCCAGACCGTCTCCGGCTGGTCGCGTGGCACCAACAGGGCCTGGACCCGGTCGCTCGGCAACCCGTCGGTCCCAGCGCGATGAGAGAGCCAGCGCGTGCCGTCGAACTGCAACAGCCCGGCGTCCTCGAGTCCGATCCACAGGCCGCCACCCGGGGCCGTGGTCAGGGCGAGGACGAAGCCCTTGCGGGTGCCTGGCGGCAGCACCGGCTGCCGCCAGGCGACGCCGTCGAACCAGGCGGGCCCGGCCTGGGTCCCGACCCAGAGCCGGCCCGCGCGGTCGAAGGCCATCGCCTGGATCGTGTTCTGCGGGAGCCCGTCGCGCGTGGAGTAGACGCGCAGCGCCGACCGGCCCTCGTCGCGAACCAGATCCGGCGCCGGCCGCTCGGCCACGGCACCGCCGGGCACCGCGCACAGGATGGCCAACAGCGCCTGACGCAGGCCGCACGACGGCAAGGCCCTCGAAGCCACCGGCATCCAAGAGAAAAGTCCGCCCAACCCACGGCCCTGTCAAGGGGACCGCGCCTTACGATCCCCCTTGGAGCGAGATCGTCAGGCTTCGCCTTCCACCGTGCCCGATGACGCCACCGGCGGGGCACCTCGCTCCGGGTCACGCTGACCCCTGCGCGGCCGGGCTCAGCTCCAGCGGCGGAAGAACAGGGCCTGCTCGTGGATCGGCTGGGTGCGCTGCTCGAGTTCCGCCATCTGGGCCGGGCTCAGCGGGTTGAAGGCGCGGGCCAGGGTGATGTTCTCCTCGAGTTGGGCGATCGTGTCGCAGCCGACGATCACGGTGCTGACGGGCAGCGACAGCACGTAGCGCAGGGCTTCCGACATCACGATCGTGCCCGGCACCTTGCCGGCCTGCGGCGGCCCGCCGGCCGCGGGCGGCGTGAAGCCCTTGAGGATGCGGCCGCGGGCCGGGATCTTCATGCCGACGATGCCCATCTCGCGCTCGACCGCCAGCGGGAGCAGCTTCTGCTTGAAGCTCAGGTGGTGGACGTCGGCCGCGTTGAGCGCCAGCAGCACCGTGTCGAACGGGCCGCGCTCGAGGGCGGCGATCAGCACCTCGGGGTCCGCGTGGCCCGTGATGCCGATGTGGCGGACGAGGCCCTGCTCCTTCGCCTCGTGCAGCGCCTCGACCGCGCCGCCCTTCGCGAAGATCTGGTCGACCTGCTCGGGCAGCGACAGGTTGTGGATCTGCCACAGGTCGAGGTGATCGGTGTTCAGCAGCTTCAGCGACTCCTCGAGCACCTTCAGCGAGCCGTCGCGGGTGCGGTCGTGGGTCTTGGAGGCGAGGAACGCCTCGCTGCGCCGGCGCTTCATCACCTCGCCGATGTAGCGCTGGCTCCAGCGCGCGTCGCCGCCGTAGCGGGCCGCAGTGTCGATGTAGTTGACGCCGAGGTCGAGCGCCCGCTCCACGATCGGCACCGCGACCGCGGCGTTCTCGGGTTGCTCGATCGCGGCCTGGCCGCCGAGCGAGAAGAGGCCGACCTGGTAACCCGTCTTGCCGAGGTTGCGCATCGGCATCGCGGCCGCGGTGCGCGCGTTCGACGGCAGCGGCCGGGCCGGAGCCGCGAGGCTCACGGTGGCGCCGCCGACACCGGCCGCAGCGCCCAGCTTGAGGAAGTCCCGACGATCCCGACCCTTGCCCTTCAGGCTCATGGTGTCCCCCCAGCCGGATCCTACGCCCGCCGCGCGGACTCGGTTACGCTCGGAGATCCTCGGAGGTCGGCTTGAAGAGAGTGGGATTCGTCGTGCTCGCGATGGCGTGGGTCGGTGGTGCGGTGATCGCCCAGGCGCCGGGGCACGGGCCGGCGCCGAGCGGGTATGCCGGGCAGGAGACGCGCGAGATCAAGGCGCTCTCGGCGCAGCAGGTCGAGGACCTGCGCGCGGGCCGCGGCATGGGGCTGGCGATGGCGGCCGAGCTCAACCACTACCCGGGCCCGAAGCACGTGCTCGAACTCGCGGAGGAGCTGGAGCTCGACGCCGGGACGACCGCCCGCGTCCAGGCCTCGTACGACCGGATGTCGGCCGAGGCGAAGCGGCTGGGCGCGGCGATCGTCGAAGCGGAGGCGCGACTGGACGCGCTGTTCCGCGAGGCGCAGGTGACGCCGGAGTCGCTGCGCGCCGCGACCGCGGAAATCGCGCAGCTGCAGGGCGAACTGCGCAACGCCCACCTCGCGGCCCACCTCGAGACCCGCGCGCTGCTGTCGATCCACCAGCGCCACACGTACGACCGCCTTCGCGGCTACGCCGGAGCCCACGCGGGGCACTGACCATCGTGCGCCCAAAGTGGGCGCCGGGCTGGCCACGGGGCGTACCATCAAGGGTGCGGAACAGTCCGCCCAACAGGAGTTGACCCACATGCGATCGATCAAACGCATCCTGCCGATCCTTCTTCTCGCCGCCTTCGCCGCCGCCTGCGGCAAGGCGCCCGCCGAGGCGGCGCTCAAGGCCAGTGACACCGCTCTCGAGGCGGCCCGGCCCCAGGTCGAGAAGTTCGTGCCGGCCGAGTGGAAGTCGCTGTCCGACGAATCGGCAGCCGCCCGGGCCGAGTTCGAAAAGGGCAACTACAAGGAGGCGTTGACCGCCGCCCAGGGCCTGCTGCCCAAGATCCAGGCCGCCGTCACGGCCGCCGGCGCCAGGAAGCAGGAGCTGACGGCCAGCTTCGAGGGGATGAAGGCGAGCCTGCCGGCCACCCTGGACGCCCTCGGCAAGCAGCTCGAAGCCTACGCGGCGATGAAGAAGCTGCCGGCCGGCCTCGACAAGGCCACGGTGACTGCAGCCCAGGCCGACCTGCCCAACGTGACCCAGGCGTGGGGCGAGGCGACCACGGCGTTCGAAAGCGGCGACCTGATGAAGGCCGTCGACAGCGGCATGGCGGTCAAGGGCAAGGTCGAAGCGATGGTCAAGACCTTCATGCCCACGGCCACGGCCCAGGCCCCCCCGGCCAGCTAGTCCTTCCGGACGGCGCGCCGGCCACACGTCGCCGGCGCGCCCACCACCTCACCGCGGCGAGCTTCCGGTGGCGCTAGACTCCGCCCCCATGAAGCCCAGCCGCGCCGCCGCCATCCTCGCCTCGTTCGCACTTCTCCTGGCCCCCGCCGCCTTCGCCGCGGACGTGGCCGCGCTGACCGTTCGCGACTCGGCGCCGCGCGGGCTGATCGAAGACGTCGACCAGGCCACCGAGGTCCGGGTCGTGTTCTCCGAGGCGATGGTTCCGCTCGGCAAGGCCGACGGCCGCGGGGCGCCGTACTTCAGGATGGTGCCGTCGGCGAAGGGTTCGCTGCGCTGGGCGGGCACCGACACGCTGATCTTCACGCCCGAGCAGCCACTGCCGTTCGGCACGAAGTACACCGTGACGATCGACGCCACGGCCAGCGCGGTGTCCGGACGCAAGCTCGGCAAACCGCACGTGTTCGAGTTCACGACCCCGGTCGTGCGCCTGCGCGAGGCGCAGGTCTACCGCGAGACCGGCCGCGGCGATTCGCCGGCGGTGATCGGCCTGCGCTTCAATCAGCCGGTCGACCCCGCGGCGCTGCTGCCGCACCTGGCCGTCAGCTTCGAGCCCTACGAGTGGGCGCCGCCGACGTTGCCCGCGGCGACTCGCAAGGCGATGGGGCCGGGTGCCGTGGCGGCCTACGAGGCCAAGGTCAAGGCCGCATACAACGCCGCGACGGCGAGCGGCCCCGTGGCCGTCGCGCTGGCCGCGAAGTGGAACACGGACCGGCTCGGCGCGGGCGAAGACCTGGTCGTGGTCACGACCACGACGCCGCCCCCCACCGGCTCGCGGCTGCGGGTCACGCTCGGCGCCGGCGCGCGTGGCACCGGTGGCCCGGAGACGCCGGGCCAGGCCCGCTTCGAGACCGTGCGGCTGGAGGCGGCGTTCTTCGTCCAGGGCTTCTCCTGCGTCACGTCGTGCGAGCCGGACGCGTGGAACCCGTTGAAGATCCGCGGCGGCCTGCGGCTGGCCCAGGCGGCGAAGCACGTGCGCGTGCGCGAGGTGCTGGCGGACGGCACGACCCGCGATCTGACGCCGCGCGCCACGGAGCTCGACCCCGAGGCCGAGGCCGACCACGACTACGGGACGCCCGACTGGCGCGACTCCGTCGCCGTCTCCCTGGCCCAGCTCGGACACGACTTCGGTCCGGGCAAGACGTACGAAATCGTGGTCGCTCCCGCGCTCGAGTCGAACGACGGCCAGAAGCTCGGCTACGTGTGGATCGAGCGCGTCGAGAACTGGCACCAGCGCGCAGCCACCAGCTTCGGCGGCGGCCATGGCGTGTGGGAGAGCGGCGGCGGCACGGCGCTGCCGTACTACGCCCGCAACCTGAAGACCGTCACCCACTGGGCGGCAAGGGTGGCGCCCGAAGAGCTGGTGCCGACGCTGCTCAAGCTGCGCGCGCGCAACTTCGCCGAGGCGCCGGCGGGGGAGGGCACCGTGCGCACGCTGGCACCGGTGGCCGACGTCTCGCAGTCGTACGCGCTGGAACTGAAAGAAGTGCTGGGCGGGCCGAGGGGCGTCGCCTGGGTCGCGCTGCGCAACGGCCAGCCGGTCGCCCGCGCCCACGCGGGTTCGACGACCGTCCGCGCCTCGCTGGTCCAGGTCACCGATCTCGGCCTGACGGTCAAGGACAGCCCGCAGGGCACGCTGGTGTTCGTCACCCGCCTGGCCGACGGCGCGCCGGTCGCGGGTGCCTCGGTCACCCTGCGCGGCCTCGACAACAAGGTGCGCTGGAGCGGGGAGACGGGCGCCGACGGCACCGCGCTCTCGCCGGCCGTCGCCCTGCGCAGCGGCGAGAACTACTGGGAACTCGCCTTCGTCGCGACCGCGGAGAAGGACGGCGACTTCGCGTACTCGCTTTCCGACTGGACCGAGGGCATCGAGCCCTGGTACTTCAACGGCTACTACAGCCTGGACGAGGCGAAGCCGATGCTGCGCGGCGCGGCCTTCGTGGACCGCGGCGTGTACAAGCTCGGCGAGCAGGCGCGGCTCAAGGTCGTGCTGCGCTCCGACACCGCCACGGGCATGAAGCTGCTGCCCGCGGGCACCGAGGCCAAGGTCACGGTCGAGAACAGCCAGTCGGACGAGGTCTTCAGCGAGACGCTGAAGCTGAACGAGTGGAGCTCGGGCGAGCTGAAGGTGGACGTGCCGGCCTCTGGCCCGCTCGGCAACTACTCGGTCAAGGTCGAGGTCGAGGGCCAGGAGCGCCAGGTCTACGGCTCGTTCCTGGTCGCCGCCTACCGCCGGCCCGACTTCCGCGTGGACGCCAACCTGGCGGCACCCGAGGTCGTCGCCGGCGCGAAGCTGGCGGGCGTCGTCTCCGGCCGCTACCTGTTCGGCGTGCCGATGGCGGAGAAGGAAGCGCGCTGGACGCTCAGCAAGCGCGCGCTGCGCGAGCCCTCCGAGGCCGTGCAGGAGCGTTGGCAGCAGGAGCGCTGGGCGTTCTTCGGGGAGGACGAGGACCTGCGCACGTGGGACGACACCGTCGCCCAGGGCGAAGGCCAGCTCGACGCCTCCGGCCGGTTGGCGATGAACGCCGAGACCGAGCGCGGCCTCGGCCACCCGTACCTGTTCACGCTCGAGGGCACCGTCACCGACGCCTCGCGCCAGCAGATCTCCGGCCGCGCCAGCTTCCGCGTGGAGCCGATGCCGTACGCGCTGGCGGTCAAGCGGCCGTCGTTCTTCGCCGACGCCGACAAGGGCATCGACACCGAGCTCGCGGCCGTGGCCGCGGATGGCCAGGCCGTCGCCGGCGCGGAGATCCAGGTCTCGCTGGTGCAGATCCAGTGGAACAGCGTGCGCCGCGCCGAGGGTGGCGGCTACTACGCGTGGGAGACCGAGAAGCGCGAGGTGCCGGCGGGCGAGTGGACCGTGAAGAGCGCGGCCACGCCGCAGCCCCTGCACGTGGCGGTGCCGACGGGCGGCTACTTCGAGCTGCGGGCGAAGGCGCAGGACGCGGACGGGCGTTCGACCACGACCACCACCGGCTTCTACGCCCTGGGCGGCGGCTACACGGCGTGGGAGCGCTACGACCACAACCGGATCGACCTGGTGCCGGAGAAGACGACCTGGAAGCCGGGCGAGACGGCGCGGATCGTGGTCAAGTCGCCGTGGGAGACGGCGACCGCGCTGCTCACCACCGAGCGCGAGGGTATCCGCTCGCGCCGCGTGTTCACGCTCGACACGACCCAGAAGACGATCGAGGTCGCGATCGGCGAGGCCGACGTGCCCAACGTCTTCGTCGCGCTGATGCTGGTCAAGGGCCGCACCGGCGAGTACGTGCCCGAGGACTCGTCCGACCCCGGCAAGCCGGCGTTCCGGATGGGCTCCGTGATGCTGAAGGTCGACGACGGCAGCAAGCGCCTCGCGGTGTCGGTCGCCACCGACCGCGAGGAGTACCGGCCCGGCGCCAAGGCGAAGGTCTCGGTCGCCGTCAAGGATGCCGCGGGCCAGCCCGCGCCGTCCGAGGTCACGCTGTGGGCCGTCGACGAGGGCGTGCTCAAGCTGACGGGCTACGACACGCCCGACCTGCGCGGCTCCGTGTGGGTCGAGAAGGCGCTGCAGGTGCTGACCCAGGACTCGCGCCAGTTCATCGTCAGCCGCCGGGCCGTGATCCCCAAGGGCGGCGACGAGGGCGGCGGTGGCGGCACGGACGACGGCGGCACGACGGTCCGCCGCGACTTCCGCGTGCTGGCCTTCTGGCTCGGCTCGCTGCCGACCGCGGCCGACGGCACCGCGTCCACCGAGGTCGCGCTGCCGGAGGACCTCACCGCGTACCGCGTGATGGCGGTGGCGGGCGACAAGGCGTCGCGCTTCGGCGCCGGCCAGCGCGAGCTGCGGATCAGCAAGCCGTTGCTGCTCAAGCCGGCGTTCCCGCGCTTCCTGACGCTGGGCGACGAGGCCCGCTTCGGCGCGGTCGTCACCAGCCGGCTGAAGGAGCCGGGTGACGCGATCGTGACCTTCAAGAGCCTCGACCCCGGCGTGCTGGCGATCGAGGGCGCTCCGACGCAGACGGTCGCGCTGCAGCCCGAGCGCTCGCGCGAGGTGCGCTTCGCGTTGCGCGCGAAGGCGACCGGCCGGGCCCGGGTCCAGATGTCGGTGCGGATGCGCGACGAGAGCGACGCCTTCGAGGAGACGCTGCCGGTGCAGGTGGTCGTGGTGCCCGAGGTCGTCGCGGCCCACGGCCAGGCCGCGCCCGAGTCGAAGGAGGCGTTGACGCTGCCGGCTTCGCTCGTGCCCGGCTACGGCGGCCTCGACGTCTCGCTCGCCTCGACGGCGCTGGTCGGCCTCGGCGAAGGCGCGCGGTACCTCGTCGAGTACCCCTACGGCTGCGCCGAGCAGCGGGCGTCGGCGACGCTCGGCCTGGTGCTGGCCGGGGAGCTCGGCGGCGCGTTCGCGATCCCCGGGCTGGAGGCCGGGAAGCTCGGCCCTGCGGCCGACCAGGGGCTCGCGGAGCTGGCCACGTTCCAGTGCGGGAGCGGCCACTTCGCCTACTGGAAGGGCGGCTGCCGCTGGAGCAACACGTGGCTGACCGCGTACCTCACCCACGTGCTCCAGCGCGGCCAGGCCGCGGGCCGGACCGTGGACGCGGCGGTGCTCGACCGGGCGCTCGGTGCGCTCGAGCGCGACCTGACCGCGACGCCGTCTGACACGAAGCTGGCGCCGGCCAGCGCGGCCTCGCTGGCCTTCGCGGCGTCGGTCGCGGCGACCGGCGGTCGCAACGTCGACACCGCGGTCAACCGCCTGTACGACGCCCGCGAGCGGCTGCCGATCTTCGGCACCGCCCACCTGCTCGACGCGCTGGTCGCCCGCGGCGAGAGCGGGCCGCGCCGCGAGGACCTGCTGCGCCGGCTCGGCAACGCGCTGCGCCGCGAGGGCGGCTACGCCCACTTCGAGGAGGCGGCCGACGCCGACCTGCTGTGGCTGTGGTCGAGCAGCGCTCGCACCTCGGCGATGGGCCTCGGCGCGCTGTCGCGCACGGACGCCAACGCCAAGGACGCCGCGGCGATCGCGAAGTGGCTGCTGGAGGCGCGCAAGAAGGGGCGCTGGGGCAACACCCAGGAGAACGCCTGGGCGCTGGCCGGCCTCGTCGACTACTACAAGAAGTACGAGAGCGTCGAGCCCGACTTCCAGGCGCTGGTCACGCTGGCGGGCGAGGCCGTGGCCCGCGGCACGTTCCAGGGCCGCAGCGCGGTGGCCCAGACGACCGCGCTGCCGATGGTCACGCTGGCGCCGAAGCTGGCGGGGACCAGCGGCAACGTCCCGCTCGTCTTCACTCGCGAAGGCCAGGGCACGCTGTTCTGGTCGGCACGGCTGCGCTACGCGGAGGACGCGCAGGACTTCGCGGCGATGGAGCAGGGCTTCCGCATCGAGCGCTCGTATGCGCCCGGCGAAGGCCCGGAGCCGGCGACGCCGCTGCGCTCGTTCGCCGCGGGCGACCTGGTCAAGGTCACGCTGACCCTCGACCTGCCGCAGGAACGCCGCTATGTGGCCGTCGCGGACCCGCTGCCCGCGGGCTTCGAGGCGGTCGACTCGTGGTTCCAGACGACGGCCCGCGACCTCGTCCGCGCGGAGGCGGACGAGAACGAGGAGACCGACTGGCGCGAGGCCTGGCGCAAGGGCGGCTTCGACCACGTCGAGCGCCACGACGACCGCGTGCAGCTGTTCGCGACGCGACTCGCCGCCGGCAAGCACACCTTCACCTACCTCGCGCGGGCGACGACGGCCGGCACGTTCCGGGTCGGACCGGCCCGAGCGGAGGAGATGTACGCCCCCGAGGTGTTCGGCCGCTCCGCGTCGGACACCGTGACCGTGGCGAGCCCCGCGACGAAGTGAAGCTGCGGCTGTCCCGCCGCCGCGCCCTCCTGCTGGGCGCGGCGGCGTTGCTTTCGTCCGCGTGGGTGCGCTGGGGCCCGCTGCCCGCAGGGTTGCTCGAGGGCCAGGCGCTGGTCTCGACCGAGATCGTCGATCGTGCGGGGCGTCCGCTCTATCACGCGCTCTCGGCGGCGGGCACCCGCTCGCGCGTGTACGACCCGGAGCACCTGCCCGAGCCACTCGTGCAGGCCACGCTGGCTGCGGAGGATGCGCGGTTCTTCTCCCACCCCGGCCTCGACCCGCTGGCGCTGGCCCGGGCGACGGTCGCCAACCTGCGCGCCGGCCGCGTCGTGCAGGGCGGCTCCACCCTCACCCAGCAGCTCGTCAAACAACTGCAGCCGCGACCGCGCACGTTCGCGGGCAAGCTCGGCGAAGCGCTGCTCGCGCTGCGGCTCGAGGGCCACCTCGACAAGCGCGAAATCCTCGCGCTGTACCTGTCGCGGATGCCGTACGGCAACCAGCTCGTCGGCGCGGAGGCCGCGGCCCAGGCCTACTTCGGCACCAGCGCCGACGCGCTGACTCCCGCCCAGGCGGCGTTCCTGGCCGGCCTGCCGCAGCGGCCGGGGGCCTACGACCCGTGGCGGCGCTTCGAGCGTGCGCTGGCGCGGCAGCGCGAGGTGCTGCGGCGGATGGAGGCGCGCGGCGCGCTGAGCGCCGAGCAGGCCGCCGTCGCGCGCGCGGAGAGGCTGAGCCTGAAGCGACCCGCCGTCGAGCTGCCGGCGCAGCACTTCGTCGAGCGCGTGCGGGAGTCGGTGCCGGCGGCCGTGGCGCGGGTGGAGACGACACTCGACCTCGACCTGCAGCGGGCCGTGCGCGGGATCGCGGCCGCCCACCGCAAGCGCCTGCTCTCGCACGGGGCCCACAACCTGGCGATCGTCGTGCTGAAGAACGACACGGCCGAGTGGCTGGCGTGGGAGGGCTCAGGCGACTGGTTCGACGGCGAGCACGGCGGTGCGATCGACGGCGCGCTGGCCCCGCGCCAGCCCGGTTCGGCGCTCAAGCCCTTCACCTACGCGCTGGCGTTCGACCTCGGCTTCCACCCGGGCAGCGCGCTGCCCGACGTGCCGTCCCACTTCCCGACGGCGCTGCCGGGTGTCGTCTACTCGCCGCGCAACTACGACGGTCGCTTTCGCGGCCCGATGCGCGCGCGCGAGGCGCTGGCCGGGTCGGAGAACGTGCCCGCGGTGTACCTGCTGTCGCGAACCGGGGTACAGGCGCTGCTCGGCCTGCTGCGGCGGGCCGGGCTGACGACGCTCGAACGCGGGCCCGATCACTACGGGCTGGGGCTGACGATGGGCGACGCGGAAGTGCGGCTCGCCGAACTGGCCGCGGCCTACGCGGCGTTCGCCCGCGGCGGGCAGTACCTGGCGCCGTGCTTCCTGCGGGCCGGCGCGCCGGCCGAAGCGGCGGGGAGCTGCGACGGCCGCGAACCGCGGGCGCTGGTCTCGGAGCGCGCGGCGCACTGGGTGGCCGACATCCTGAGCGACGCCGAGGCCCGCGCCTGGTCGTTCGGCCGCGGCTCCAGCCTCGACTTCCCGTTTCCGGTGGCGGTCAAGACCGGCACGTCGCAGAGCTACCACGACAACTGGACGCTCGGTTTCACGCCCGAGGTCACGGTCGGGGTGTGGGTCGGCAACTTCGATCGGCGGCCGCTGGAGAGCGCGTCGGGCGTGACGGGCGCGGCGCCGCTGTTCCGCGACGTGATGCTGGCCGCCCAGGAGCATGTCGGCGGCCGGCTGCCGCTCGAGCGCGAGCGAGACGAACCGATCGTTGCGCGTCCCGAGGACCTGCACCCGCGCGCGCTGTGCCCGCTCTCCGGCATGGCCGCGGGCCGCCACTGCCCGGGCTCGCGCACCGAGTGGCTGCCGGGTGACGTCGGTCGCGAGACCTGCGACTGGCACTCGCGCAGCCGGGTCGGCACCGTCGTCGACTGGCCCACGCGCTATCGCCCGTGGGCGGCGAGCGAGGGGCTGCTCCTGCGCTCCATCCCGGTCGCGGCCGCGGGCGGTGTACGGTCTCGAGCGGAACGCGGCGCACCCACCGCGGCCGCCGACCCGGCCGACGGGCTGCAGGTGGTGAGCCCGCCGACGGGCGCGCGCTACCTGCGTGACCCCACGCTGAGGCCCGAGTTCCAGACCCTGCCGCTGCGCGCGGCGGTGCCCGCCGGCATCACCGTCGTGAGTTGGGAGATCGACGGACAGCCCGTGGGCCAGGTGGCGGCGGATCGAGCCCTGGACTGGCGGCTGTCGCCGGGCCTGCACGTGGCGGTGGTTCGCGATGGCCGCGGCGGCGAAGCCCGCGCCGAGTTCGAGGTGCGGTGACGAAGCGAGTCCTGGCGATCGGGCTGGCGTGGGTCGCAGCCGCCTGCGGAGGCGGAAGCTCCGGCAGCAGCTCCGGTGCCGGCGGCGGAGCGGCGACGCCGACGCCCGCGCCGACGGCCGTGTCCAGCGATTTCACGCCGCCGTCGAGCGCCGACCTGTCGTCGCCCGCGGAGAGCCCGGGTCGCTTCCGGATCGGGCTCGCGACGTCATCGGACGGGCTGACGTTCACGACCACGGGGCGCGTCGTCAGCGAGCAGGCCGCGACGCCGGACGTGATCCGCGACGCCAGCGGGCGGCTGCTCCTCTACTACACGGGCTGGCGCCTCGGCAGCGTGAGCAACACGGCTGCGGTGGCGATCTCGGAGGACGAGGGCCGCAGCTGGGTCTACAAGAACCTGGTGCTCTCCGGCTTCACGAACGGCACCAACTACGGCGATCCCGACGTGATCGACAGGCCCGGCGGCGGCCTGCGCCTGTTCCTGACGACCTCGATCGGCGGCGGTCGGCTGGGGATCGTCTACGGCGACAGCACCGACGGCGTGCGCTTCACTTACGGCGGCGTCGCGGCCAGCGTGGACGGCGACGACCCGATCGACTCGGCCACGTTCAAGGTCGGCTCGACCTGGCACATGCTGACGCTCAACACGCGGAACATCATCATGTTCCACTTCATCGCCGCTGAGCCGTCGCGATTCACCCTGCTCGGCACGCTGCTGCTCGAAGGGGCAGGGGGAGCCCACGTCGGCGCTCACGGCTACGAGTCCGGTGGTGGCCTGCGCCTGTTCTCGTTCGCGCTACCGGATCGCCACATCCGCAGCTTCACCACCAGCGATGGCAGCGCGTGGACGGCGGAGGACGGCATCCGCCTCGCGTTCGCCCCGACGGCGATCGACCGCGCCTACTTCAAGGACCCGGCCGTGGTGCGACTGCGCGACGGCAGCCACCTGATGGCCTACGTCACCCGCGGCGACGAGTAGCGCGGGCCGCGTCCTGCTGCGAGGCGATCCAGGAGCAACGCCAGCCCGAGCAGGTGGACGAGACCGAAGGCCTGGGTCTCCGGAGCCGAGCCGGTGGTGATGGCGACCGGCAGCGCCAGCGCCCCCGCCGCCACCAGCAGCAGGGCGAGGGCGTCGGGGCGCAGGGACGGGCGGACGAGCGCCACGAGCAGCAGCAGGCCCGCGGGCAGGGCGAGCAGCGCCATCGGCGCCTCCACGGTGCGCGCGCCGAAGCCGAACACGTCCAGGTGCGGTGTCAGCGTGTAGTAGGCGTCGATGCCGCCCTCGTTCTCCGTCGTCGACGCGGTGATCGAGCGCCCGCCCAGCGGCGGCCACGGCCAGAGCTTCTGCTGGGTCGCGGTGGCCCAGACCCGGCGGGCGAGGATGCCCGCGAACCAGCCCGGGTCCTCGGCCACGTCGGCCAGCACCAGGTCGCGCAGGATCCGCTCGTTGTCTTCGTCGTAGTTGTCCGGCAGCAGCGGCGTGCCGCCGTGACGCACCGCGGCCCGGCTCGCCGCCTGGTCCAGCCACACGTAACCCTTCTCGCGGTCGAAGTCGCCGAGGCCGGTCCAGACCCCGAACCAGACCGCGTGGCGCTGCGGGGGCAGCGTGCGCAGGCCCACGGTGTCGAGCGTGTGGCGGACGAGGCGAGCCACACCCCAGTTCGTGGCCACCAGCGGCAGCGCGGCGAGCAACAGGGCGAGGCCGGCCCACAAGAAACGATCGCGCTGGCGCTTGCCGCCCAGTCGTGCGCCGGCGAGGGCCAGTGCGATCGCGAAGGCGGGGACGACGAGACCCACCGAGCCGCGGCACAGCAGGGTGAGCGCGACCACGGCGCCGGCCAGCAGGCTGCGGACGACCAGGCCGCGGGTCGTGGGCACGCCGAGCGCCGCCCAGGTGGCGACCGCGACGAGGCCGAGGATGGCCAGCGTGTAGAACCCGGTCGGCGCGTAGGCGAGGCGCAGCACGCCCGCCAGGTACGCGGACCCGCCCAGCAGCAGCAGCAGCAGCGCGGCGGCCAGCGGGCGGCCGGCGCTCGCCAGCTCGAACCCCACCCACAGCAGCAGTGGTGCCGCGAGCAGGAAGCCGAGCCACGGCAGCAGGAACGGGGCAATGCCCCCGAGCAGGCGGAAGCCGAGGCCGAGCAGCAGCGGCCGGCCGGAATCGTCGAAGCGGGGCACGACCCGCGGCAGCCCGCGCCGCTGCGCGTAGCGATCCGTCACGGTGCGCCAGAACTCCCACGGCCGCAGCTCGGTCGCCGTGCGGGCCATGTCCTTGTTGCGCTCGCGCACGCGCTGCACGCCCGCTTCGTCCCGGAACTTCTCGATCGCGTTCGACGAGGCCGGGAACAGGCCGTGGGTGTAGAGCCCGACGGCGATGTGGAGATCCTCCCAGTGCCGCCGCGGCTGGAGTTCCCAGTAGCTCGCGCCGAGGCCTTCGAGGCCCGCCGCGGTCGTGGCCGCGAGGGCAGCGAGGGCGGTCAGCCAGCAGGCGAGGAGGGCTGTGAGCTGGCGACGCGTCACGGCTGCGTGGCCGGGGGCTCCCGGTCGCGACGCACGAGCTCGAGCGGGAGCGCTTCGATCGTGCGTCCGCCGCGGCCCGTGGTCGTGGTCGCGCGCAGCAGCGAGTTGAGCACCGCCTCCTCGGTCGCCTCGAGCGCCGCCTGGAACAGCGGCGACAGCGCGTCGCCCGGCAGCGTCGGGCGCGGAGACGCGGCGG
>JAMPXO010000199.1 GCA_023701125.1 Vicinamibacteria bacterium | reverse complement strand
TGCTTCCAGAGCGCTTGACCCGTCTCGGGGTCGACCGCCGCGAAGTCGTCGTCGCGCACGCCGAAGAACAGCCCGTCCTTCAGGAATGGCGGGTTGAGGCCGCCGGTGACGTCGCGGGTCGTGGCGGCGGGCGTCAGCTTGTAGCCTGCCCCGTCTTTCGCCACGGTGAACAGGCGCATCTCGTCGTTGGTGAACATCGCCAGACGGTCGGGACCGACCAGCAGCGGCGCCTCCCACGAGAAGCCCTCGTCCAGGGTGTGGCTCAGCAGCTTCGCGCCATCCGACACGCGAAGCGCGGTCACGCCGCTGCGCGGCGGCGCGGGGCGCTGGCCCTCCGCCGGTGGCGGCGCCAGCACCGCGTGGTTGACGAGCGCGACGCGCTCGCCGCCGAGGGTCGCGAGGCTGGTCTCCGCGTAGTGCGTGCGCAGCGGGCCCTGGGCGACCCAGGCGGTCTTGCCGGTGGCGAGCTCGAACGCCGCGAAGCCCGCGTCGTCCTTGCCCGGCAACAGCGCCAGCGCGAGCGTGCCCTCGACCAGCGGCGACCCCGCGCAGGGTCGCGGCGCTGCCACGGCATAGTCCGCCTTCAGATCGCGATGCCAGGCCACGGCTCCGGTCGCCACGTCGTGGGCCCGCAACTGGCAGTTGGTCGAGAGCGTGACGACCCGGTCGCCGCCGACGGCCGGCGTCGCCGCCGCCGCGATCCCGTTCGGGTTGACGGGCAGCACGTCGAGCTTGACCCGCCACGCCTCGCGGCCGTCCTTCAAATCGAGTGCGACCACGTAGTCGTTTTCGTCGTCGCGGGCGATCGTGAAGGCACGACCGCCGGCGACCGCGAGGCCCGCGCTGCCGGTCTGAAGCGCGGTCTTCCACGCGACCTTCGGCGCATGGCCCGCCTTGAACACACCGGTCTCCGGCGACACGCCGAGGCCGGTGGGCCCCAGGTACTGGGTCCAGTCGCCGGCGAATGTGGGTGCCGCCAGCGCGGCGGCCGCCAAACCGATGAGCGCCCGCAGGCGCACGAAGCTCTTCACTGGCCACCCCCGATCTCGAACGCCACCAGCTCCTCGACGTTGCGCACGTACAGCCGGTCCGCCGCGACCGACAGGCCCGTGCTGTTCATCGCGCCCGCGTTGAGGGCCGGGACCTTGAGCTTCTCCTGGTAGCCCGCGGGCGACGCCGTCGCCACGTGGACCAGGCCCGACGACTCCGACAGCGCGACGATGTGGCCGTCGACGAGAGCCACGAAGCCGCCGTACAGGCGCTGCCGCCACTTCGCCTCGAACGTTCTTGCGTCGAGGCAGATCAGCATCTGGCCGTTGAAGCCGTACAGGTAGCCGTCGTGGTGCAGGGTCGCGCCGTAGCTGTTCTTCAGCAGCGGCGTGCGCGCGCCCATCGTCGCCGTCCACGCAGCCCCGTCCTTCTTGATCTCGAACGAGGTCGTCTCGTTCCACTGCGCGGCCAGCACGCGCCCGTCCGGCAGCACCAACGGGCTCTTGGCCGAGTCGCCCATGGTCGTGGGCAGCGCCGCGCTCCACAGCAGGGCGCCGTCCGCGGGGCTCGCGGCGTAGACCTTGTCGTTGGCGAGCACGACGATCTGTTCGATGCCGTGGATCGAAGCCAGCGCCGGCGTCGAGTAGCCCGAGGTCGTCGAGTGGCTCACGCTCCAGGCCCGGGCCCCGGTCTTCGCGTCGAACGCGATCAGGCCGTTCGTCGCCCCACCGGCGTGGACCACGATGCGGTCGCCGACCGCCAGCGGCGAGCTGCCGAAGCCGTAGAACGGCGCCGGGGCGGCGAAGTCCTTCGCCAGGTCGTGCTGCCAGAGCGGCTTGCCGGTGGCCGCGTCGAGCGCCTGGAAGACGCCGTGCGCGCTGATCATGTAGACCCGGCCCCGGTGCCAGGTCGGGGTCGACACCGGTCCGTCGCGCGAGCCGTCGTGGCCCTTGTAGGTCGGCCCCAGCGGCGTGCGCCACAGCTCCTGGCCGCTGCCGAGGTCGATCGCGACCGTGTAGTCGGTGCCGCCGTCGGCGAGGCCGGTGTAGCCGCGTCCGCCGGCGACGGTCAGCTCCGAGAAGGCGCTGCCGATCGGCCTCCGCCACACCTCGCGCAGGGTCGGCACCGCGGCGCCGGCCAGCCGGGTGCCGCTGGTGCTGGCGTCACCGCGCGGGCCCCACAACTGCGGCCACGGCGCGTCCGCGGCCCGGGTGGCCGCGGCCTTCTCGGCCCCGACCGGCGCCGCACACAGCGCGAGCGCGAGGACGAGGGCAGGTCGACGAGTGGTCATGAGTGTGCTCCTCCCGCGGCCGCCGACGTTTGGCGTCGACGCCCGGGCCACGGCCCCCGCCGCATGTGGTTGTGATCCGCACACAACTTAGGAGGAACGTACGGAGCTGCGCAACGCCGAAGCGCACGACCCACATCGTTTTGCAGCGCGCCGTCCAGCGCGCTGGACTACTTTGCGGGCTTGAAGGAGCGCACCAGCTTGACGAGCGCGTCGATCTCGGCCGCCGTGAGCCTGGCCTTGAAGGGCTCCATCTGCGTGCCCTTGCTGCCGTCGGCGATCAGCGCGCGGATCTGCTTGTCGGTGCGCATCGACTGCCAGTCGGCGTCGTTGAGGTCGGGCACGCCCTGCGCGGCGTAACGGGCGGGCGCCTTGCCCTTGGACCCGTGACAGGTGGCGCAGTGAGTCGCCCATGCGACGCGGGCGTCGGGCTCGGCCGCGGGGCACGGAAGCGCGAGTGCACACAGCGCCGCCACGGCGGCCAGGGTCCGGAAAGACGTCATCGGGGAAGCCTCCGCCCGCGATTGTGGCAGAGTGACGCGGAACACGAAAAGGAGTCCGCTGATGCGCCGAGCGCTGTCCACGCTGTCCTTCGCCGTGCTGGCCGCCGTGACCCTGCCCGCCGTCGCCCAGCGGCCCAGTCCCCCGCCCGGGGACTGCGGGGCGCGCCCCACGCATCGCGTCGGCGAGGCGACGAAGCTGGCGCTCGACCACGTCGTGTTGTTCAAGCTCAACCCGGGCGAGCCGGCCGGAGCGGCCGACGAGATGATCGCCGACATGCTCTGCGCACTGCCGCAGATCCCCGGCGCGATCGCGGTCAGCGCGGGCAAGAAGCTGCGCGACGACCGCGAGCACCACGTCAAGGACTACGACGTGATGCTGACCGTGCGGCTGACCGGGCTCGAGGCGCTCGCGACCTACGCGAGCCACCCCAGCCACGTGCGGCTGGTGGAGAAGTGGCGCCCGCGCGCGACCTGGCGCGTGATCGACGCCGAGGCGAGACTGCCCTAGAGAGGGCCGCAGCCGCCCGCGCTACTGGGCCGGGATCGGCGCGATCTCGTCGTCGAGCGGGCCCGCCAGTTCGTCGTAGACGCGGTGCAGGAACCAGTCGACCAGGTAGGTGGGGAATGACTCGTACGCGGCCTGGTCGTCGCCCGCGATCTGCTTCCGCAGCGTCTCCAGCGCCGGCAGGATCTCCGCCTTCGCCGCGTCCGCGTCCTTGCCGCGGGCCTTCGCGTCGCGGCCGTGGGCGAGCAGCTTGCGGAACACCGCCGCGGTCGCGTGCAGCAGGGCTTCGTCGCGCAGCGGCGCGCCGTGGCCGGGCACGATCCGCGCCGCGTCGAGCGCGTCGAGCACCTCCAGCGTGCGCAGCCAGCCGGTCGGGTAGCAGGAGAGCGCGAAGCCGATCGGATTCACGAGCAGGTCGCCGGTCACCAGCAGCTCGTCCTGCGGCAGCCACAGGTAGGCGTCGCCCGGGGTCACCGCCCGCTCCTCGTGGCGCACCTCGACGACGCGGTCGCCGAGGTGCAGCGTCATCCGCTTCTCGAACGTCAGATTCGGCAGCACATGGTGCACGCCCTGCTTCTGCTCCAGGAAGAAGCGCACCATCGTGATCCGCTCGCGCAGCGCCGCGAGCCGCGCAGCGTCGGCGGGCGGCTGCTGGGCGCCCAGATCGGCCTGGCGCTTCTCCAGCATCGCCAGGTAACCCGGCAGATCGCGCTCGAGGCCCGGCTTGTTGAAGGCGATCGCCGGCCCTTCCATCATTCGCCGCCCGTGCTCCTGGGCGATCACCACCACGTCGGGGAACGCCTCGCGGTAGACCTCGGTGCCGTACCAGTGGTCCCAGTGCCAGTGCGAGTTGACGATGTAGCGCACCGGCTTGTCGGTCAGCTTGCGGATCTCCGCCAGCACCGCGCGGGCTGCGGCCGGGGCGCCGTTGGTGTCGAACACCAGCACGCCGTCGCCGCCGATGATCGCGACCGAGTTGCCGTCGAGGCCGACCTCGCCGTAGGGCGGTGTCGCGAAGACGTGCACGCCCGGTGCGACCTCGGTGCGGGTGGGCGCCGCGTGCTGCGCGCGGGCGAGCGGGCTGGCCGCGGCGAGCGCGGCGACGATCGCGGCGTGGACGAGCAGGCGAGGCATGGGGTCTCCGTGGCCGCCCCCGCGGACCGCCGTCGATTGTGAGCGGCGGCGCGCGACGAAGGAAGCGACGCGTCCAGAAAGACGAACGGCCGCCGCGGCCTGCGCCGCGACGGCCGGGAGGCGTCTCGCGGGCCGCAGGCCCGGAGACGGCTATTGCATCTTGTCCAGCGCGCGCTTGCAGGCGCGCTGCAGGTCCGCGTACTCGCCGGCCTCCTCGAGTTCCGCGCGGGTCGCCTGGACCGCGAGTTCGAAGGTGTTGTTGATGATGTTCTGCAGCCGCGGGATCGCCTTGCGGCCGCCGCGGCCGAGCGAACCGAGCGCATCGGCGGCAGCCATGCGGACCGTGTAGCTCTTGTCGTTGACGAGCGCGTAGATCAGCCAGTCCACGGACTCCGTGCCGGTCTTGCGGGCCAGCTCGCGAGCGGCCTTGGCGCGGTCCGACGCGCTGCCGCGGGAGATCTTCTCCTGGAGGTCCGCGATCTCTTCGGCCTTGGCCCGCTCCTCCTCCATCTTCTTCATGTCTTCTTCGGTCAGCGCCGCGGCCGAGCCCAGCTTGGCCGCCTTCTCGAGCCGGTCGATGTTCTCGAACAGCCGGGTGTCGTTGCGGCCCGCGGCCTTGGCCTTGTCGGCCGCCGCCCGCGCCTGCACCGCATCGCGCTTGAAGATGTAGGCCCAGCCGATGCCGTTGTTGGCCTCGCCGGCCACCTTGGTATCCAGCGTCATCGCCTTCTGGAAGGCCGCGATCGAGTCGTCGTAGGACTTCGCGTAGGAGTGGGCCCAGCCCATGCCGAGCGCGGCCTGCGCCAGCTTGGGATCGAGTTCGAGGGCCTTCTTGTACGCGGCGACCGACTCGTCGGTCTTGCGCGGGGTCATGTTGCGGTAGATCCAGCCGAGGTTGGCCCACGCCGCGGCGTCCTTGTAGCCCGGCGTCTCGACCACCTTGCGCAACTGCGCGGCACCCTCGTCGTGGCGGCCCATCACGCCCAGCACCAGGCCGAGGTTGGTGCGCCACACGGCGCTGCCCGGCTCCAGCGCGACCGCCTTCTCGTACTCGGCGAGCGCTTCGTCGTT
>JAMPXO010000198.1 GCA_023701125.1 Vicinamibacteria bacterium | reverse complement strand
GCGCGCGGCGCACCCATCACCGACAGGCTGGTGTCCACCCGCAGGCCGTTGCTCCACAGCTCGTGGGTCGCGCTCTTCTCGACGAGCCAGATCCGCTCCGGCCGCACGCCCCGGGTCTCGGGCACCGCGCTGACCGGCGGCGCGGCCGTGACCGCCGCCGGGCGGGTGGCGGGCAGTGCCGCCGCCAGCGCCGGTTCGGGCGCGGAGCGCACGGTCCACGCGACCGCGCCCAGCGCGACGGCGAGGGCCGCCGCCGCCACCCAGTTGACGCGGGCCGTGGTGGCGCCGGCGATGTCGGCCGAGGTGCCCTGCAGGTCGCGGCGGTGCAGCAGGTGCTGGATGCGGTCGAGGCCGAGCACGCGCTGCAGCAGGTGGCGCAGCGGCGCCACCGGCAGCGACTGCACGCGCTCGTCGAGCGACTCCTTCTGGGCGAGCGAAGCGCGCAGGAAGCGCAGCTTGGCCGCCGGGTCGGAGATCCGCGCGCTCACGTGCTCGAGCCGGCTGACGAACGGGTCCGGCCGGCCGGGGCGCGAGGGGCGCGCGGCGGCCGGCTCCTCGGCTGCGCCCGCGGGCCGCGTGGCGGCGTGCGGCCGTACCCGAGGCAGCGGTCCGGCGTCAGGCGCTTTGGCCCCGGCAATCATGCGATTGCCCGGGATTATAGAGCCTACTGTCGCTCCAGGATGGTGAGATACGCGCGCCACGGGCCGACGCTCTGTTCGTAGCGCCGCGCCATCGTCCGCGCCACCTGTCGCAGGTGGCCGAGGTCGTGCACGACCCAGGTCGCGGCGAGCTGGCGCACGGTCACTTCGCCCAGCTCCGGGTGTCGGCCGCGCAGGTCCCAGGTGGCTGGGTCGCGGGTGGCGGCGCGGAACGTGGCGAGGCTGGCGGCGCGCAGGGTGGCGAAGCGGGTCAGCAGGCTCTCGATCGGCTGGCCCCGGTACGCGGCGACGAAGCCCACGCGGTCGAAAGGCTCGAAGGGCCGGGCAGGGCCGTGTTCGAGGATGTGGCGGAGACGCGGGACCCAGTCGGCCTCTTCGCCGTGGATCAGGTGCCCGACCACGTCGCGGGGCGAATAGGTGTCGGCCCCCTCGTCGCAGTCGAGCCAGGCCGCGGGCAGCTCGCGCAGCCAGGCGTCGAGCAGGCGCGGGGTCCGCTCCAGGAGGGCGAAGGCCTCGTCCGGTTCGAAGTGCATGCGGCATTCTCGCGCGATCCGGCTCGCAGGGAACGGGAACCCGCGCCGCCTCCCGCACGTATTGCCTACAACGTAGGCTATGAGCGAAAACATCCATCTCGGTGAACTCGAGCAGATCCTGCTGCTGGCCGTGTTGCGGCGGCGCAGCGCCGGCTATGCGGTTCCGCTGCTCGAGGACCTGGAAGCCGCCGGTCGGCGGCTCAGCCGCGGCGCGCTCTACACGGCGCTCGAGCGCCTGGAGCAGAAGGACCTGGTCCGCTCGCGGCTCGGCGAGCCACTGGCGGAGCGCGGGGGACGGGCCCGCCGCTACTACGAGGTCACCGCCGACGGCCTGATGGCGTTGCGCGAGAGCCGGCGCGTACTGCTCGCGTTGTGGGACGGGCTCGAAGCGCAACTGGAGCGGTCGTGAGCGGCCCCTCGCGCCTGGCCCAGCGCTTGCTCGCCGCGGCGCTGCCGGACGCGTCGCGCGGCGACATCGCGGGCGACCTGTTCGAAGAGCACGGGCGACGCGCGGGGCGCGGAGCCGTGCGTGCGGAGGCGTGGTACTGGGCGGCCGGCCTGGCGCTCGTGGCGTCGTACTGGGCCCACCGCTTGCGGGGGGCGTTCGAGGCAGGCAGCGGGCACCAGCTGCTGCCGGCAAGGGGGAGAGTCGTGGACCAGGTCACGCACGAGCTGCGGATGGCGTTGCGGGGGCTGTTGCGGCGGCCCGCGGTGAGCGCCCTGGTGATCGCCACCCTGGCGGTGGGGCTGGCGGCCAACGCGGCCCTGTTCAGCGCCTTCGACGCGCTGATGCTGCGGTCGATGGACTACCCGCACCAGGAACGCCTCGTGCGCGCCTGGCAGAGCTCGCCGCAGACGGACGCCTTCGACCGCTCCACCGTTTCGCCCGCCGACTTCCGCGACTGGCAGGCGGGCGCCACGGCCTTCGATGCCCTGGTCGGCCTCGAGTGGTGGGACACCAACGTCCAGGGCCGGGAGTTGCCCGAGCGGGCCCAGGGCTTCAAGGTCTCGCCCGCCTTCTTCGACGCGCTCGGCGTGATGCCGGCGCTGGGCCGTGGCTTCCGGGCCGACGAAGGCGAGGCCGCGCGCCGCCACGTCGTGGTGATCGGCGACGGCCTGTGGAAGCGCAGCTTCGGCGCCGATCCGGCGCTGGTCGGCCAGAGCGTCACCCTGGACGGTGAGGCCTTCACGGTCGTCGGCATCGCGCCGCCCGGCTTCCACTTCCCGGAGGGCGCCGAGCTGTGGGCGCCGCTGGTGCTGGCGAGCGACGCGCCTCGCGACCGCCACTATCTCTCGGTGATCGGGCGGCTGGCGGCGGGAGTGCCGTTCGAGCAGGGTGAGGCCCAGCTCGCGGCCCTCACCGCGCGCCTGGCGCAGGACCATCCGCAGACCAACGCCCTGCGCGAGGCGGTCGTCGTCGACCTGCAGCGCGGATACGAGGACCCGGGGCTCCGCGGCGTGATGGCGATCTGGCAGGCCTCGGCGCTGTTCCTGCTGCTGATCGCCTGCGTCAACGTCGCCAACCTGACGCTGGCCCGCGCCACCGAGCGCCAGGGCGAGCTGGCCGTGCGGCTCGCCCTCGGGGCGGCCCGCGGCCGGATCGTGCGCCAGCTCGTGGCCGAGGGCCTGGTCAGCGCCGCCGTCGCGGCGGTCGCGTCGGTGCCGCTGACCGTGCTCGCCACCCGCGCGATGCGCGAGGCGATGCCCGCGTCGATCGAGCGCTTCCTGCCGGGCTGGAGCGGGATCGACGTCGACGGCCGCACGCTCGCCTTCACGCTGGTGCTGGGCTGCCTGGCGATGCTGGCCTTCAGCGCGTGGCCCGCGATCCGCGCCTCGCGCACGTCGCCGGCCGAGACCCTGCGCATGGGCGGCCGCGGCGCCTCGGGCACCCGCCAGCGCGGGCGCAACGTGCTGGTCGTGGCCGAGGTGGCGGCGGCGCTGACGCTGGTGGTCGGGGCCGGCCTCGCGGTGCGCACCGCGCAGCGCTTCATGGACGGGCCGCTCGGCTTCGACCCGGACCGGCTCCTGACCTTCAGCGTCTCGTTGCCCGAGGCCGACTACGGCGCCGATGCGCTGCGACGCAGCGGCTTCGTGCGCGCGGCCGAGGAGCGCCTGCGCGAGCTGCCCGGCGTCGTGGCCGTGACCGCCGCCAACCTGCTGCCCGCGCGCGGCAGCAACTCGTCGCGCAAGGTGTTCGTGGAGGGCGCCGCGGCGGTCACGCCAGAGGCGGCGCCGATCGCGGACTCGCGAGTCGTCAGCCCGACCTATTTCGCGGCGATGGGCATTCCGCTGGTGTCGGGCCGCGAACTGCGCGCGAGTGACAACGCCGACGGCGATCCGGTCGCGGTGGTCAGCCGCTCGTTCGCCGAGCGCCACTGGCCGGGCCAGGACCCGCTCGGCCGCCGCTTCCGCGTCGCCGAGCCCGAGGCGCCCGCGGTCACCGTCGTCGGCGTGTGCGGCGACGTGATCCACCACTGGTTCGGACGCCGCGACTACCCGACGTTCTACCGTCCCGCGGAACAGTCCGCCCCGTACAACGTGATGTTCGCCGTGCGCACGAGTGGCGATCCCGCGCCGCTGGCCGACGCGGCGCGCAAGGCGATCGCGGCGGTCGACCCCGCGTTGCCGGCCTCCGATTTGATGACGATGCGGCAAGCCATCGTGCGCGGCACCATCGGCCTGCAGTTCGGCGCCGGCGTGATGGGCGTGATCGCCGTCGTCGCGCTGCTGCTCGCCATCTCGGGCATCTACGGCGTGATGGCCTACCGGGTGGCGCTGCGCGAGGGCGAGTTCGGGGTGCGCATGGCGCTGGGCGCCTCGGCGCGGGACCTGCTCGGCCTGACGCTGCGCCAGGCGAGCGCGCTGGCGGGGATCGGCGTCGGCATCGGCCTGGTCTTCGCGGGCCTGCTCGGCCAGGCGATGGCCGGCGCTTTCCAGGGCGCCGTGCGCCCGGACGCGATGGCCTACGTGGCGACCCCGACGCTGCTGTTCGCGGTCGCGCTGTTCGCGGCCTGGCTGCCCGCCCGCGCGGTGCTCGCGGTCGACCCCTCGAAGCTGCTGCGCTCGAGCTGAGGGCGCCCCGGAGGGCCCTGCCGCCGCTACCGAACCGGTCCGCCGCGCGGTGTTGAGAAAGTGTGCTGAGATGGCCACAGGAGGCCATTGGGGTATGAACGACAAGAAGCACAACCCCTACCCTAAATTCTTCGCGATGATCGTCACCTCAACCGTGGTGATGATGATCCTGATGTATCTCAACACCTACGCCCTCGACCACATCTTCTGGAGCCAGACCCGCGCCTACATGGCGGTGCTGATGGGGGCCGCAATGGCGATCGTGATGCTTCTCTTCATGCTCGGAATGTACCCGAACAAGATTGCCAATATCGCGATATTCGCCGGAGCCGGAGCCGTCTTCGCCCTCTGCCTCTGGCTCGTCCGCAGTCAGGTGACCGTCGGGGAAGTCTCCTGGATGAAAGCCATGATCCCCCATCACTCCATCGCCATCCTGACGAGTGAACGAGCCACGATCAGTGACCCCCGGGTGAGAGAGCTTGCGGATGAAATCATCGCGGCTCAGCGCAAGGAGATCGCTGAAATGAAGGCCCTCATCGCAGAACTCGAAGCCAGGAAATAGCCGGCTCGTCGCCTGAACGACCCGGCCGTCCCGCGCGGCCGGCCCCTACTTCCAGTGGCTGGAGATGAACTCCTCCGTCTCCGGCAGGCCGCCCTGCAGGATCAGGTAGCCGTTGTGCGGCTCGCGCTCGGTGGTCTCGCGGGCGACCGGCTCGCGCATCATGCGCATCACCTCGGCGTGGTCGTGGGTGTGGCCGAGCACCCAGGACAACTTCATCAGCGCCGTCTCCGGCAGCATGTTGTCGAGCGGCACGACGCCCAGGTCCATCAGGTCGCGGCCGGTGTCGTAGACGTACATCTGGGCGTAACCCCACAGCGTCTGCACGGTCATCACCACGTGCACGCCGGCCGCGATCGCGCGTTCGAGCGCCGGGTACAGCGGCTTGTTGACGTGGCCGAGGCCGGTGCCGGCGATCACGATCCCGCGGTAGCCGCGCTCGACGAGGGCGTCGACCAGGTCGGGCTTCATGCCCGGGTAGTAGTAGAGGATCGTCGTGCGGTCGTCGTAGGCCGTGTCGACGCGGACCTGGCGCGTGCGGTCGCGGTGGCGGAAGTCGTCGGAGAGGTACGTGAAGTCCTCGCCGACCATCGCCAGCGGGATGCCGCCGAGGGTGCGGAACGTCGAGCGGTAGGAGCTGTGCATCTTGCGGCAGCGGGTGCCGCGGTGGAGCAGCGCGTACTGGTCCGAGGTCGG
>JAMPXO010000073.1 GCA_023701125.1 Vicinamibacteria bacterium | reverse complement strand
TCCAACGCCGGGGTAAACCCGGCGCCGGTCCCGCGGGGGCTACGTCGGAGGCGTAGCCTCCTCCGCCCCCGCACCCCCATCGGGTTCCAACGCCGGGGTAAACCCGGCGTCGGTCCCGCGGGGGCTACGTCGGAGGCGTAGCCTCCTCCGCCCCCGCACCCCCATGTTGGCTAGTTGCGGCTGGCTAAGGGCGCTCGATCAACAGGGCCACGCCCTGGCCGCCGCCGATGCACAACGCCGCCAGGCCGCGGCGCAGGTTGCGGGCCTCGAGCGCGTGCAGCAGGGTGACCAGGATGCGCGCGCCGGAGGCGCCGATCGGGTGGCCCAGCGCCACCGCACCGCCGTTGACGTTGACCTTCGCCGCGTCGACGCCGAGGTCGCGGGCGACCGCGAGGCTCTGCGCGGCGAACGCCTCGTTGAGCTCGAACAGGTCGATGTCGGCCAGCGCCAGGCCCGCCTTGGCGAGCGCCTTCTTCACCGCCGGCACCGGGCCGAGGCCCATCACCTTCGGGTCGACGCCGGCGCTCGCGTAGCTGACGATCCGCGCCCGCACCGGCCGCCCGAGTTCTTTCGCCTTGCCGGCGCTGGCGACGACCAGCGCCGCGGCGCCGTCGTTGAGACCCGAGGCGTTGCCCGCCGTCACCGAGCCGTCCTTCTTGAAGGCCGGCTTCAGGCCGCCGAGCTTCTCGGCCGTCGTGTCGGGCCGCGGGTACTCGTCCTGGTCGAACGGCTTCGGGTCGCCCTTCTTCTGCTTGATCGGCACCGCCACGATCTCCGCCTTGAAGCGGCCCTCGGCGATGGCGACGCCGGCGCGGCGCTGGCTCTCGGCCGAGAACGCGTCCTGCTCCGCGCGGGTCAGCGCGTAGCGCTCGACGATGTTCTCGGCGGTGACGCCCATGTGGTAGTCGTTGAAGACGTCCGTCAGGCCCTCGTGGATCATGTGGTCGAGCAGCGCCGAGTGGCCCATGCGCTCGCCCCAGCGCGCGCCCGGCAGCAGGTACGGCGCGCGGCTCATGTTCTCCAGTCCGCCCGCCACGACCACCTGCGCGTCGCCGCAGCGGATCGCCTGCGCGGCCAGCATCACGGCCTTGAGGCCCGAGCCACAGACCTTGTTCACGGTGTGGGCCGGCACCGAATCCGGCAACCCGCCCTTGATCGAAGCCTGGCGGGCCGCGTTCATGCCGAGGCCGGCCTGCAGGATGCAGCCCATCACCACCTCGTCGACGTCGGCCGGCGCCACGCCCGCGCGAGCCACGGCCTCGCGCACGACGATCGCGCCCAGCTCGGGCGCGGGGACGTCCTTCAGGCTGCCGCCGTAGGAGCCGATCGCGGTGCGGCAGGCGGAGAGCAGGACGGCGTCTTCGAGCGACATCTTCTAGAACTCCATCTTGACGAGGTTGGGCGACACGATCAGCTTCGTGCCGGTGGCGGCCTGGACCGCGGCGACGTCGGTGTCGGGGGCGATCTCGGTCAGCACCAGGCCCTGCTTCGTCACCTCGATCACGCCCATCTCGGTGACGATCAGGTGCACGCAGTTGCGGCCGGTCAGCGGCAGCGTGCACGACTCGAGGATCTTGGGCTCGCCCTTGGCGGTGTGCTCCATGGTGACGACGACGCGGCGGGCACCGGCGACCAGGTCCATCGCGCCGCCCATGCCCTTCACCATCTTGCCGGGGATCATCCAGTTGGCGAGGTTGCCCTCGCGGTCGACCTGCAGCGCGCCGAGGATGGTCAGGTCGACGTGGCCGCCGCGCACCATCGCGAACGAGTCGGCGCTCGAGAAGTACGACGTGCCGGGCAGCTCGGTGACGGTCTCCTTGCCGGCGTTGATCAGGTCGGCGTCTTCGCTGCCGGCCTCGGGATACGGCCCGACGCCGAGCATGCCGTTCTCGGAATGCAGCACGATCGACACGCCCGCCGGGATGTAGTTGGAGGCGAGGGTCGGCATGCCGATGCCGAGGTTGACGTAGAAGCCGTCCTTCATCTCCTTTGCGGCGCGGCGCACGATCCGCGCCCGCTTCGGGTCGGTGTCGACCGCGTCGGCGCTGGCACCGGCGGCGCGCACCGTGCGCTTCTCGATCCGCTTCTCGAAAGCCGGGCCGACGACGACCCGCTTCACGTAGATGCCGGGCACGTGGATCTGGTCGGGCTCGAGCGCGCCGGCGGGCACCAGTTCCTCGACCTCGGCGATCGTGACCCGCGCCGCGGTGCACATCATCGGGCCGAAGTTGCGGGTGGTCTTGCGGAAGACGAGGTTGCCGGCGGGGTCGGCCTTCCACGCCTTGACGAAGGCGAAGTCGGCCTTCAGCCCGGTCTCCATCACGTAGGGCCGGCCGTCGAACCACTTGACGTCCTTGCCCTCCGCGACGACGGTGCCGTAGGCGGTGGGCGTGAAGAAGGCCGGGATGCCGGCGCCGCCGGCGCGGATGCGCTCGGCGAACGTGCCCTGCGGGTTGAGCTCGACCTCGATCTCGCCGCCGAGGAACATCTTCTCGAACACCTTGTTCTCGCCGACGTAGGTCGAGATCATCTTCTTCACCTGCCCGTTCTGGAGCAGGAAGGTGATCCCGAAGTCGTTGGTGCCGGCGTTGTTCGAGATGCAGGTCAGGCCCTTCGACCCGCGCGCCACCAGCGCCTTGATCAGGTTCTCGGGGATGCCGCACAGGCCGAAGCCCGACAACATGATCGAAGCCCCGTCCGCGATGTCGCTCACGGCCTCGGCCGCGTCCTTCACTACCTTGTTCATAGCGCCTCAGATATTAAGCGTTCAGCGCGCCCTGGCACCGCGGGCCCAGGCCGTCGCGGGCTTCAGCCACTCGGGGTAGGGCTTGTACAGCAGGCCGTGGTCGCGGCCGGTCTTCAGGACGATCTCGTCGGCCTCGGTCAGATCCGGGGCCGCGGCGAACGCCGGGCGGCAGGACGTCGCGTGGCGGTCGGGGTCGTCGTAGATCGAGAGCACCCGCCCGCGCAGGCCGGCGGCGTTCTTCGCCGACGCCTCGCCACAGCCCGCCAGCACCACGTACGACATGCCGGGATGGGCGAGGCGGGCCGCGGCCTGCAGCGTCAGAAATCCCCCGCGCGAAGCGCCGACCACCGCGATCCGCTCTGCGGGCACGCCCGCCCGCCGCAGCCGCGTGATCTGCTCGACCAGTCGCCGCACGAAGGCGTCGCCATCACCGTCCCGACGCAACTCGGAGATCACCTCGAAGCCCTCGCCGGCGAGCGCCTTCAAGATCGCGTCGTACTCGTAGCGACCGAAGACCGGGCTCGTGGCCGCGCGCCCCTGCTCCTCGAGGATGCGGCCGTGGACGTAGAAGAGGTAGCGCAGCGAGGGGTCCGGCTTCGCCGGCGACAATTCGTGGATGCCACCGGTCCGCGGCTTCTCCTCCGCGGCGCGCGCGGCCTGGGCGATCTCGCGGGTGCGCGTGAACGCCTCCGCGCCACTCACCGGTCCGTGGCCCGGCACGATCAGGGTGGACGTCCCGTAACGCGCTTCCAGCGCATCGACCGAGGCGGGCCAGTCGGACAGGTACGCCTCGCCCATGTATCCGGGTCCCGTCTCCACGCCCGACTTCAGGAAGCAGCCGCCGGCCAGCACCTTCGCCGCGGGGAACGCGACGGCGATGGTGTCGACGGTGTGGCCCTTGCCCGGGTAGAACACCTCGAACCCGCGCGGGTCGACGTGCAGCCCCTCACGGAGCGCGATGGCCTCCGGGCCGAGCGCGCCTTCGGCCCAGGCCTTGCTCACGGTCAGCGGGTGACCGAACGCGCGCACGCCGCGGCGGCGCAGCGCACGCAGGCCGCCGATGCGGTCGCCGTGGGCGTGGGTCACGATCGCCTCGCGCACGCCGCCGAGTCGGGCCTCGGCGAAGTCGAGCAACAGGTCGGTCTGCGGCTCGCTCCAGGCCGTGTCGACCAGCAGCACGCCGCCGCCCGGCAGCGGAGCGAACAGCCCGTTCGAGCCGATCCCGTCCGCGCTCTCCGTGTGGTGCAGCCAGAAGCCGTCGCGCAGCGGCTGCACGCGCACGCCCGGCGCGAGCGTCTCGACGGCAGCCGGCGGGGCTGCGAGGGCCACGGCAAGGAGGGCAGAGAGCAGCAAGGTCATTCCTTTCTCGCCCCTTCCGCGAGCAGCGAGCGGGGCGGGACGACGACGTTGGCGAACAGCAGCCCGGTCGCCAGGCAGACGGCGACGAAGGCCATGGTGAAGGCGGACTCGATGCCGAGCACGGTGTTGCGGTCGAGCAGCGAGGTCACGCTGCGGAAGCCGACCGAACCCGGCACCAGCAGCAGGATCCCGGGCGACACCACGATCACCGCCGGCCGATGCCGCCAGCGCGCGTAGGCGTTGCCCCAGGCGCCGACCGCCAGCGCGCCGAGGAACGCGCCGAGCTCGGGCCCCAGCAACTGCGAGCCGAGCCGGGTGCCGAAGTAGGCCAGGGCCGATGCGGCGACGATCGCCGGCGCGTCGCGCCACTCGGCCTTGAGCAGCACGACGAAGCCGAGCGGGGCGACGACCAGCGCCAGCCACTCCGTCCAGCCCGCCGTCGCGACGACGGGCGCCAGCGGCGCGTGGCCGAACAGCACCTCGGCCAGGCGGCCGCCGATCGCGACCCCGAAGCCCATCGCCAGCAGCGTGCCGATCGCGCCCGCGAGTCGGGCCGTGCCAGCCATCAGGTGGCGGTGGGCCAGTTCGAGCACGCCCGTGGTCAGCGCAAAGCCGGGCACCAGCACGATCAGGCCCGAGAGCATCACGGTGAACGCGGCGACCGGACCGAAGCGGACGGCGAGCACGGTGGCGAGGAAGGCGGCCAGCGCGGCAGCCGAGGCCTCGAACACCCGCGAGAGCGCGGGCAGCCGGCCCGACAGCAAGGCCAGCAGCCCGATCGCACAGCCGACGGCGAGCGAGCCCAGCGCCTCGCGCGGGCCGCCGCCGAAGAAGCGCGAGGCCGCCGCCGAGGAGAAGGCGAACGCCAGCACGCTCAGCACGGGGCCGTAACGCGGCGGCGCCGCGAGGATCGCGTCGAGTTCTTCGGAGCCGCGCTCGGGCGACTCCTGGCCCAGCGCGACCCGGGTGGCGACGCCATCCAGCGCGGCCAGCCGGCCGAGGTCCGTCGAGCCGGGCTCGACCCGCAGCAGGTGGGTGCGCTGCTCGCCCTCGGGCCCGAACGCGGCGAACAACGCGGTCGGGGTCGAGAACAGGTGGGCCTCGAGCCCCAGCCGACGCGCCACCAGCATCACGGCTTCTTCGAGCCGGTGCGCGGAGTAGCCCGCCGCGTGCAGCCCGCGCCCCAGCTTCAGCACGAAAGCGCGGGCCGCGGCTTGCTCCAGGCTCACCGGACGGTGGAGGGCAGGTTGATCGCCATCACCGCCAGCGGGAACAGCGCGGCGCCGGCAGGCATCAGCGAGGGCGAGATCATCATCGCGACACCGCAGAGCACGCAGGCGGTCTCGTTGACGGCGAAGAACACGAGTCGACGACCGAAGCGGGCTCGGCGAGTCGCCTCGTCTTCGCGATGGCTGCCGGCCACCAGTCCCTCGCCACGCACCACGGTCGCCACGATCGGCAGCAACAGGGCCAGCGCGATGGCGCCCCAGCTCACGGCCTCCGGCCCCTTCGGCTGGAGCTGCCACGAGAGCGCGACGCCGATCGCGACGATCATCGCGGACGAGCCGACGAGGGTGCGGGCCAGCATCGGCAAGGCCTGGCCGGGGTCGACCGGGCCCTGGGGCGCTCGTCTCATCTCAGACCTCCGCCAGCACGCGCTCGATCACGGTGCGCTCGCGGCGCGCCAGGCTGCGCGCCGCGCCGGCAACGACGATCGCGTGCACCCCGGCGGCGCCGAGCAACGCGAGCGGCAACGAGAACGCAAACAGGCCGTAGCGACCCAGCAGGTGCGGCAGCCAGGCCAGGAACAGGAACGGCGCCGACAACATCAGGGTCAGCGGCACGCACAGCAGGCTGGTGGCGACCGCGCCGAAGCCGCGGCCGCCGGAGCTGCCCGCGTACGGGTTGCCACCGGGCGGCGGCACCGGCTGCGGGAACAGGATCGAGAGCCAGGCGTCGAACGAGGCCGACACCAGCGCGACGCACAGCGTGCCCGCGATCGCCACCGGCACCAGCGCGAGGTCGGCGAGGAACGCGGCTGCCAGCGTCACCAGCAGCAGGCTCGGCAGGCGCAGCACCAGCGCCACCGCCGTCTTGGCGAGCAGGATCCACAGCCGGTCGACCGGGAAACCGAACAGCAGCAGCACGCCGCGGCGCTCGAAACCGAACAGGTTCGAGAAGCCGCCGAGGCCGACGAAGATCGACAGCGCGATCAGCAGGCCCAGGCCACGCGGGCGGGCGCCAGCCGGGGCCCCGGAGAAGACCAGCAGCATCACCGCGGGGCCGATCAGGCTGGCGCCGAGCGCCACCTTGAGCGCAGGGTCGCGCCACGCCAGCCGCAGGTCCTTCTCGACCAGCGCGCCCCACGCCCCGCCCAGCCACTGTCGCGCGGGCCGCGTCTCCCCGCGTGGGGCGCCGCCCAGCGCCAGCTCGCCACGCGAGAGACGCGCGGTGAGCGCGGCGGAGAGCGCGAGTCCGGCCGCGATCGCGCCGCACGCGAGCACCGCCCACAGCGCGGCGGAGCCGAAGTCTCCCCGCGCCCCGTGCACCGCGGAGCGCGCGCCCCAGGCGAACGGCGAGAGCGCGAACGGGTCGTGGTCGACGAGGAACGTGAACACGGGCCGCAACCGGCGACCGCCGGCGGCGAACAGCAGCAGCGGCAGCGCGCTCACCAGCACCGCGAGACCGAGGCCGGCCGCCAGCGCCAGGTCCTGGAAGCGGCGGTTGCGGGCGAAGCCGGTGAGCCCGACCTGGGCGGCGTGGGCCGCGACCAGCACCGTCACGAAGCTGAGCACGAGGCCCGGCAGGGCCAGCACCAGCCCGGGGCTGCCCGCGAGTCCGACCGCGAGCGCCATCAGCACGGGGATCTCGGCCAGCACCATCGGCTGGGTCAGGTTCGCCACCAGCGACGAGGCGACCAGCAGCGACGGCCGCAGCGGGAAGTGGAGCAGGCGCGAGACGTCGTGGGCTTCGGTGAAGGCGACGCCGGCGACCAGCGGCGACAGCGCCCAGAACAGGCCCGCGCCGGTGGCCAGCGCGGAGAGGATCGCCAACGTGCCCTCGGGCAGCCCGGTCTCCAGCGCGCGAGCGCCGAAGAACGCGATCATCGACCCGAAGGCCGCCGCGAACATCAGCCCCGGCAGTGCCAGGAGCAGGCCGACGGCGCGTTCCCGGCCGCGCAGGAACAGCCGCAGGTCCGACTTCCAGCGCAGCGCGACGAGGGCGATCAACTGGTCCACGCCGGCGCGCCTAGCCCAGCCAGGCGAGGTCGGGCCGCTTCACGTCGGCCGCGACCAGCTTGAGGAACACGTCCTCGAGGCTGGCGTGGCCGCCGACCTCGCGCTGGGTCCGGATCTCGTCGAGCGTGCCCTGCGCCACCAGCCGACCGCGGTCGATCACCGCCACCTCGTCGCACAGCCGCTCGACGACGTCGAGCACGTGCGAGGTGAAGAAGATGGTCACGCCCTTCTTCGACAGGCTGCTGAGCAGGTCGGTGACCACCCGGCCCGACACCGGGTCGATGCCGTTGAGCGGCTCGTCGAGGAACAGCACCCGCGGCGAGTGGATCAGCGCCGCCGCCAGCGCGACCTTCTTCCGCATGCCCTGCGAGTAATCGACGATCAGCTTGCCGCGGTCTTCGGCGAGCGACAGGAAGTCGAGCAGCTCGTCGGCGCGGCGGCGCGTCTCGGCGCGCGACAGGCCGTACATGCGGCCCGCGAAGAGCAGGTACTCCTCGCCCGAGAGGCGCTCGTACAGCGGCAGCTCCTCCGGCAGCACACCGATCACCCGCTTCACGCCGAGCAGGTCCTGCGCCGGGTCGACGCCCTCGATCCGGATCGAGCCGGCGGTCGGCGACAGCAGGCCGGTGAGCATCTTGATCGTCGTGCTCTTGCCCGCGCCGTTGGGGCCGAGGAAACCGAAGAACCGGCCGCGGCCGACGCGCAGCGTGAGGTCGTCGACCGCGACCGTGCCGCGGAACTCCTTGCGCAGCCCGGTGAGTTCGATCGCGGGGGCCGGCACGGACGGGATCGGGGGCTCGGTCGGGGCTTCCGGTGTGTTCGCGTCGCGCTCTTCGCTCATGGCTTCTGGTCGATCCCGCTCCGCAGCCATCGTACCCGCTCGGCGAGGTCGCCCTCCGGGTGCTCCTCGAGGAAGCGCACCAGCGCCGAGCCGACCACCACGCCGTCCGCCACGGCACCGGCCTCCGCGACCTGCTCCGGCGTCGCGATGCCGAAGCCGAGCGCCACGGGGGTCGGCCCCGCCGCGTGGAGCCTCGCGACCAGCGGACCCGCGTCGTCCGAGAGTGCCACCTGCTCGCCGGTCACGCCGGTGCGGCTGACGGCGTAGACGAAGCCGCGGCTTTGCGCCGCGATCGACACGAGCCGCGCCGGCGAACTGGTCGGCGCGGCGAGGAACACGGTGTCGAGATCCACCGCCCGGCATGCCGCGATCCACCCCGCCCCCTCCTCCCCCGGCAAGTCGGTGACGAGGGCGCCGTCGCAGCCGGCGGCGCGAGCCGCGGCCGGCAGTGCATCGAGGCCGAAGCTCAGGAGTGGGTTCAGGTAGGAGAAGAGCACCACGGGCACCGCGAGCCCACCCGCGCGCGCCTCGCGCACGAGTTCGAGCACCTTGGCGAGGGTCGTGCCGCGCAGCAGCGCGCGCTCGCTCGCGCGCTGGATCACCGGGCCGTCGGCGATCGGGTCGGAGAACGGCACGCCCAGTTCGATCACGTCGGCGCCCCCGCGCTCCAGCTCGAAGCAGGCGCCGAGCGTGCGCGCGAGCGACGGGTCGCCGGCCGTGAGGTAGGCGACGAACGCCGGCCGGCCCGCCGCGCGGCAGGCGGCGAAACGTTCGTCGATCCGGCTCATCGCCCGGCCTCGAACGCCGCGGCCACCGTCGCCAGGTCCTTGTCGCCGCGGCCGGAGAGGTTCAGCACCACGCGCCGCCCGCGCAGCGAGTCCGCCTCGCGGATCACCCACGCCACCGCGTGCGCGGACTCGAGCGCCGGCAGGATGCCTTCGCTCCGCGCGAGCCGGGCGAAGGCCGCCAGCGCCTCGTCGTCGCCCGCGCGCTCGTAACGCACGCGACCGGTGTCGCGCAGGAACGCGTGCTCCGGACCGATCGCCGGGTAGTCGAGGCCCGCCGACACCGAGTGGGTCGGCAGCACGTTGCCCGCCGCGTCCTGCAGCAGGTAGGTGCGGGTGCCGTGCAACACGCCGGGTGCCGCGCCTGCGCCCGCGAAGCGGGCCGCGTGCTCCCCCGCCCCGTCGCCGCGGCCGCCGGCCTCGACGCCGACGCAGGCGACGGGGTCGTCGAGAAAGGCGTGGAAGAGGCCGATCGCGTTGGACCCGCCGCCGACGCAGGCGACCAGCAGGTCCGGCAGCCCGCCGGGCCCGGTGGCGAACTGCCGCTTCGCCTCCTCGCCGATCACGGCGTGGAAGTCGCGCACCATCGTCGGGAACGGGTGCGGGCCGAGCGCCGAGCCGAGCAGGTAGTGGGTGGTGCGCACGTTCGTCACCCAGTCGCGCATCGCCTCGTTGATTGCGTCCTTGAGCGTGCGGCTGCCGCCGTCCACCGCGCGCACCTCGGCCCCGAGCAGGCGCATGCGCAGCACGTTGGGGGCCTGCCGCGCCATGTCCTCCGCGCCCATGTACACGACGCACTCGAGGCCGAGCAGCGCGCACGCGGTGGCGGTGGCCACGCCGTGCTGGCCCGCGCCGGTCTCGGCGACGACGCGGTGCTTGCCGAGGCGCTTCACGAGCAACGCCTGTCCCAGCGCGTTGTTGATCTTGTGGGCGCCGGTGTGACACAGGTCCTCGCGCTTGAGCCACAGCGAGAAGCCGAGCTCGGCGGAGAGACGGGCCGCGAAGGTCAGCGGCGTCGGCCGCCCGACGTACTCGTGGAGCAGGCGCCGGTACTCGCCCTGGAAGTCCGGGTCGTGGCGCGCCGACTGCCACGCGGCCTCCAGCTCGTCGAGCGGCGCGACGAGCGTCTCCGGCACGTACCGTCCACCCCACTGGCCGAACAGGCCTGGAATCATCTCGCTCCTCGGCGGGTGCCGCCGCGGACCGCGGCGACGAAGGCCTTCATCTTCGCGACGTCCTTGCGGCCCGGTGCGCTCTCGACACCCGACGAGACGTCGACCGCGTCGGGCCGCGCTTCCGCGATCGCCGCCGCGACGTTCTCCGCGTGGAGGCCGCCCGCCAGCACGAGCTGGCGCACGAACGGGCGCAGCGCGCGGGCGACGCCCCAGTCGAAGCTCTCGCCCGTGCCCCCGGGCAGCGCCCGGCCGCCGGTGTCGAGCAGGATCGCGGCGCCCGCGTCGTCGAAGCGGCGCGCCAGCGTGGGGTCGAAGCCGGGGCCGACCTTGAGCGCCTTCAGCACGCGCCGGGCGTGGGACCGGACCTCGTCCACCGGCTCGTCGCCGTGGAGTTGCACGACGTCGATGCCGGCGTCGGCGGCGATGCGGTCGACCGCCTCGGGCGGCGTGTCGACGAACACGCCGACGCGGGTCACGAACGGCGGCAGCGCCGCGCCGATGCGGCGCGCCTGGTCCGGCGTCACCGCCCGCGGGCTGTCGGGCCACAGCACGAAGCCGATGGCCGCGGCTCCGGCCTCGACCGCGCCGAGCCCGTCCTCGACCGACGTGATGCCGCAGATCTTGACGGCCACCGGACCCGAGGCCGGACGCGGTCCGACCTCGCGCCCCTCCGCCTCGGCCAGCAACGCCGCCAGCGCGGCCCCGGGGTCGGGTGCCGCCATCAGGCTCTCGCCGATGAGGAACGCGTCGAAGCCGACCTCGCGCAGCCGGCGCAAGTCCTGGCCGTTGCGCAGCCCCGACTCGGCGACCGCGACCACGTCGTCCGGGATCTCAGGCGCCAGCGCGAACGAGGTGGCGAGGTCGACGTGCAGGCTGCGCAGGTCGCGGTTGTTGACGCCGACGATCCGCGCGCCAGCGCGCAGCGCGCGGTGCAACTCGTCGCGGTCGTGGACCTCGACCAGGGCGTCGAGCGCGTGGGCATGGGCCTCCGCGAGCAGCACCCGCAATTCGTCGTCGTCCAGCGCCGCGGCGATCAGCAGCACGGCGTCGGCGCCCGCGGCCGCCGCCTCGGCCACCTGCCAGGCGTCGATCACGAAGTCCTTGCGCAGCACCGGCAGCAGCGTCGCGCGTCGCGCCGCGCGCAAGTGGGACAAGTCGCCGCCGAAGAACGCCGGCTCCGTCAGTACCGAGAGCGCAGCGGCCCCGGCCTGCTCGTAGCCACGCACGACGTCGTCGACGGCGAGGTCCTCGCGGATCGTCCCCTTCGAGGGCGAGCGGCGCTTGTGCTCCGCGATCACGTTGACGCGGGCCAGCCGCGTCAGCGCCTCGGCGAACGAGCGCCGCTGCGGGTGGGGCGCCGTGGGGCGCGCCGCCGGCTGCGACCCGCCCGCTTTCGCGCGGGCCACGCGCTCGCGGGTGGCGGCCAGGATCTGCGACAGGACGCCGCCGGGGTCCCTCACGGCTGCCGCTCCGCGCAGGCCGCACGCGCCACCTCGACCACCCGCGCGGCCCGCCCGGCGTCGAGCGCCTCCGCCGCGAAGGCGGCGCCTTCGCGCAGGTCGTGGGCGCGGTCGGCGACGACCAGCGCCGCGGCAGCATTGAGCACGACCGCGTCGCGGGCGGGGCCGCGCTCCCCTGCCAGCACGGCCCGCGCGACGTCGGCCGCGTGCTCCACGTCGCGCACGGCGAGGGCCGCCCGCGGCGAGCGCGCGAGGCCCGCGTCCTCGGGGGCGACGCGCAGCACGCTGACGTGCCCGCCGGCGAGCACGGCCACGGCGGTGTCCGAGTCGGGCGCCAGCTCGTCGAGGCCGCCGCCACACACCACCCACGCCCGCGGCGTGCCGAGGCGGGCGAGGCAGCGAGCGACGAACGGTGCCAGGTCGACCCGCGGCACGCCGACGAGCTGCGCCACGGGTCGCGCCGGGTTGGTCAGCGGGCCGAGCAGGTTGAACGCGGTGCGCACGCCCAGCTCGCGGCGGGGACCGGCGGCAGAGCGGGTCGAGGCGTGGAACGCGGGCGCGAACAGGAACGCCCAGCCCGCCGCGTCGAACGACCGTCGCGCCCGCTCGATCACGTCGCTGTCGCCGGCGCCCCCCCCCAGCGGTGCGGGGGCGGAGCCGCGTCCGTCTGCGGCGTGAGCCCCCGCGGGACCGGCGACGGGTTCACCCCGGCGCCGGAACCCAATATCCAGCCCGAGCGCCTCCAGCACGTCGGCGCTGCCGACGCTGCCGGAGGCCGAGCGGTTGCCGTGCTTGGCGACCGGCACGCCGCAGCCGGCGACGACGAACGAAGCCAGGGTGGAGATGTTGAGCGTCGAGGCGCCGTCACCGCCGGTGCCGCAGGTGTCGACGGCGCCCGGGGCCTCGAACGGCAGCGCCCGCGCCCGCATCGCCCGCGCGAAGCCGACCACCTCGTCCTCGCACTCGCCGCGCACGGCCAGCGCCATCAGCAGGCCACCGACCTGGGCCGGCGTGGCCTCGCCGTCCATCACCCGCTCCATCGCCGCGGCGGCCTCGTCTTCCGACAGCCGCTCGCCGCGGGCCAGCTTCTGCAGCAGCGGCTTCATCGCTGAGCCAGGAAGTTGGCGAGCAGCGCCTTGCCCGCGGTGGTCAGGATGCTCTCGGGATGGAACTGCACGCCCTCGACCGGCCGCTCGCGGTGGCGCAGGCCCATCACCAGCCCGTCGTCGGTCCAGGCCGAGACCTCGAGGCAGGCGGGCACGCTGTCGCGGGCGACCACCAGCGAGTGGTAGCGAGTGGCGATGAACGGCTGCGGCAGCGCCTGGAACACGCCGCGCCCGTCGTGGTGGATCTCGGACACCTTGCCGTGCATCAGCTTCGGCGCTCGCACGACGCGCCCGCCGTAGGCCTGTCCCAGCGCCTGGTGGCCGAGGCACACGCCGAGCAGCGGCACGCTCGCCTCCGCGGCCAGCGCGACCAGGGCCAGGCTGATGCCGGCCTCGTCGGGGTTGCCGGGGCCGGGCGAGATCACGATCCGCGCGGGCTGCAGCGCCAGCGCCTGGGCCGCGCTCATCTCGTCGTTGCGGATCACGCGGGTGTCCGCGCCGAGCTCGCCCAGGTACTGGTACAGGTTCCACGTGAACGAGTCGTAGTTGTCGACCAGTAGCAGCATCGCTAGAGCGTCCCCGCCAGGCGCAGTGCGTCCATCATCGCTCCGGCCTTGGCCTCCGTCTCGCGCTGCTCGGCCGCCGGGTCCGAGTCGGCGACGATGCCGGCCCCCGCCTGCACCGTCGCCCGCCCGGCCTCGAACGACACGGTGCGGATCGCGATGCAGAAGTCGAGGTTGCCCGCGAAGTCGAGATAGCCGAGAGCGCCGCCGTACAGACCGCGCGGCGCCGGCTCCAGCGCGTCGACGATCTCCATGGCCCGGATCTTGGGCGCGCCGGAGAGGGTGCCCGCAGGGAACGTCGCACGCAGCGCGTCGAGTGCGTCGCAGCCCTCGCGCAACGTGCCGCTGACCGCGCTGACCAGGTGCATCACGTGCGAGTAGCGCTCGACCTGCATGAACAGGTCGACCTTCACGGAGTCGAACGCGCAGACCCGGCCGAGGTCGTTGCGGCCGAGGTCGACCAGCATCACGTGCTCCGAGCGCTCCTTCTCGTCGGCGAGCAGTTCGTGCGCCAGCGCGTCGTCCGCGGCCGCGTCCGCGCCGCGCGGGCGGGTGCCCGCGATCGGCCGCGTCTCCGCGCGCCGGCCCTCGACCCGCACCAGCATCTCGGGCGAGGCCCCGGCCAGCGCCCGCTCCGGTTCGCGGAACAGGAACATGTAGGGCGACGGGTTGAGCGTGCGCAGCGCCCGATAGACCGCGACCGGGTCGAGCCCGCACTGGAGCGACAACTGTCGCGAGAGCACGACCTGGAAGATGTCGCCGCGGCCGATGTGTTCCTGGGCCCGAACCACGGCGTCGCGAAAAGCCGTGCCGTCACCCAGACCGTCGCCGGGCACGACCTGCGCCGCGCGCGGCGGCGGGGCCACGGGGCGGCGCAGGTCCGCCTCCATCTCGTCGAGCGCGCGCAGCGCGGCGGCGTACGCGCCCGGGTCCGAGGGCGACGCATGGGCGATCAGAACCAGCCGCTGCCGCGCGTGGTCGAAGGCGACCAGTTGACGGTGGAAGCCGAAGGCCGCGAGGCGGCCCGCGCCCGCGCCGTGGCGATCGGGCAGGCGCTCGAACAGCCGCACGGCATCCCAGGTCAGATAGCCGACGGCGCCGCCCGTGAAACGCGGCAGGCCAGCGACCTCGGCGGCGGGTGGCCCGAGCCGACGGCGCAGGGTCGCGAGCAGGTCGAGGTCCGACTCGCGTTCGCCGTCGGTATCGCGGACGAACACGCGCGCGCCGCGCTGCTCGACCACCGCCTCGGGATCGCGGCCGAGGAACGAGTAGCGGGCGACCCGCTCGCCGCCCGTCACGCTCTCCAGCAAGAAGGAACGCTCGCGGCCGGCGCACAGCGCGAGCCACGCCGACAGCGGGGTCAGCAGGTCGCCCGGCAGCTCGCGGAAGACGGGCACCGACGCCCCGCCGCGCGCCAGCGCGTCGTACTCCTGCCGCGAGAGCGCGCGCAGGCGCATGCTCAGCGTCGCCTCCGCGCCAGCACGTCGAGCACGCGCGCCAACGGCACGCCGCGGGTGCCGAGCACCACCATCAGGTGGTAGACGAGGTCGGCGGCTTCCTCCGCGAGCCGGTCGTCCGACTCGCCCTTGGCGGCCAGCACGACCTCGGTCGCTTCTTCGCCCAGCTTCTTGAGCGGGCCGTCGATGCCGCGCTCCATCAGCTTCGCGGTGTACGAGCCCTCGGGCATCCGCTTCAGGCGGTCGCGGATCACCCGCTCCAGCTCGAACAGGCCGGCGGCTCCACTCTGCGCGTCGTCGCCGAAGCACGTGCGCGAGCCCGTGTGGCAGGCCGGGCCCGTGGCCTCGACGATGTAGAGCAGGGTGTCGGCGTCGCAGTCCCAGCGGATGCCGCGCACGCGCAGCGCGTGGCCCGAGGTCTCGCCCTTGCGCCACAGCGCCTGCCGGCTGCGGCTCCAGAAGTGGGCGAAGCCGGTGTCCGTGGTCCTCTGCAGCGCCTCGTCGTTGGCCCAGGCGACCATCAGCACGTCGCCCGAGGACGCATCCTGGGCCACGACGGGCACCAGCCCGCGCTCGTCGAAGGCGATCTCTTCCGGCAGCCGCAGCTCACTCATGACTGAACCCCGCCTCCGCTTGCGGGCGCACCGGGACGCCGGCGTCGCGCAGCGCGCGCCGCGCGTCGCCGACGCGCAGTTCGCCGAAATGGAACACCGAGGCGGCCAGCGCGGCCGCCGCTTCGCCTTCGACCAGCGCCGCGCGCAGGTGCTCGATCGTGCCGCAGCCGCCGGAGGCGATCACCGGCACCCGCACCGCGCGCGACACCGCGCGGGTCAACGCCAGGTCGTAGCCGTCCTTCGTGCCGTCGCGGTCCATCGACGTCAGCAGGATCTCGCCCGCGCCGCGCTCCGCTCCCTCGCGGGCCCAGGCCACGGCGTCGCGCCCGGTCGCCGTCCGTCCGCCGCGCACGTACACCTCGAAGCCGTCGACGGGTTCCGACGCCGGGGTGAACCCGGCGCCGGTCCCATGGGGGCTCCGTCGCGAACGGAGCTCCTCCGCCCCCAAGCCCCCGGCTGCTCTCGCTCTCGCATCGATGGCGAGCACGACGGCCTGGGCGCCGAAGCGTCGAGCCAGGGCGGTGATCAGCGCGGGGTCCGCGACGGCCGCGGTGTTGACCGCGACCTTGTCGGCGCCCGCCCGCAGCAACGCCTCGGCGTCCGCGACGCTGCGCACGCCGCCGCCGACCGTGAACGGCAGGTACACGGCGTCGGCCACCCGCCGCACCATGTCGAGCACGATCGGCCGCGCGTCGGACGACGCGGTGATGTCGAGGAAGACCAGCTCGTCGGCACCCTCGGCGTCGTAGCGCATCGCGCACTCGACCGGGTCGCCTGCGTCGCGCAGCGCGACGAACCGCACGCCCTTGACCACGCGGCCGCGGTCGACGTCGAGGCAGGGGATCAGGCGCCGGGCCAGCATCAGTGGACCTCGCGCGGGCCGAACGTCGCCTGCGCGTGCTCGCGCACGTCCTCGTCGGAGCTCTCCAGCAGCGCCTGGCGCAGGTCGGCCGGCAGCCGCCGGTTGACCGCCAGCGCGATCAACACCTCGCGCGGCGGCGTGCCGGCAGCCAGGTCGCGCAGCACGTCCTCGGACGTCGCGGGGTGGGACCCGAGCCAGGCCAGCAGTGGCCCCGCCGCCGGCGGCGAGCCGGCGACGCGCACGCCCGCCACGGCCTCGCGGATGTCCTCCGCGCTCAGCAGGTCGGAGTAGGTGACGGTCAGCCCGCCGCTTCGGCGCAGCGCGCGCGCCACGTCGGCGCGCGACACGCCCTTGCCGATCCTCAGCATCCCGCCGCTCCGTTGGCCTGCGGGATCGTGAAGCGGCCCTCGTACAGCGCCTTGCCGACCACGGCCTCGTCGACGCCCTTCGCCTCCAGCGCGCGCAGCGCGGCGAGGTCCTCGAGGCGGCCGATGCCGCCGGCCACGGTCACGCGCAGGCCGCCCTCGCGGGCGAGGCGCTCCGTCGCCGGCAGGTTGGGGCCGGAGAAGGTGCCGTCGCGCGAGACGTCGGTGTACTGCACGCGCGGCACGCCCAATTCGCGCAGCCGGCGGGCGAAGACCAGCGGATCGAGCTCGGTGGCCTCGGTCCAGCCCTTGACCGCGATCTTGCCGTCGCGCACGTCGACCGCCACCGCGACCCGGCCCGGCCATCGCACACACGCGGCCGACACCACCTCGGGCCGCGCCACGGCGGCGGTGCCGAAGATCACCCGCTCGGCGCCCGCGTCGACGTAACGCGCCGCCGTGTCGAGGTCGCGGATGCCGCCTCCGACCTCGACGGGCAGGCCGGGGTGGACGGCGGCGACGGCCGCGATCACCGCGGCGACCACCTCGGCCTGCGGCCGGCCGTCGATCGCGCCGTCGAGGTCGACGAGGTGGATACGCCGCGCGCCCTCGGCCGCGAAGCGCCGCGCGACCTCCGACGGGTCCTGCTCGTACACGGTCTCGCGCGCGGCATCCCCCTGGACGAGGCGCACCACCCGCCCACCCCTCACGTCGATCGCCGGAGAGACAATCACGCCAGCACCGGCTTTCGGCGCTCGGCCACCAGGCGGACGAAGCCGTCCACCATGCGCAGGCCCACCGCCTGGCTCTTCTCCGGGTGGAACTGGGCGGCCATCACGTTGCCGCGGGCGACCATCGCCGGGAACGCAGCACCGTAGTCGCTGCGCGCGATCACGTCTTCCTCCGCTGCGTCGCACCAGTAGGAGTGGACGAAGTAGACGTGCTGGCCGTCCTCGAAGCCGTCGAGCAGCGGGTGCTCGCGGACGCGGCGCAGCGCGTTCCAGCCCATGTGCGGCACCGCCAGGCCGCGTTCGCCCTCGAAGGCGGGGCCCTCGAAGCGGCGCACGCGGCCGGGCAGCAGGCCGAGCCCGGCGTGCACGCCGTGCTCCTCGCTCTCCTCGAACAGCACCTGCATGCCGACGCAGATGCCGAACAGCGGCACGCCGGCGCGCGCCGCCTCGACCAGCACGTCGGCGAGGCCGCGGGCCCGGATCTCGTCCATCGTCGCGCCGAACGCGCCGTCCCCCGGCAACACCAGCGCCTCGGCCCGCGCCAGCGCGGCGGGCTCGGAACACAGCTGGGCCTCGGCCCCGGCGCGGCGGAACGCCTTCAGCGCGCTGCCGAGGTTGCCGAGGCCGTAGTCGACGATGGCGATCACAGCGCTCCCTTGGTCGACGGCACGTCGTCGACCCGCGGGTCGCGGGCGACGGCCATCGAGAGCGCCCTCGCCGCCGCCTTGAACAGCGACTCCGCGACGTGATGCGAGTTGCGGCCGCGGATCGCGTCGAGGTGCAGGTTGAAGCGGCCGTGGTCGCACAGCGCCCAGAAGAAGTCCTCGATCAGCTCGGTCGGCAACCCGCCGATCGCCTTCGCCTTCCACTCGACGCCGAAGTGCAGCCACGGGCGGCCGGAGAGGTCGACCACGGCCCGCGACAGCGCCTCGTCGAGCGGGCAGTACGCGTGGCCGAAGCGCACGATCCCGCGCTTGTCGCCCAAGGCCTGCCGTAGCGCGTCACCGATCACGATGCCGACGTCCTCCACCGTGTGGTGGGCGTCGATGTGCAGGTCGCCCTGGCACTGGACCACGAGGTCGATCCGCGCGTGCTTCGCGAGCGCCGTCAGCATGTGGTCGAAGAAGCCGACCCCGGTCGCAACCCGGGCCTGGCCAGTGCCGTCGAGGTCCAGCGCCAGGCGGATGTGGGTCTCCTTCGTCTTGCGCTCGAGCGTCACCCGGCGCCGGACGGGCGCCTTTCGCCCACCGCTCGCCGGCCGCGTCGCGACCCGCTTCTTCGCGCTCATCTCGCCTCCACCGGCGCCAGCACCTCGCGCAGCGCGCCGAGCAGCGCCTCGTTCTCCTCTTCGCTGCCGACCGAGAAGCGCAGGCAGCGCGACAGCCGCGGGTACGACGACACGTCGCGGACCAGCACGCCGCGCGCGTAGAGGGCCTCGTACACCGCCTTCGGTTCCGCGGCCTCCAGCTCGACCAGCACGAAGTTGGCCGCGGTCGGGTACACCCGCAGCCCGCCCTGCTCGCGCAAGCGCGCGATCAGCGCCTCGCGCAGTGCGACCAGCCGGGCGACGCGCTCGTCGAGCAGAGAGCGGCGCTCCAGGGCGCACAGCGCGGCCGTCTGCGAGAAGAAGTTGACGTTGTACGGCAGCCGCGCCTTGTTGACCTCGCGGACCAGCTCGGGTGACGCCAGCAGCGCACCCAGCCGCAACCCGGCCAGCGCGCCGGCCTTGGAGAACGTGCGCAGCACGACCAGGTTCGGGTGGCGCGCCAGCAGCGGGACCGCGTCCTGGCTCGAGAACTCGTGGTACGCCTCGTCGAGCACGACCAGCCCGTCCGCCTCGTCGCACAGCCGCGACACCGCGTCCAGCGCGAGCACGCTGCCCGTCGGGTTGTTCGGCGAGCAGACGATGGTGACCGGCGCCTCGTGCTCGCGGCGCGCGCGCGACAGCGCATCGGCGTCGTACTCGAGCCCGGGCCCCAGCGGCACCCGCACCAGCCTGCCGCCGAGCACCTGCGACAGCAGGCCGTACAGCGTGAAGGTCGGCTCCGGGATCAGCACCGGGGTGCCGTCGCCGACGGTGACCACGAGCAGCGCCTCGATCAGCTCGTTCGAGCCGTTGCCGGCCAGCACGCCGTCGGCGCGCCAGCCCCAGTGGCGGGCCAGCGCCGCGCACAGCTCCGTCGGGTCGAACTCCGGGTAGCGGGCCCAGTCGCGGGCCAGCGCCCGCGCCACCACCTCGCGCTTGAAGTCCTCGGGCAGGTCGAACGGGTTCTCGTTCTGGTCGAGCTTGACGGTCGCGGGACGCGCCTGCAGCGTGTAGGCGCGCAGCCCGCGCACGACCGGCTTGACGTGGCGCAGCGCGTCCATCAGCCCTGGTCGCCCCCGAAGCGGGTCATCACCGACATCGCGTGGCCGTGGAAGCCCTCGGCCGCGGCCACCCGCACGACGTCGTCCGCGATCCGCAGCAGCCCCTCGCGGCTCATCACCACCAGGCTCTGCCGGCGCTCGAAGTCGCGCACCGAGAGCGGCGAGGAGCGCCGCGCCGCGCCGCCCGTGGGCAGCACGTGGTTGGGGCCGATGCCGTAGTCGCCGACCGCGACCGGCGCGAACGGCCCGGCGAAGACCGCGCCCGCGATCACCTGCCGCGCGACCACCTCGGGCTTGCGGGTGATCACCTCCGCGTGCTCCGCCGCCAGCGCGTTCATCGCCGCGATGCCGTCCTCGAGGCTGCGGGCCAGCACCACCGCGCCGTGGCGCTCCAGCGCCCGCCGCGCGCTCTCGGGGTTGGCCACGCGCGCGACACCGTCGTCGACGAGCCGCGCGACCTCCTCGGCCAGCTCGCGCGAGGTGGTGACCAGCACCACGCACTCTTCCCCGCTGCCGTGCTCGGCCTGGGCCAGCAGGTCGGCCGCGACGTCGCCCGCGTCGGCCGTCTCGTCTGCGAGGATCGCGACCTCGGACGGCCCGGCATCGGCGTCGGTCTCGACCCGCCCGCGCACCAGCCGCTTGGCGGCCGCGACCCAGGCGTTGCCGGGGCCGACGATCTTGTCGACCGCCGCGACCCGCGCGGTGCCGTAGGCGAGGGCCGCGATCGCCTGCGCGCCGCCGATGCGGTACACCTCGCTCACGCCCGCGATCTCCAGCGCCGCGGCCACGGCCGGGTTGTGCTCGAGCGCGCGCGGCGGGGTCGCCACCACCAGGCGGGCGACGCCCGCCACCCGCGCCGGGATCGCGTTCATCAGCACCGACGACGGGTAGGCGCCGGCGCCACCGGGCACGTACAGGCCCGCCGAGTCGAGCGGGCGCACCAGCTCTTCGAGCACCGAGCCGTCGGCCAGGCGCACCACGAAGCCCTTGCCCTTCTGGCGGCGGTGGAACTCCTCGATCCGCCCGGCCATCGCCCGCAGCGAGCGCACCAGCAGCGGGTCGGCGCGGCGCGCCAGCGCGCGCAGCTCGGACCCGCGCACCTTGAGCTTCGCCGGCGCCAGCGTGACGCCGTCGAAGCGGCGGCCGAAGCGCACCAGCGCGGCGTCGCCTCGGGCGCGGACCTCGGCGACGATCGCCGCCGCGGCCTTGTCGACACTCGGCGAGGACGCCCCACGCGCGGCGCGGCGCTCCACGAAGCGCAGGAACGCCGGAGTGCCCGCGCGCAACAGCGCGAGCGACCCGATCTTCTCGGGCTGTTGGGACTTTCGACCGGACTTCACGCGAGGACCTCCTGGGGTACGGCACTCTCCAGCGCCTTCAGCAGGCTCTGCACTTCTTCACGGCGCGCGTGGTAGCTCGCGCGGTTGACGATCAGCCGGGCCGAGCACTCGAGCACGGATTCGACGACCTCGAGGCCGTTCTCGCGCAGCGTCGCGCCCGTCTCCACGACGTCGACGATGCAGTCGGCCAGGCCCAGCACGCAGGCCAGCTCCACCGAGCCCTGCAGCTTCACCACCTCGACGGGGCGACCCCGGCCGAGGAAGTGGGCGGCGGCCAGGCGCGGGTACTTGGTCGCCACCCGCAACGTCGCGTGGCGCGGCTCCTGCGGCGTCGACCCGGGTCGCGCGACGGCGAGGCGGCAGCGGCCGAAGCCGAGGTCGAGTGGCTCGTACACGTCCGCGTCGGCCTCGCGCAGCACGTCGCTGCCGACGATCCCGCAGTCGGCGATGCCGTGCTCGACGTAGGTCGGCACGTCGACGTCCTTGACGAACAGGAAGCGCAGCCCGCCCAGCTCGACGACCAGCTTGCGGCCTTCGGCGTCGGGGAACGGCAGGCCCGCCGCGCGGAAGCGAAGGCCGGCGCCCTTCCACAGCTTGCCCTTGGACAACGCGACGGCGAGGCTCACGCGGGGCCCCCTTCGAAGCGCACGCGAAGGCCGCGCCCGCGCCGGGCACGAGCTTCGGCCAGGCTCGAGCCCAGCGCCGCACCGCCCACCTCGGCCGCCACGGGCCGCGCGGGCGGAGCGCCGTTCTCCTGCCGCTCCAGCAGCGCCGCCAGCCGGTCGAGGCCGAGCATGAAGCCGACCGCAGGCATCGGCCGCCCGAAGCGGGCCAGCAGCGCGTCGTAGCGCCCGCCGCCGCCCACCTCGAAGCCGAGGCCGGGTGCGTAGGCGCGGAAGACGAGGCCCGTGTAGTAGTCGAGCCCGCGCACCTCGCCGAGGTCGAAGGACAGCCGCGCCCCGAGGCCCGCGGCCTGCAGCGCGCCCGCGACCGCCCGCAACTCCGCGAGGGCCGCGAGTGCCGCCGGGCAGAACGCGAGCGCCCGCTCTGCCTCGTCGAGCACCGACGCATCCCCCGCCAGCACCGCCAGCCGCTGCACGCCGGCCGCCGGCTCGCCGCCGATGCCCGCCTCGCGCAACAACTCGCGCACGCCGCCCTGGTCCTTGAGGCCGAGCCGCTCGCGCAACCGTTCGACGTCGACGCCCGCCAGGCCGCAGCTCCCGGTCAGGCCCGCGAACACGCCGACGTGGCCGAGCGCCAGCACGCAGTCGCGGGCACCGGCCGCGTCGAGGCACTCGGCCGCGATCGCCACCACCTCCGCGTCGGCCGTGCGCGAATCGCCGCCGAGTCGCTCGAGGCCCATCTGGTGCAGCTCGTTCTGGCGGCCCGCGCGCGGCGGCTCGAAGCGCAGCACCTCGCCCGAGTAGTAGAGCCGGATCGGCGGCCGGCGGTCGGCGAGGCGGCCGGCGGCGATCTTGGCCAGCAGGCTGGTGAAGTCGGGCCGCAGCGCGAGCAGCGCGCCGTCGCGGCCGACGAACGAGTAGGTGCGTGGCGACAGCGCGCCGCCGAAGGCGTCCGCGTAGTCGTACAGGGGCGGGATGATCTCCTCGTAGTCCCAGCCCTCGAACACCGAGCAGACCCGTTCCTCGATCGCCCGCCGGCGCCGCGCCTCGTCTCCGACGAAGCACTGGACGCCCGGCGGCACCTGGGTGGTGCCGCGGCTCATCGATGCCCGGCCGCCAGCAGATCGACGAGGGCGCGCAGCGCCTCGGCGGGCGCCTCCTTGCCGGTCCACGTCTCGAACTGCGGGATCGCCTGCTCCAGCAGCATCTCCAGGCCGTGGATCGTCGTGCAGCCCGCGGCCGCCGCCTCGCGCAGGAAGCGGGTGTCGATCGGGTCGTAGACCATGTCGAGCACGACGCTGCCCTCGTGGTGGGCATCCGCGGGCACCGGCGTCTCCTGCTCGAAGCCGAGCCCGCCGAGCGGGGTCGCGTTGATCAGGATGTCCCACGACAGGGTGCGGATCTCGTCGAGCGCGCCGGAACTGCAGCCGACGGCGCCGGCGGCGAAGGCGGCCTTGTCGGCGTCGCGCGCCAGCACGATCACCTGCAGGCCCTTGCGCACCAGCGACAGCGCGGCCGCGCGGGCCGCGCCGCCCGCGCCCAGGATCACGGCCATCTTGCCCTTCAGCTCCGTGCGCTTGCGCAGCGGGATGCTGATGCCCATGCCGTCGGTGGTCGAGCCCATCAGCAGCCCGTCGTGGACCAGCACGGTGTTGACGCTGCCGCACAGCGCGGCGGTCTCGTCGACCTCCTGCAGCCGCGACAGGATCTCCGTCTTGTACGGCCGGGTGACGCTGAACCCGGACAGATCGAGCGCCGGCAACGCCTCGAAGAACGCGTCGAGCGACTCGGCCGGCAACGGCACGTAGATGGCGTCGACGCCGCGGGCCTCGAACGCGCGGTTGTGCAGCACCGGCGACAGGCTGCGGGTGACGTCGCGGCCGAGCACGCCGTACACCTTCGTGTCCGGACCGACCTCGCGCACGCGGTACAGGTCCGCCATCTTGGCGACGTCGATCTGGCCGGGTGCCGTCTCTTCGCCCACGACCGCCGAGGCGAACGTGAAGGGCGCGTTCCAGCGCCCGGCCAGCAGCCGCGTCGGCGCGCCCAGCGGCCCGAGGCCGACCGCCACCAGGCCCGGGCCGCCGGAGGCGCTGGTGCGCTGCGCGAACTCGATCAGGCGGCCGACGTCGGCGAACGAGCGCGGGGTGACCGCGATCTTGACGATGTCGGCGCCCTTCTCGCTCATCTCCGCGTAGAGCAGGTCCAGGTCGTCCGGCATGCCGATGAAGTCGTGGTGGGAGACGATCAGGCCGCCGCCCGCCTTCTCCATCATCACGTCGAGGAACTTCGAGGACAGCTCGACGTCGACGTAGTCGAAGCCGCGCTTGACGGCCTCGAGCAGCAGGTTGTGGCGGCGCTCGGCCGGCAGGTCGAAGTGCCCGCCCTGCTCCACGGAGCGGCAGGCGAAGATCAGCGGGGTCGTCTTGGCGCGCAGGATCGCCAGCAGGTCGAGGTCGGCGATGCGGTCGCCGCGGACCTCGAACAGGTCCGCGAGCGGCGCCAGCTCGCCCATGCGCTCGACGACCTGGCGGATCTTCTCCTGGCCCAGGCTCACGCAGATCTGCGTCGGCATCGCCTCAAGCTACCCCAGAAACGAAAAGCCTCTTCAGGATCCCTGAAGAGGCTTCGTCTCGCGCCCGCTCCTCCCCGGAACCCCGCTCTCCCGAAGGACGCGTCCGGACGGCCGGCGCGCCCTACGAATGGTGGCGGTGATGGTGGACGGAGCCCCGCCAGACCGGTCCGAGAGGGCTCTGGGCAGGCGTCGTCATGGCTTCGACTCTAGGGGCTCGGCTGCGGGGTTGTCAAGCCTCGCGCGGGGGCTCAGGCCGCCGCGTTGTTGAGGTAGTCGCGCAGCTCGATCAGCAGCTCTTCCGCGCCGGGATAGCGCTCGGCCGGGTCCTTGCGCAGCAGCTTGAGGATCATCGCCTCCAGCTCGCGCGGGACGCCGGGCAGGATCGCGGACGGCGGCGTCGGCGGCTCCAGGCAGTGCTTCTTGAGCGTCGCGAACGGCGTCTCGCCGACGAACGGGCGCTGGCCGGTCAGGATCTCGTAGAACACGATGCCGAGCGAGTAGAGGTCGGAGCGGGCGTCGGTGCCGTGGCCCTCGGCGGTCTCCGGCGCGACGTAGTCGGGGGTGCCGAGGAACGCGCCGGTCACGGTCAGCCCGTCGAAGCGGCGCGAGCGGGCGATGCCGTAGTCCATCACCTTCACCGTGCCGTCGCGCATCAGCATGATGTTCGACGGCTTCAGGTCGCGGTGGACGATGCCCTTGAGGTGGGCGTAATCGAGCGCCTCGGCGACCTGGGCCACGATCTCCGCGGCCTCGCGCGAGGGCAGCGGGCCGCGCCGGCGCGCGTACGACGACAGCGTGTCGCCGTCGACCAGCTCCATCGTGAAGTACGGCACGCCCTCCACGTCCCCGCGCTCGAAGATGCGGATGATGTTGTGGTGATGCAGCGTGCGCCCGATCTCGGCCTCGCGCAGGAAGCGCTCGAGGAACTCGGGCTCGTCGAGGAAGCCGCGCAGCGGGCGCTTGAGGGCCACGAACTGACCGTTGCGCTCGGCGCGGTACACCGAGGCCATGCCGCCGCGGCCGAGCTGGTCGGTCAGCACGAACGGGCCGAAGGTCTCGTGGGTGCCGTCTCCCGGGCGCGGCGTCGGTATCTCGGCGAGGGCTTCGGTCGCACTGAGCGGATCGTCCGCCCCCAGCGTCGGCGACGAGGAGATCGTCGGCCGCGACGCCGGCGTGCGGCCCGGCGTGCGCGGAGCCGTGCGCGGCGCCGCCGACGGCGGGCGCGAGGGCAGCAGCCGCGTCTCGGGCTCGGCCGGCGCCTTGCTCCGCCGCAGCCACCAGAAACCTGCGCCGAGCAGAACCACCACCGCGGCCAGCGCCGCGGCCAGTCGGCCTGGCAACGGACCGGCGGGCTCCGGTGTTGCGAGCGACAGCCGCACGGTGGTGCTCTGCCCGGCCACGACCTCCACCGGCTGCTCGACGTTCTGCTCGCCGCGCACCGCGCGGATCACGTGCGCTCCCGCCGCAACGCCGGACTTGCGCAGGCGGCCGAGGCCCGGGTCACCCTGGCCGAGGTACTCGTCGTCGAGATAGAAGTGGGCGCCGGGCGGCGTCGTGTACAGCAGGAGTTCGCCCGTCGTCGGCGCGGGCGTCGCGACGGCCGCCGTCGCGGGCGTGGCCCCGGCTGCCGCGGCCACCAGCGCCTTGCGTCCCGGTTCGGCGACGGCCCCGGCCTGGACCTGGACCGGGAACGACTGTTCGGCGAAGCCCTCGCGGCGCAGCGTCACCTGGTGGTCGCCCGGCGCGACCCGGCCGGTGAACGGAGTGGCGCCACGCGGCCGGCCGTCGACCAGCACCTCGGCGCCGGTCGGTTCGCTGTCGATCTTCAGCGTGCCG
>JAMPXO010000072.1 GCA_023701125.1 Vicinamibacteria bacterium | reverse complement strand
TTCGCCGCCGCGGGCCAGGCGCCCGCGACCGCGCCGACCGCGAGAGCCGAAGGCGACAGCCTCGGCTGGCACACGGTGGTGGCGGGCGAGACGCTGATGGGGATCACCCAGAAGTACCTGGGCTCGAGCGCGGGCTGGCGCGACAACTGGCGCCTCAACCCGGACGTCGCCGATCCCCACAAGCTGACCCCGGGCCAGAAGATCCGCGTGATCGTCGCCCGCAAGGTGCGGACCGCGGAGCTGGCCGCGCTGTCGCGCAAGGTCGAGGAGAAGCCGTTCCCCGAGCCGTGGACCTCCGCCCAGCTCGGCGACCTGCTGCGCGAGCGCGACGGCCTGCGCACCCACGAGCGCTCGTCGGCGCTGCTCAAGTTCGAGGACCAGACGCGGCTGTACGTGACCGAGCAGTCGGTCGTGTTCCTGCGCGACGCCGGCAGCCGGCTCGAGGGCGTGGAGCGCAAGTCGCTGGAGATCGTCGAAGGCCAGGCCGACCTCGACGCCCCGCCGGCCGCAGCGGGCGGCGAGATCGAGATCGTCGTCGGCAAGGCCCAGGCCAGGCCGCGCCGCACCGCGGACACCGGCGCCCGCAGCCGTTCGCGCAAGACCGACACCGGCACGGCGCAGTTCATGGTCTACGGCGGCACCGCCGACGTGGCCGCCGCCGGCCAGGCCGTTGCGGTCGAGCAGGGCATGGGCACGACCGTGCCCGAGAACGGCCCGCCGACTCCGCCCGAGAAGCTGCTGCCCGGGCCGAAGCTCACCCTCCCCGAGCGGGGCACGATCCTCGACCACTCCAACCCGGTGCTGGCCTGGGACGTCGTGCCCAACGCCCGCAGCTACGTCGTGGAGGCGTGTGCCGACGAGGGCTGCGGCCACCTGCTCTCGCGCCACACCGGCGTCAAGGGCACGCGGCTGCAGGTCGAGCCGCTCGCCCTCGGCGACGTCTACCTGCGGGTGACCGCGATCAGCGCGACCGGGCTCGACGGCTTCCCCGGCGATCCGACCCGGGTCTCGGTGCGCTCGCTGTACCGTCGACCGCCGTTGGGCGCGGCTCCGGCCGCGACGCCGGCCCCGCCCGGAGCGCCGGCCACCGGACCGCTGGGCAAACCCGAGCCCACCCCGCCGAAGTGGAAGCCCGGGGTCGTGCCGCCGACGCCGACGCCCGAGGTCCGCTAGCGCGAGAGCTGGGCCAGCGCCTCGCGCGCGGCCTGGCGGACTTCTTCTTCGGCGTCGCCGGTCGCCCGCTGCAGGCCGGCCGCGGCGGCCCGCGCCGCCGGTCCCAGCCGGCCCAGGGCGCGGGCTGCGTTCGAGCGCACCCGCGGATCGGCGTCGCCCAGCGCACGCTCCAGCGCCGGCGCGGCCGACGCGGCGACTTCGCCGAGTCGACCGAGCGCCCGCGCGGCCTTCCAGCGGCGGTCGGGGGATTCGGCGGTCAGCCCCGCGGCCAGGGCGGGCACCGCGGGCGCGGCGGCCGGGCCGACCCGCGACAGCACGGTCGCCGCCCCGGCGCGGTCGAAGCCCTCGGGATGGGCGAGCGCTGCGATCAATTGCGGCACCGCGGGCGCGGCTGCCGGCCCGAAGCCGCCCAGCACGAACGCAGCGAACGCGCGCACGAACGGGTCCGCGTGGCCGAGCGCGCGGGCCAGCGCCACCACGTCGTCGGGCGCACGGAGGCCGATCGCGTGCAGCGCCCGCGCGGCCGCCCAGCGCGGCGCGACGCGCGGATCATCGAACTGGGCGAACAGCTCGTCGACGGCCGGCCGCGCGGCCGCCCCCAGCGCGCCGAGCGCGCGCGCCGTCTCGGCGCGCACGACCTCCTCGCGATGGCGCAGCGCCGTGCGCAGCTCGGGCAGGGCCGCGCTCGCGCCGGGCCCCACGCGGCGCAGTGCCCACAGCGCGGCCCGCTGCTCCTCGACCGCGCCGGCGTCGAGACGCAACGCGAGTGCGCGCGCCTCGACGGCCGCGGCCGCCCGACGGGTTCCGACGCCGGGCGAAGCCCGTCGCCGGTCCCATGGGGACTCCGTCGCGAACGGAGCTCCTCCGCCCCCAAAGCCCCGACGGGCGAGGATCGCGCGGACCGCCAGTGGCTGCGGCACGACCGCGCTGGCGGCCAGCGAGCGCGCGACCAGCCGCGCGCCTTCGACGCTCGGGTGGTCGTAGTCGTGGAAGGCCTTTGGCCCGAGCGGCGCCAGGTCGGGCAACAGGTCGTGGCAGGCGATGCCCTCGCCGGCACAGAACGCGAGCAGGCGCTGCTGCGCGCGCGGTGGCGGCGCGCCCGGCTCGAGCTGGAAGCGGAACGGGAACACGACCAGGCCGAAGGCCGCGCCGTCCTGCGCGACGCTCGCGCGCAGCTCGCGCACCTCCGCGAAGAAGCGCTCCCAGCCCGCGCGCACGCGCTCCGGCTCCGGGGCCGCGAACAGCTCCTCCACCGAGGCGATCTCCCGGCCTTCGGCGCCGACCACCCGCCGGACCAGCGCGGACGCACGGAACAGCCGCGCCAGCAGCGGGTGCGGGCGCGAGAGGTTGTTCTGCAGTTCGGGCACGTCGTTGAGGCAGACGGCGAGCAGCGCGTGACTCGGCCGGTAGCGGCGGGCGATCCGCTCCCAGGCCAGCCGCTGCTGGCGCGTGGACCAGCCGAGCAGGGCGACGTTCATCACCTCGACGCCGGGGCCCGCCTCGTCGAGCGCGGCTTCGAGGCCGCGAGTCCAGGTCTCGTCGGGCTTGAGGCCGTCGCCGAAGGTGACGCTGTCGCCCAGCACCGCCAGCCGCGAAACGCCCTGCGGCGGCTGCTCGGCGTGGGCGCGGTCGCGCAGGCCCTCGCGGTTGAACTCGTCCCACGGCGGCCAGCCCAGCGAGTCGGAGCGGACGGTGTAGAAGTCGCCGTCCCACTTCTCCTGCCAGTCCCAGATGTACTCGGCCACCGGCTGCGGCTTCCGGGGCGGGGCCAGCACCCGGGCGCCGCCTTCGAGCACGAGCAGGCCTGCCGCGAACACGGCCGCCGCGAGCGCCAGGTTGACCACCAGCGACTGGGGCCTGTCGGAGGACGCCATCGGGCGCGCATCATACGGCCCCGCGACTACAATCGCGGTCCAAACGTCGGGTGGCTGGCGCCGGGGTGAACCCGTCGCCAGACCCGCGGGGGCTCCGTCGCGAACGGACGCTCCTCCGCTCCCGTGCCCCCGGGGCCGACGCGGGTGAGGGAACCAGGAGAGAACGTGAGGCTGGCCGACCGCGTGCTGATCGCCGTCACCGTCCTCGTCGTGGACCTCGTCACGGTCGCGGTCCCGCTGACCGCGCTGGTGGCGGCCTACGTGGTCGTCGCGCGGCCGCCGTGGTTCCTCCGCCTCGTCGAGTCGCTCTACGGCGAGCCGCGCCGATGACGATCCGCTACCGCCTGGTTCGCCTCGACGGCAGCGCTCGCACCCTCGAGCTGAGCGGCGAGGCGGTGATCGGCTCCGACCCCGGCTGCCGGGTGCGGATCGAGGGCGCCGACCCGCGCCACGCCTCGATCGGCGCGGGGCCCGAGGGCCTGGTCCTGCGCGACCTCGGCTCGCAGGGCGGCACCTTCCTCGGCGCCGACGACATCGAAGAAGCCGAGTTGCGCGACGGCGACGTGATCCGGCTCGGCGTCGACGGGCCGCAGCTGCGGGTCGAACTCGCGGTCGCAGCCCCCGCCCCCGGCGCGACGCTCCACGGGGGCAGCGACGCGACCCTCTACAGCGCGGCGGAGCACACGCTCGTGCCCGGCGCCGGTGGCCCGCCGCTGACGCTCGCGGCGCTGGCGCGCCCGACGCCCCGCGGGCCCGCGCCGGGCGATCACATCGCGCGCCTGCGCGTGCGCTTCCTGTCCGGCTCGCGGGACGGCGCCCTGTTCGAGCTGGCCGGCTCCGTGCTGCGCGTGGGCCGCGCCCAGGGCAGCGACGTGTGGACGCCCGACGACCGCGTGGTGTCTGCCCAACACGCCAAGCTGGTCCGGGTCGACAGCGCCTACATCCTGTTCGACCTCGAGAGCCGCAACGGCACCTTCCTGAACGGCCACCGCGTCGACCGCGCACCGCTGGCCCATGGCGACGTCGTCGGGCTCGGCCCGGGCGGGCCGACGTTCGCGGTGGAGTTCCTGTCCGGCGCGCTGGCGGGGCGCGGCGACGCGACCGTGACGATCCCCGATTTCGACCGCCTGGCTGCCCGCTCGCGCGGCACGGCGCTGATCGCGGAGCACGAGCTGCCGGCGGCCGGGCTCGACGCCGGCCGCGGGCCCGAGGCCGGCCTGCGCCTCGACTCGCCGATCGTCAGCCGCCGTCACGCCCGCTTCACGCCGCTGGCAGACGGCCGGGTGCGGGTCGAGGACCACGCTTCGGCCAACGGCACCTTCGCCCGCGGCGAGCGGGTCAGCCGCGCCGAGCTGGCCGCGGGCGAGCGGGTGGTGATCGGCCCGTTCGAGATCGAGGTGGCCGCGGCCCGGCTGCGGGTGTTCGACACTCGCAGCCGACTGCGCCTGGACGTCCACGGCGCCACGGTGCAGGCCGGCGCCCGCACGCTGGTCGACGCGGTCGACCTCGCGATCGCCCCGGGCACGTTCACCGCCCTGATCGGCCCCTCGGGTGCGGGCAAGTCGACCCTGCTCGAGGCCCTCGCCGGGCTGCGGCCGCTGGCGGCGGGCGAGGTGCTCGCCAACGGCCAGCCGCTGCACGCGGCGCGCGGCGCGCTGGTCGGCCGGGTCGGCTTCGTGCCGCAGCAGGACATCGTCCATCTCGACCTGACGGTCGCGGAGAGCCTCGACGCGCTGGCCCGGCTGCGGTTGCCGCCCGACACCACCGCGGCGGAGCGCGACACCCGGGTCAAGGCGGTGCTGTCCGCGCTGGAGCTGACCGAGCGCCGCGACGTGCTGGTGCGGCGGCTGTCGGGTGGCCAGCGCAAGCGGGTCTCGATCGCGGCCGAGCTGCTGACCGAGCCGTCGCTGCTGCTGCTCGACGAGCCGACGTCCGGCCTCGACCCCGCGCTCGAGGAGTCGCTGATGCTCCTGCTGCGCGAGCTGGCGTACAAGGGCAAGACCGTCGTCCTCGTCACCCACACCCTCGACAACCTGGCGTTGTGCGACCAGGTCGTGCTGCTGGCCGAAGGCCGGCTGGCGTTCTCGGGCCCGCCGGCGCAGGCGCAGGAGCGCTTCGGCGTCAGCCACCTCGGCCAGCTCTACGCGCGGCTGCGCGAGAAGCCCGTGGCGGAGTGGGCCGAGCGGGCGCGGGCCGACTCGGCGCGGGCCAGCGCGAGGCGCACCAGCGACACCCCCGCGGCAGCGCGCGCCCCGGCCCGGCTGGCGGGCCCGCTGCGCCAGTGGGCCGTGCTGTCCGCGCGCTACGCACGACTGCTCGGCCGCGACCGACGCAACCTCGTCCTGCTGCTGGCCCAGGCCCCGGTGATCGCCGTCCTGATCGGCATCTCGCTGCTCTACGGCGACAGCGACTTCGCCTACACCAAGCCCAAGAACACCATCCTGTTCCTGCTGGCGCTGACCAGCGTGTGGTTCGGCTGCTCCAACGCCGCCCGCGAGGTGGTGAAGGAGCGCGCGATCCTGGCCCGCGAGCGCTTCTTCGGGCTCGGCCTGGCGCCGTACCTGCTGTCCAAGGCCTGCGTGCTGGCCGCCGTCGCGGCCGTCCAGTGCGCCGCGTTCCTCGCCATCCTCGACCTGTGGTTCGGCGTGCCCGGCTCGAAGGTGGAGCTGTTCGGCGCGATGCTGCTGGCGTCGACCGTCGGCTCGATGCTCGGGCTCGCGCTGTCGGCGCTGTCCGCCAGCGCGGACCGGGCGATGACGCTGCTGCCGATCCTGCTGATCCCGCAAGTGCTGTTCACGAGCCCGGCGATCCACATGGACATGAAGGGCCCGGCCGGCCAGGTCGCCCACGCGATGCCGACCTGGTGGGCGTACGACCTGCTGCGCCGGATCGCGCTGGAGCCGAGCCTCGCGCTGGACGACGAGACGCTCGTGCAACGGCTCGAGCTGGGTGGGCCCGTGCTGCTCGACAAGGCCCGCTTCGAGCGACTGGTCGAGGAGGGCTGGGACGTGTTCCGCCACCGCAAGGCGGTCGAGATGACCTGGGTCGCCGCGTGGCCGGAGCAACTCGGCGCGTCGCTGCCCGCGCCCGAGCGGGCGCGCGCGCGCCGCGTCGACGTCGCGGCGCTCACGCTGTTCGGCCTCGCCCTGTTCCTGTGCGCGCACCGCGCGCTCCACCGGGAGGACTCGCGATGATCCGTGCCCTCGTCGTCGTCGCCGCGCTGCTGGCCGCGCCCCCCGCGGCCGCACCCGAAGCCGCGCCGGTCGTGGTCGTGCTGGAGACGGAGTTGGGCGCGATCACGATCGAGGTCGACGTGGCGGCGGCGCCGGCCACGGCCCGCAACTTCCTGCGCTACGTCGACGCCGGCCACTACCGCGGCGGCCGCTTCCACCGCACGGTGCGACTCGACAACCAGCCGCAGAACCCGGTCAAGATCGAGGTGATCCAGGCCAGCGTGGCCGCCGCGCGGGAAGCGGAGTCGTTCCCGCCGATCGCGCTCGAGCGCACCTCGGTCACGGGACTGCGCCACGGCGACGGCGTGGTGTCGATGGCGCGCGACGCGCCGGACACCGCGACCTCGGACATCTTCGTGTGCATCGGCGACCAGCCCGAACTCGACTTCGGCGGGCGCCGTAACCCGGACGGCCAGGGCTTCGCAGCGTTCGGCCGCGTGGTCGCCGGCATGGACGTCGTGCGTCGCATCCAGGCCGCCCCGGCGGACGGCCAGGCGCTGACCCCGCCGGTGGCGATCCTCGGTGCTGGTCGGCGCTGAACGATCGGCGCTAGCGCTTCAGGTAGGGGTTGCGGTCGAGCCGGCGGAAGCCGGCGGGCGGCAGCTTGAACAACTGGGGATCGAGCGCGACCTGCACCTGCGCCTCGCGGACCTTGAGCCGGAACGAGCCCGGCTCCTCCTTGCGCCCCTTCGCGCCCTCGCGGGTCAGCACGAAGTCGAGCTGCATCGGGAAGCCGAGCTCCGACAGCAGCGTGTTCTTGACCCGCTGCGCTGCGTCCGACTGGTACTGGAAGAAGACGTGCTCGACGAAGGCGGAGCTGGGGATCTCGTGGGTGTGCCAGACGGTCATCTCGACCCGACGCTGCACGTAGACGGTGTCGTTCTCGAGCGGCACGGCCGAGGCGTAGGAAACGCGGACCGTCGAGCGCCGGCACTCCAGGCCGACCAGCTTCTGCTTCTCGTCGCTGTGCTCGACGCGGGCGTCGTACTGCGAGTTGACGATGCCGGCGCCGCCCTCGAGCGCCGCCATCAGCGAGGCGGTGCCCATCGGGTAGTAGGTCTTCGCCGCCGGGTCGGCGAGCAGGAACGTGGCCTCGCCGCGCTTGTGGTAGACCTTGCTCCCCTCGGGCAGCAGGAAGTCCGTGGACAGCACTTCCTGGATCGACACCTCGTCGGAAAGCGTGAAGCGGCTCGACAGCTTCACGGCGTTGCGCAGGCGCTCGATCAGCCAGGCCGCCTCGCCGGAGCCGCTCGCCGCCTCGGGCCGAGCCTCGGTCGTGGTCGCCTCGATGTCGACGGTGACGATGTCCGCTTCCACCCGCGGCGGCCCGCCGGTCAGGCCGGACGGGAGCGGCTTGCGCTTGCGTGGCGTCGGCGCTGGCGTGGGGCCCTGCCCGCGCGCCGCCCCCGCGAGGGCCATGGCGCCGAGCGCGACGAGGGTCTGGCGGCGGGGACGCGAGAACAAGGCCAACCTCCGCGAAGGGCTCAGGGGCGTTCAGGGGCGAGCAACCCGTGGATTCTCAACAGCTTCGCGGCTCCAGTCAAGGCGGTCCCACGCGCCCCGTGCGGCGAGCGTGTTATAGTCGCCCCGCGCTGACGTTGCGCCCGTAGCTCAACTGGATAGAGCGTCGGCCTCCGGAGCCGAAGGTTGCAGGTTCGAGCCCTGCCGGGCGCACCATCTCCGAGCGCCCCGATCCTCTTCTTAGAGATCGCCCCGCTGCAGCGTGCCCCGCAGCGTCATCTCGACGCCGTCGCCGTCGAGCCCCTCGAGCCGGAACAGGACGGGCACGACACCCTGCAGGGTGCTGACCCGCACCACGAGCTCGCGAGCACCGCGCGGGTCGGGGACGCAATAGACGAACGCCTCCCCCATCCCGCTCCAACTCGTCGCCGCGTGCTCCAGCGGCTCGCGGAGGCGAGCGAGAACCTCCTTCGGCACGCTCGGGTCGCAGCGGATCTCCAGCATCGGTCCTCCCGGCAGAGGGTCCGGAACGCAGGCTGATCCCTACCAGTCAAACATGCGCCCGGGGGGGAATCCGTCAAGAGCTTTCGGACGCCGGCCCGCTTTTTTCGCGGGGCACGGCGGTTGCTCGGGAGGAGCGAAGACGGCTGCGAACGCGGTCGCCCCGCAAGCCCTGCGACGCGGCGGAGAGAAACGAGGAGGACAGTGTGAGCCAGCCCACACCCGACTGCGTCATCCGCAACGGCACGGTCGTCACCGCGACCGAGGCGGTCGTCGCCGACCTCGCGATCCACGACGGCCGCATCGCCGCCGTCGGCCACGGCCTGAGCGCGGTCACGGAGATCGACGCCCGCGGCCTGCTGGTGATGCCCGGCGGGATCGATCCCCACGTCCACCTCGCCTACCCGCAGGGGCCGCACCGGGTCGTCTCGGCGGACGACTGGGAGACGGGCACGATCGCGGCGGCGCTGGGCGGCACGACGACGGTCGTCGACTTCGTCGAGGCGGGCCCGGGCGAGACGTGGATGGCGGCGTTCGAGGCCCGCCGCGCCGAAGCTGAAGCCGCCGCCGCGATCGACTTCGGCCTGCACATGACGTTCAACCGCGGCGACGAGCGCAGCCGCGCCGAAGTGCGGGACGTGATCGCGGCCGGCGTGCCCTCCTTCAAGTTCTACATGGCCTACGACGGCCTGCGCGTCGACGACGAGGCCCTGCTCGCGGGCTTCGCCACGCTGGCCGAGCACGGCGGCCTGGCCCTGGTCCACGCCGAGAACCACGAGCTGATCCGGGAACTCGTCGAACACCATCGCCGCGCCGATCACGTCCACCCGTTCTTCCACCCGCTCGCCCACCCGGCGTTCGGCGAGGCGGAGGCGACGGAGCGCGCGCTGGCGCTGGCCGCGACCGTCGGCCTGCCGCTCCACGTGGTCCACGTCTCGGCGGCCGCGGGCCTGGCCGCGCTGGCGCGCTGGCGAGCGAAGGGCGACGACGTCAGCGGCGAGGTCTGCCCGCAGCACCTGCTGCTGACCGACGACGTGTACACCCGGCCGGACGCCGAGATGTTCGTGATGGCGCCGCCGCTGCGCCGCGACGAGGACCGCGCCGCGCTGTGGCAGGCGCTGGGCGACGGCGGGCTCGACTTCGTGGTCACCGACCACTGCCCGTTCACGCGGGCCCAGAAGCGCGGCCTGCGTCGCACGCCCGAGCTGCGCCGGCTCACCGCGGGTTCCAACGCCGGGATGAACCCGGCGTCGGGCCCATGGGGGCTACGTCGCGAGCGGAGCTCCTCCGCCCCCAGACCCCCGTCGGGCGCGGTGACGGCCGAGCGGGAGGAGCCGTGGGCGACGTCTCCCGTGCCGTTCGACCGGCTGCCCGGCGGCGCCCCCGGGATCGAGACGCGGATGGCCCTGCTCCATCACTTCGGCGTCGGCGAAGGACGGCTCTCGCTGCCCCGCTTCGTCGAGGTCACCAGCACGGCCGCGGCTCGCCGCTTCGGGCTGTACCCGCGCAAGGGCGCGCTGGTCGCCGGCGCTGACGCGGACCTCGTGCTGTTCGACCCCGGCCACGAGGTCGTGCTGAGCGCGCGCCACCTCCACCAGAACGTCGACTTCACCCCGTTCGAGGGCCTGCGCGTGAAGGGCTGGCCGCGGACGGTGCTGAGCCGCGGCGAGGCGATCGTGCGCGACTTCGCGTGGACCGGCGCGCGCGGTCGCGGTCGCTTCCTGCCCCGCCGCCCCGGCGAGCGCGGCGATCAGTCGAGGGCGGCGAGGGCGGGCGGCGGTGCACCGGGACGGGCGAGTCGCCCGCCAGCCGCGCCTTGAACGGGTCGTGGTCGACGCCGCGGATCAGCTCCATGTCGAGCTTGACGAAGTCCGGCCGCACCCGCGCCAGCAGGTTGAGCGAGCTGTAGCCGGCGCCGAGGTCGTCGAGGGCCACCTGGAAGCCGCGCTGGCGGTAGTAGTCGAGGACGCGCGGCGCGGTCGAGGTGGAACAGCAGCCCGGCCGCCCGCGCGACCGCGAGTATCGGCCCCGGCGCCCCGCTCTCCTCGCCGCCGCCGCGAACCCGCAGCAGCGCCTCGTGCCCGAAGACCTCGCGGCTGGCCAGGGCGACGATCGGCTGGAAGTGCGAGAACACCTGGCCGTCGCGCAGCAGCGCCACCAGCGCCTGCGGCGCCGGCCCGTCTTCGAGCACCGCGCCCGAGGCGCGCAGCGCATCGGCCAGGCGCGGTCGGGTGTGGCCCAGCGGCGGCCAGAGGTAGAGCGCGCCCGCATCGGGCGGCGCCGCCGGCAGCAACTCGCAGCGCTCGCAGGCCGCCGGGTCGGCGCGCGGGGTCGGACTCATCCGTCGATTTCGCAGGCACGGCGCGTTGGCGCACCTCGCCACGGCCCCGGGCGGAGGCGCTCCATTCGCGACGGAGCCCGGGCTCCGTTCGGTGTGGGAACCCGCGTAGACTCGATCCTGAGGAGTTCTCCGCATGCGCCGAAGCCTGGCCTCGATCACGCTCGCCACCCTCGTCACGGCTCCCCTGGCCGCCGCCCCGCCCCCGGGCTGGTGCGGCAAGGGCGACCGCACGGCCCGCGAGGCGCTGTGGCTGCACCAGGAGGAGCGGGCCCGGCGCGGCGGACCGCGCGCGACCGAGGTCCGGGCCAGCGCGGAGCGCGTCGGCGAGATCGCCGTGCTGCGCGACGAAGGCGATCTGGCCCTGTTCCGCAAGGACTTCGACCTGCAGAGCGTGGGGCTGACGATCGCGCCGCAGGGCGACGCCTACGTGGTCAACCGCGCCGACCGCCCGGTGGCGGGCGGCACCGGCACCCGGCTCGCGCTCGGCGACGACGCCTCGACCGCGGTGGCGCTGCCGTTCGCGTTCCCGTTCCACGGCCGGACCTGGAACGAGGTGAACGTCAACTCGGACGGCAACCTGACCTTCGGCGACGGCGACGGCGCGTCGACCGCCCGCGACATCGGCCGGCTGGTCAACGGCCCGCCGCGGATCGCGCCGATGCTCGCCGACCTCGACCCCTCGTCCGGCGGCCACGTCAGCTACACCGCCGACGCCTCCCGCTTCACGGTGACCTGGACCCAGGTGCCGCAGTTCGACGTCGGCGACTCCAACACCTTCGAGGTCACGCTGCGCGCCGACGGCGGCATCGAGTTCGCCTACGCCTCGTCGGTGGCCACGGGCGTCAAGGAAGGCGCCGTCGGCATCGCCCCCGGCGAGGCCCGCAACGGCGTCACGTCGATCGACTTCTCGAATCCTGCCGGGGCCGAGAGCGCCGGCGCGCTGGCCGAGACGTTCCGCGACAGCGACGAGCTGGACACGGCCGCGGTGGCGCGGAAGTTCTTCGCGGCCTTCCCGGACGACTACATGCAGCTCGTGGTCTTCACCAGCCGCCGCATGGCCGGGGTCGGCACCTTCGCCTTCGAGCAGACGGTCAAGACCGACATCGGCGGCATCGGCTCCTCGTCCTTCGACTTCGCTGGCGACTACGGCAGCGGCGGGCGGCTCGAGAGCTTCGTGATGATGGACACCATCAACAAGTACCCCGACGACTTCGCGAGCCCGCTGATCGGCGAGGAGTCGGCGCTGTCGATCCTGTCCCACGAGACCGGCCACCGCTGGCTGGCGCTCGCCCGCTTCGACGCGGGCGACCGGGTCAGCGGCGAGTTGCTCGGGCGCCAGAACGCGCACTGGAGCTTCTTCATGGACAGCAACGGCTCCCACCTCGAGGGCAACCAGATCAGCGACCTCGGCGGCGGCCAGTTCCGCACGGGCGCGGACCACAGCACCCGCTACGGGGAACTCGACCAGTACCTGATGGGCCTGCGCGGGCCCGACGAGGTGCCGCCGTTCTTCTTCGTGCGCTCGCCCACCGGGCTGACCAACTCGAGCCCGGAACGCGGCCCGGCCCAGGGCGTGACCTTCGGCGGCACCCGCGTCGACGTCACCATCGGGCAGGTCGTGGCGGCCCTGGGCACGCGCACCCCGCCGGTCGGCGAGGCCCCCAACACGCACCGCCAGGCGTGGGTGTTCGTCGCCATCGGGGCCGAGCCGGACGCCGCCCAGATCGCCAAGATCGACCGCCTCCGCCAGCAGTTCCCCGACTACTACGCGCGCTCCACCGACGGCCGCGCCAGCGTCTCGGTCGGCCTCGAGTGAAGGCTTGAACCCGCTCGACCTGACGGGCCGCGTCGCGCTGGTGACCGGCGCCGGCGGCCTGATCGGCAGCGCGGCGGCCCGTGCGCTGGCCGCGGCGGGCGCTCACGTGGCGCTGGTCGATCGCGACGGGGCCCGGCTCTCGGCAGCGGCCGCGGAGATCGGCCTGAAGGCGGGCGAAGCGCTGCCGTTCGAGGCCGACGTCACGGACGCGCTGGCCATCGAGCGCGTCGTCGACCACGTGCTGTCGGAGTGGGGCCGGATCGACGTGCTCGTCAACCAGGCCCACGTCGGCCCGCCCGAGGACGAAGGCGAGGCGGGCTGGCAACGGGCACTGGACGTGCACATGGGCGGGGCCCGCACGTGTACGGAAGCGGTGGCCGCGCACATGGTCGAGCGTGGCGCGGGTCGCATCCTGTCGGGGCTCTCGGCCGGGGCGCTCGAAGGTGCACCCGGCCGCACGGCGGAGGCGGCCAGCGGCGGCGGCCTGATCGCGCTGACGCGGACCTGGGCCCGCGAGTACGGGCCGGCCGGGGTCACCGCCAACGCGGTCGCGATCGGGCTGGTCGAGGGCGCCCCCACGCTGGTGCCGGCGGCCGAGCGCGAGCAGGTGCTCGCGCGGCTGCCCGCGCGCCGGGCGGCGCGGCCCGAGGAGATCGGGGCCGTCTACCTGTTCCTCGCCTCCGACCTCGCCGGGTTCATGAACGGCGCCGTCGTCGCCGCGGACGGCGGCCTCCGGCTGTAAGGCCGGGGCGGCAGCGGCCGCGCTCGCCTCAACGCGCCGGCAGCAGGGCCTGCGCCTCGGTGTCGCGGCCCGTGGCGCGCAGGATCGCCGCGGCTTCGGCCCGCTCCCCGGCGTCCGGCGCACGGCCGCGGGAGCGGTGGGCGATCACGCCCAGCAACTGGTCGGCGAACCCGACCCGGGAAACCTCGGCCACGCCCGGGGCGGCCGAGCGACGCACGAACAGGGTGGCCAGCGCATCGTAGTGGACGAGCGCCCAGTCGGGCCGCGAGAGCAGGTCGAGGATGGCGCGGCGCACGCGGAGCCGGCGGTCGAGGGTCGGGTACAGCACGGTGTTGATGCCGCGCCGCGCGAGCAGGGGGCCGAGGCCCGTGCGCTCGGCCGTCCCCAGCTCGTCGTAGACCGAGTAGTCGAGCAGCCGTGCGTCGAGGAACACGCGGTGGCGCGGCCACGCCCGCCAGATCAGGTAGCCGCCGTGGTCGAACGTGTTGAGCAGCGGGCCCGGCAGGTCGTGGCCCAGCAGCGCGTCGACCGCGGCCACGGGCACCGCCCGGTCGTCGATCGCCCGCCAGGTCGGCCGCGGCGCGGCCCAGGCGAGGGCGACGGCGACGGCGACCACGGCCGCGGGCGCGGCGGGCGCCAGGCGCGCGGTCGCCGCCCCGCCGAGGGCGCGGGACGCCGCCGCGGCCGACGCCACCAGCGCGCCGACCGCGAAGTAGATCGTGTAGCGAAACGCCGTGGCGCCCGCGACGGCCAGCAACAGCCACAGCAGCGCGTGCTCCACCCGCAGCTCGCGCCGGCAGGCGATCAGCAGCGCCGCGGACAGCAACACGATCGTGACCAGCAGCGGCAGGAACGTCCCGCCCGCGCCGCCCGACTCCAGTCGCGCGAACTCCCACGGCGAGGCCAGCTCGAGGATCGCGAAGCTCGACGCGCCCTGGAACGACTCTTCGACCGCCGCTCGCCACGGTGCCAGCCCCGACGGGTTCAGCAGCGTGGCGGCGGCCGCCGCGGCCAGCACGCCGACCTCGCGCCAGCGCCGCTCGCGCAGCCAGGCGAGGGCGTAGGGGGTCAGCACCAGCGCGACCACCGGGAAGCCACGGTGCAGGTTGGCCCACAACGCGCACAGCGGCACCAGCGCCAACAGGCCGCGGGCCCCGAGGCCGCGCACCTGGGCGCGCTCGATCAGTCCCAGACTGGTGGCGGTCAGCAGGACGGAGAAGCCGAGCGGCCGCAGTTCGTCGTACCACCAGCAGAAGGCGGACAGCGGCGAGACGAGCAGCAGCGCCGGCGCGGTCTCGACTCCGCGCAGCCGCAGCACCTGGTAGACGACGGCGACCACGGCCACGAACAGCAGCGCGTTGAACAACCGCAGCGCCTGGAAGCCGCCCGCGAGGTAGAGCCCCTGGTAGACGACCTGGGCCAGCCAGTTCGCGCGCACCGACATCCGCGCGCGGGCCTCGAACGGCGCGCTGACGGTGTAGCCGAACGGGTCGCCGTCCGGCAGGTGCCCCTGCTCGAGCACGAAGCGCCCGGTCGCGAGGTGCCACCACAGGTCGCCGTCGGCGAGCGGATGAGCGAACTGGAGAAAGGCCGCCGCGAAGAACACGGCGACCAGCGCGCGACCCACCCCACCCCCTTGCGGAGACCTGCCGTGTTGATTTATTCTTTGCGTCCTTCGTTCGGTCGGACGGCTCGCTAGCTCAATGGTAGAGCAAGAGACTCTTAATCTCTGGGTTCAAGGTTCGAGTCCTTGGCGAGTCACCAACCCCCTCCACGAGTTGCAGCGATAGCAGCCGCGCCCGATATACTCGGCGCGGTTCCCCGTGGGCTTCCGCGTCCTCGACGACTATCCTCGCCGCCCCCACCTCGACTTCTACCGGGGCAACCCGCTGCCCTTCTACAGCGTCTCCTTCGACCTCGACGTCACGTCGTTGCGGCGCCGCGCGAAGCAGACCGGGCACTCGACCTACCTCGCGATGTGCTGGGCGTTCCACCGCGCGCTGCTCGGGGTGGAGGCGTTCCGCGTGCGCTGGCAGGACGGCGTCGTGGTGCTGTACGACTCGCTGCACGTGGGCATGACCGTGCCGGCGCCGCGCGGCACCTTCACGTTCGCGACGCCGCCGTGGCACGACGACGGGCCGACGTTCCTGGCGGCGGCCGCAGCGGTCGTCGCGCGGGCCTCACTGGGCGTGGACCTGAGCGGCGGGGCGGCCCCGGACTTCGCGTACTACACGGCCTTGCCGCGGGTCCCGTTCACGTCGTTCGCCCACGTGATGCTGGCGGACGCCGACGCCGGCCAGCCAGGCACGGCGTTCGGCCGCTTCCGCGAGCAGGACGGTCGGACCCTGGTGCCAGTCGGGCTGACGGTCAATCACCGCTACGTCGACGGCAACGACCTCGGCAGCCTGTACGAGGCCGCCAGCGCGTCGTTCGACCGCGCCTTCTAGTCCCGCCTACTCGACCATCAGGTCGCGCTCGAGCTCCTCGGGCTTCGACGACGCCATCTTGGCGGTCTCCATCGAGATCCGCTCCGCGCGCACCAGGTCGACCAGGCTCTGGTTGATCGTCTGCATGCCCATGTCGCGCGAGCGGGCGATGAAGCCCGGGATCTCGTCGGTGCGCTCGGCGTTCTTGATGCACTCCTCGATCGAGCGGGTGACCATCATGATCTCGCAGGCCGGCACCTGGGCCGTGCCCGACTTCGAGGCCAGCAGCCGCAGGCTGATCACCGCCATCAGGTTCTCGGCCAGGCGCTGGCGCACGCTGGCGTGCTCCTCGGGCGGGAAGTAGCCGAGCAGCCGGCCCACCGTGCGGGCGGCGTCCTGGGTGTGGATCGTCGACAGCACGAGGTGGCCGGTCTCCGCGGCCTTCAGGCAGATGTCGACCGTCTCGTGGTCGCGCAGCTCGCCGACCATGATCACGTCCGGGTCCTGGCGCAGGGCGGCCCGCAGCGCGGTCTTGAAGCTCTCGGTGTCGGAGCCGACCTCGCGCTGCGAGATCAGGCTCGACTGGTTCTCGAACAGGAACTCGATCGGGTCCTCGATCGTCACCACGTGGGCGCGGCGGGTGGTGTTGATGTTGTGGATCAGCGAGGCGATCGTCGTCGACTTGCCGTTGCCCGTGGCGCCGGTGACCAGCACCAGGCCGCGCTGCAAGCGGCCGATCCGCTCCATCGCCGGCACCGGCAGGCCGAGCGCGTCGAAGCTCAGCGGCTGCAGCGGGATCACCCGCAGCACCGCCGAGAAGCGGCCGCGCTGGCGGAACACGTTGACGCGGAAGCGGCCCACGTTCGGCAGCGCGAAGGTGCCGTCCCAGTCCTTGACCTCGCGTCGGAACTGGTCGGCGTCGGGCATGCCGACCAGGTGCTGGGCGACGTAGGCGGTGTCTTCTTCGGTCAGCGGCGGGTGCTTGACCGGGATCAACTCGCCGCGCCGCCGCAACACGGGCGGCGAGCCCGGCTGGAAGTGCAGGTCGGAGACCTTCTGCTGCGCGGCGAAGGTCAGGATCTGGTTGAAGTTGACGGGCATCGCTCCGATTCTAGACCGCTCCCTTGCCGCCGCCCGCGGCCGGTGCCCATAATCGGTCCATGGCCCACGCTCACCCCCAGTTCTCGCTCGGCCCGGGCACCTACGCGGTGCCGATGTCGCTCCACGCGGACAACCGGCGGCGGCTCGCGGAACGCCTGCGCGGGCGGGGCGTCGCCCCCGGCGCCGTCGTCCTGCTGCAGGGCGGCGAGCAACGCTGCGAGTACGACACCGACCGCGAGGAGTTGTTCAAGCAGGAGAGCTTCTTCCAGTGGACGTTCGGGGTGAAGGAGCCCGGCTTCTTCGGCGCGATCGAGGTCGGCAGCGGCCGCTCGTGGCTGTTCGCGCCGCGGCTGCCGGCGGAGTGGGCCGTGTGGATGGGCGCGATCCGCCCGCTCGCGGAGTTCCAGGCGATGTACGCGGCCGACGAGGTGCGCCACGTCGACGAGCTGCCCGCCGTGCTGGCGACGCTGGGCGCCCGGCCGCTGCTGCGGCTGCGCGGCCGCAACACGGACAGCGGGAGCTGGGCCCAGCCCGCGACGTTCGAGGGCATCGACAAGTTCCCGACCGACGACGAGATCCTGTACCCGGAGCTCGTCGAGTGCCGGGTGATCAAGAGCGAGGCCGAGATCGAGCTGCTGGCCTGGGTCAACGAGGTCAGCAGCGCGGCCCACATCGAGGTCATGAAGCGGATCCGGCCGGGCCTGTCCGAGTACCACCTCGAGGCGGACTTCCTGCACGAGGTGTACAGGAAGGGCGGCTGCCGCTTCAGCGCCTACACCTGCATCTGCGGCTGCGGCCCCAACTCCGCCACCCTGCACTACGGCCACGCCGGCGCGCCCAACGACCGCGTGCTGCGCGACGGCGACCTGTTCCTCAACGACAGCGGCGCCGAGTACCACGGCTACGCGTCGGACATCACCTGCACCTACCCGGTCAACGGCCGCTTCACGCCCGAGCAGCGGATGGTCTACGAGGCGGTGCTGGCGGCCAACCGCGCGGTGCAGTCGGCGATGAAGCCTGGCGTCGCCTGGCCCGACATGCACCGGCTGGCGGAGCGCACGATCCTGCAGCACCTGGTCCGCGGCGGCCTGCTGCGCGGCGAGATCGAGGCCATGATGGCGGCCCGCGTGCCGTACCTGTTCATGCCCCACGGCCTCGGCCACCTGATGGGGCTCGACGTGCACGACTGCGGCGGTTACCCGGCCGGCGTCGAGCGCAGTCCGGAGCTCGGCCTCAAGAGCCTGCGCTGCGGCCGCGCGCTGGAGGCGGGGATGGTGATCACTGTCGAGCCCGGCGTCTACTTCATCGACGCCCTGCTCGAGCCGGCGCTCGCCGACCCGAAGTACGAGCCGTTCCTGGTCGCGGACGTCGTGCGCCGCTTCCGCGGCCAGGGCGGCGTGCGGATCGAGGACGACGTGCTGGTCACGAAGACGGGCTCCCGCAACCTGACGAAGGTGCCGCGCGACGTCGACGAGATCGAGCGCGTGATGGCCACGGGCCAGCGCGAGCCGGCCCTGGCCTGAGGCGTCGGGCGGGCCGTCGGGCGGCTCGCGCCAGGCGAAGCCTGGCGCTCGAGCCCTCGGGGGCTCCGTCGCGAACGGACGCTCCTCCGCCCCCGAACCCCCGCCCGCCTAGCTCTGGCCGGCGACGACCGGTTTCTCTTCGTACGGCTGGACGACCACGAAACCATCGCCCGCGAAGCGCATCTGGAACGCCTCGCCGCCGCCGCGGCCGATGAAGCTGCGGAACGAGATGTCCGTCTTGAACTCGGGCGCCAGGCTGCCCGACCAGGCGACGGTCGCGTTGGGGTCGGTCGTCACCGGGTCCGCGGCACTGCAGCGCAGCGTCAGCGGCCGGCCGTGGGACACGATCGCCACCATGCCGTGGCCGGAGAGGCGGACCGAGAACAAGCCGCCGGACAGCATGCCCGCGATCTTGCGGTGCATGGTGATCTCGTGGGTCACGCCGTCCTCGAACGCCAGCAGGTCGTTGCCGTTCACGCACAGCGACTCGCGGCCGTCCAGGCGCAGGATGGTCACGGTCTTCTTCTCGTCGGCCAGGTAGCAGATGCCCTGGCCCTCGATCTTGGTGAGCGGTGCGGCCTCGCCGGTCAGCGCCTTCTTCATGAAGTGGCCGAGGCCGTGCTCGAAGGCACCCTCGCGCACGAACTTCAACTGGCCGCGGTAGGCGACCATCGCGCCGAGCTTGCTCCACACCCGGCCGTTGACGTGGATCTCGAGCATGTGTGAGCTCTCCAGCTCGAACACGTCGCCCGGGTTGTCCTTCTCGGCCGTCTGGGCCAGGAACTCCTCGAGGGTGTGGCCCACGCCCTGGCCGCCGGCAGCGCTCGTCGCGGCAGCGGCCGCAGCCGGCGCGGCAGCGGCGCGCGGTGCCGGCGTGTGCACGGCGGCGGGCGTCGTGAGCAGGTGCTGCAGGGTCGGGATGTGGCCGATCGGCGTCCACTCCGCCACGCCCGGCCCGTAGACGAGGGTGTCCTGACCCACCCGGCGCGCCTTCCACTCGGCGACGAGCTGCGCCTCGTCGTAGGGCCCCTGGGACTGGCCGTTGACGGCGACGAACCACTCGGACATCGAACCCTCCGCTTTTTCGCGCGAAATTGACGCGAGCTGCGCCCGCGCATAAGGTCCGCGCGATGCCAAAGCCAGACGCTAGCAGACTCCGTGCCGCCGGGCTTGCGCTCGCCGCTTGCGTGATGAGCTCCGCTGCCTTCGCGGCCCCTCGCGAGTTGCGCTTCACGTTCGTCGGCAACATGGCCTTCCACGTCACCGACGGCGAGCGCGTGTTGCTCAGCGACTTCCCGTACGAGTCGGGCTACTCGCGGTACATGGCTTGGGACTGGTCCGGGGTCCCGCCGGCCACCGAGCCCGTGATCGTCGTCACCCACCGCCACCGCGACCACCTGGCGGTCGAGCACCTCGATCGCTTCCCCGGCGCAACGCTGATCGCCCCCGACGACGCGCTCGCGCTCGCCGTCGGAAAGCCGGTCAAGCCGCTGCCGGCGACGCCGAAAGCCGCCGCAGGCGGAATCGAGGCGGAGTGCGTGACGACGCCGCACGCGTCGGTCGGTCACTGCTCCTGGCTCGTCACCTGGCACGGGCTGCGGATGTGGTTCACCGGCGATACCGAGGGCCCGGCCGCCCTGCTCGCGGCCCGCGACCTCGACGTGGCCTTCGTTTCGCCCTGGGTGCTGGCACGAGTGGCCCGGCTGGGAGCGCGCATCGACGCCCGGAAAGTCGTCGTCTACCACCAGCAACCGGACGAGGTGGCGCCCCCGGTCCAGGACAGCGTGCAATTCAAGCAGGGCGAGTCCTTCACGCTCGCTGCGCGGGAGCGCTGACGTGGCAGGCAACCCGCTCGCCTGGGCCGCGGTTCTCGCCTACGCCGCGATCACGATCGCGCTCGCCGTGCGCGGCGCCCGCGGCTCGGGCTCTCTGGTCTCGTTCGCGGTCGGCAACCGTGACCTGCCGGCGCCGGTCGTCGGCCTGTCGCTGGCCGCTCAGCTCACGAGCGTCGCCACGTTCGTGATCAACCCGGGCCTGGTCCACGCCTACGGCGTCTCGGCCCTGCTCGGCTACGGCGTGTTCGCGGGCCTCGGCATCATGACCGGCCTCGCGCTGCTGTCGCCTCGCTTCCGCAGCCAGGGCGTGCGGGTGCAGGCGCTGACGGTCGCGCAGTGGCTCGGCGCGCGTTACGGCTCGCCCGGCCTGCGGCTGGCCTTCGCCACGCTCTCGCTGGGCCTCGTCACGTTCGCGGTGCTGATCCTGGTGGCGCTGGCGCTCGTGCTCTCGCGCCAGCTCGGGCTGCCGCCGTTCCCGCTCGTGGTGGCGCTGGCGGCGCTCAGCTTCGGCACCGTGCTGGCTGGCGGCGCCACGGCCCATGCCTGGACCAACGCGGTGCAGGCCACGATCATGCTGGCCGTCGCCGTCGTGCTGATCGGCGCCGGGGTGCCGACGTTGCTCGCGGGTGACCTGTTCGCGCGGCTGGCGGCGATCGACCCGGCGCTGGTGCAGGCGACCAACCCCGGCTCGCCGCTGTTCCGCGACGCGTTCGAGGCCTTCTTCTGCAACCTCGTGGTCGGCCTCGCCATCGTCTGCCAGCCACACGTGCTGTCGAAGGCCCTCTACCTGCGCGAGGACCGCCAGATGCGCACCTACCTGGGCACCGCGATCGCGGCCGGCTGCGTGTTCACCGGCGTGCTGGTGACGGGGCTGTGGGCGCGGCTGGCGATGCCCGCGGTCGCCCGCATCGACGGCGTGATCCCGGCCTGGATCGCCACCGAGTTCGGGCCCGCGACCCAGGTGCTGATCGCGGTCGGCATGCTGTGCGCGGGCCTGTCGACGCTCGAGGGCATCCTGCTGGCGCTGGCGACGATCGTGGCCGTCGACTTCCACCCGCGGCTGCGGCCCGGGGCGGACGATGCCGACGCGCGGCGCTTCGGCCGGATCGGGCTGGCCGTGATCGGCGTGGTGGCCGTGGGTCTCGCCGGCTGGCAGCTCACCCACCCGACCGGCGGCACGGTCGCGCTGTTCGCGCAGTACGGGATCTACCTGCTGTTCACGGCCTCGTTCGTGCCGCTGGCCTGCGGCATGTTCGTGCCGCGCGCCGACGCGACGCTCGCCACGTGGGCCGCGAGCGCGGCGGTCGCAGGCTACCTGCTCCCCGCGATGCTGCCGATCACGCCCTACGGCAACAACCCGGCAGCCCTGGCCACCTTCGGCATCCTGGCCTCGGTCGCCGCTGCGGCCTTGCGCCTCGCCCTGCAGCGCAAGAGTTAGGAGCCCAGCCGACGGGCGAGGACGGCGCCGAGGCGGCGGATGCCCTCCTCGATCAGCGCCGGCGTGGCGTGCGAGAAGTTGAGCCGCATCGTGTTCTGGCCGCCGCCGCGGGGGAAGAACGGGGCCCCCGGCACGAAGGCCACGTTCTGCGCCAGCGCGTCCTTCAGCAGCTCGGTGGTGTCGACCCCGGCCGGCAGCGTGGCCCACAGGAACAGGCCGCCCTGCGGGTGGGTCCAGTGCACGCCGGGCGGGAAATGGCGGCCGCAGGCCTCCAGCATCGCGTCGCGGCGTGCCCCGTAGACCGCGCGGATCAGCCGCACGTGGCGGTCCAGGAAGCCGCCGCGGGCGGTCTCGGCCGCGATCCGCTGGGTCAGCGTGCTGGAGTGCAGGTCGGCGCTCTGCTTGAGCTGGACGGCGCGGCGGATCACCTCCGCCGGCGCCACGATGTAGCCGATGCGCAGGCCGGGGGCCAGCGTCTTCGACAGCGTCCCGAGGTAGATCACGTCGCCGTGCAGCGAGCGCTCGCCCTGCGCGCAGCCGTGGTACTCGGCGTCGAGCACCACCAGCGGCGGCAGGTGCTCGCCCTCGTAGCGGAGCTGCCCGTAGGGGTCGTCCTCCACCAGCGGCACGCCGTAGTGGGCGGCCAGCTCGACCAGCCGGCGGCGGCGGGCGAGGCTCAGCGTGACGCCGGACGGGTTCTGGAAGTTGGGCAGCACGTAGAGGAACTTGGGGCCCGAGCGCAGCACGGCCTCGAGCTCGTCGAGCCGCATCCCGTCGTCGTCCATCGAGACGGTCAGGAACTGGGCCTCGAACGCGCTGAACGCCTGGATCGCGCCCAGGTAGGTCGGCGCCTCCATCCCCACCCGGTCGCCCGGGTTGAGCAGCAGCTTGGCGATCAGGTCCAGCGCCTGCTGGGCGCCGGTCGTGATCAGGATGTTCTCGATGCCGACCCGGATGCCGTAGCGCTCCATGTGGCGCACCAGCAGCTCGCGCAGGCCGGGGTCGCCCTCGGTGGTCGAGTACTGCAGCGCCTTGGCGCCGTCGTCCTCGAGCACGCGGCGAGCGGCCGCCTGGATCTGCTCCAGCGGGAACACCTCGGGCGCCGGCAGCCCGCCCGCGAACGAAATCACGTCGGGCCGCTCGGTGAGCTTGAGCAGCTCACGGATGGCGGAGCTCGTGACCCGTCGCGTGCGTTCGGCGAAGCGGTCGCCCCACGCGGTCTCGGGCGCGTCGACGGCCGCCGCAACCTGGGTCGTGACTTCGAGGACGGGTGCGCTCATGGGTCGCCTCCAGTAGATCGAGGGGCAAACCGCGTGCCCGCTCCCGGGGGCAAGCCTTGCGCTCCCTGCCCCCGCCAACCTCCTGACCTCGTTGTTCTTGCGCCCGAGCCCGCTTTTTTTCGGTGGCGGTTTTCGCGACGGTTGTGGACCCCGCGGGGAGACCACGGTCAGTCGAAAAATGGAACGCCCCGGCGCCGCAGCAGACGGCGTCGGGGCGAAGGCGTCCGCGCGCTTCAGTTCTTCGGCTGCGCGGCCTCGTAGCCGGCCGCGAAGGCGGCCTCGTTGACGGCCAGCAGCGACTGCTTCTTGGCGCCGAGCTGGACCCGGATCGCGGTCAGGAAGCTCTCGCGCGGGAGCAGGTTGGTGGCTCCCGCCATCGCCCCCAGCGCCACGATGCTCTTGGTGATCGGGTAGCCGGTCTCCTTGGCGATGCGGGTGAACGGCACGCCGACCACGCGCACGCCGTCGGCGACCTCGGGCACCTCGCCGGCGACCGAGGTGTCGTACAGCAGCACTCCGCCGGGCGCCACCATCGGCCCGAACTTGGTCAGGCTGGGGCCGTTGAACGCGAGCAGCACGTGCGGCTTCGGCGCCGCCGGCGAGCCGACCTCGTGGGCCGCGACGTGGACGTCGGCGTACGAGGTGCCGCCGCGCGACTCCGGGCCGTAGCTCGGGATGTGGGTCGCATCGAAGCCCTCGTGGATCGCCGCCCGCGCCAGCAGCAGCGCGGTGGTCTGCGCGCCGTCGCCACCGGAGCCGGCCAGCTTGAACGAGATGTCGTCGCCCCAGGCCGTGTGCGGGAAGCCCGTGGCGAAGCGCGGCGGCGCCTCGGCGCCGGCGCCGACGATCGGCGCCACCGCGTCGGGCTCGAAGGTCGGCTTTGGCAGCTCGGCCCAGTGGGCCTCGGCCGCCAGCTCCTTCTTCACGCCCAACGGGTAGACCGGGAGCATCTTCTCCTTGACCCACTTCTCGGCCTCGGGCGGCGTCAGCCCGAGGTGGGTCGGGCACTCGGCCAGCACCTCGACGAAGGTGAAGCCCTTGCTGTCGACCTGGGCCTGCAGCGACTTCTTGATCGCCTTCTTGGCCTTGACCCGGTTCTTGGCGTCGAACAGCGCGACCCGCTCGACGAACACCGGGCCGTCCATCAGCGCGATCATCTCCGCCATCTTCAGCGGCAGGCCCTCGAGCTGGCCGCGGCCGTACGGGCTGGTGGCGGTCTTCTGCCCGACCAGCGAGGTCGGCGCGAGCTGGCCGCCGGTCATGCCGTAGATCGCGTTGTTGACGAAGATGACGCTGATCGGGATCCCGGTCTGCGCGGCGCCGAAGATCTCGGCCAGGCCGATCGAGGCCAGGTCGCCGTCGCCCTGGTAGCTGATCACGATCGACTCGGGATGGGCCAGCTTCTGGCCGATCGCCACCGCCGGCGCGCGGCCGTGCGCGGCCTGGGTGTTGCCCGTGTCCATGTAGTAGTACAGGAACACCGAGCAGCCCACCGGCGAGACGGTGACCGTGCGCTCGGCGATGCCCAGCTCCACGAGCGACTCGGCGATGAACTTGTGGACCAGCCCGTGGCCGCAGCCCGGGCAGTAGTGGGTGGAGACGCCCTTGAGCCCGGTGCCTCCGGCGTGGCGCTCGAAGCGCTCGTAGAACGCGGCGTTGGTGGCCATGGCGTTACTCCTCGTCTCCGCAACCGCACTCGGGGTCGCTGCAATCGCACGGGTCGGCCGACTTCGAGGCGGTCGGCGCGGTGACCTCGCGGGCCAGCGCAGCCAGCGCGCCGGCCACGATCTCGTCCTGTTGCGGCAGCACGCCGCCCGAGTGGCGGACCGCCGCCAGCGGCGGCAGCGCCAGCCCGGCGTGGCTCGCCGCCAGTCGCAGCTCGTCCTCGAGCTGGCCGGCGCTGGCCTCGACGACGACCAGCCGCGAGGCGCCGGAGAGGGCCTCGGCCAGCGCGTCGATCGGGAACGGCCACAGCGTGATCGGCCGGAACAGGCCGGCCTTGACGCCGCGCTGGCGCAGCTCGGCGACCGCGCCGCGCGCCATCCGCGCAGGGGTGTTGCAGGCGACGATCACCACCTCGGCGTCCTCGCACTGCCAGCTCTCGGCGCGGGCCTCGCGCGCCATCCGCGCGTACTTGTCGTCGAGGTGGCGGTTGTGGGCCTCGAGGTCGGCCTCGGCCAGGAAGATCGAGGAGATCAGGTTGTCGCGGTGGGCGGCGTCGCCCGCCACCGCCCACTTCGGCAGGCCGGGCTGGACCAGCGCCTTGGGCAGCTCGACGCGGCCGGTCATCTGGCCGAGGTAGCCGTCGGCGAGGAGCACCACCGGGTTGCGGTACTGGAAGGCGAGCTCGAAGGCCTGGCGGGTCAGGTCCAGCATCTCCTGCGGCGTGGAAGGCGCGAACACGATCGCATGGGTGTTGCCGTGGCCGAGGCCGCGGCAGGCCAGCTTGATGTCCGCCTGCTCGGGCGCGATGTTGCCGAGGCCGGGGCCGCCACGCATCACGTTGACGAACACCGCGGGCAGCTCGGCGCCGATCATGTACGAGACGCCCTCCAGCATCAGCGAGAAGCCGGGCGACGAGGTGAACGTCATCGTGCGCAGGCCGGCGCCGGCCGTGCCGTACATCAGGTTGACGGTGGCGACCTCGCTGACGGCCTGCAGGAAGATGCCGTTGAGCTTCGGCAGCAGCTTGGCCAGCAACTCCGCGCCTTCGGTCGAGGGCGTGATCGGGTAACCGTAGAAGTGGCGGCAGCCTGCCAGCAGCGCGCCGATGGCCGACGCGTGGTTGCCCTTGAGCACCAGCGTCGCGCCGAGCGGCAGCTCGCGCAGCACGTCGGGGATGTCGACCGGCTTCGGCCGCGGCGGGCGCTTCAGGTGGTCGGCGTCGGTGGGCCGCTCGAACTCGGGCTGGCCGGTCGGGATCTCCTCCAGGCGCTCGGGCCGCAGGCCGTAGGGCTCGGGGCAGGCGTCGAAACACAGCCCGCACGCCGTGCAGGCCTCGAGGTGCAGCTCGATCGGGATCAGGCCGGTCCGCGGGTCGATGTCGTGCCCGGGCACCAGGCAATGATGATTGCAGGAGTCGATGCAGCGCAGGCAGCCCTTGCAGAGGTCCGGGTCCAGCTGCGGCTTCGGCTTCCGGGCCTTGGGCTTGGGGGTTTCGAGCGACGTCGCCATGGTCTAGCCTCCACGGCGGCACTCCGCAGGTGTTGCGGACAGCGCCGGTCGGAGGCGCCTACTGCAGGGTTTGTGCCATGAGAGGCAGCCCCGGGCCCTCCACGGACGCTCTCCATGTGGGCCTGGCGCTTGCCGTTTCGGACGTTGGCGCGGGGTTT
>JAMPXO010000071.1 GCA_023701125.1 Vicinamibacteria bacterium | reverse complement strand
TGGCTGTACGCGCGAGCGGTGGCCATCCGGCCGCGCGGCGTGCGGTCGAGGAAGCCGTGCTGCAGCAGGAACGGCTCGTAGATCTCCTCGATCGCGCCCACGTCCTCGCTGATCGCCGCCGCCAGCGCGCCGACCCCGACCGGGCCGCCCCCGAACTTCTCGATGATCGTCAGCAGCAGCTTGCGGTCGATCTCGTCGAAGCCGTAGGCGTCGACCTCGAGCATCGCCAGCGCGTCCTGCGCCACGCTGCCCCGGATCACGCCGTCGGCCCGCACCTGCGCGAAGTCGCGGACCCGGCGCAGCAGGCGGTTGGCGATCCGCGGCGTGCCGCGGCTGCGGCGGGCGATCTCGACGGCGCCTTCGTCCTCGATCGGCACCCCCAGCAACCGCGCCGAGCGGCGGACGACGAAGGCGAGGTCGTCGTCGGAGTAGAAGTCGAGCCGGTGCACGATCCCGAAGCGGCTGCGCAGCGGCGCCGTCAGCAGCCCCGCGCGAGTGGTGGCGCCGACCAGCGTGAACGGCTTGAGCGGGATCTTCATCGAGCGCGCGCCGGGCCCGGTGCCGACCATCAGGTCGAGCGCGTAGTCCTCGAGCGCCGGGTACAGGATCTCCTCGACCTTGGCGTCGAGGCGGTGGATCTCGTCGACGAACAGGATCTCGCGCGGCTCCAGCGCCGTCAGCAGCGCGGCGAGGTCGCCGGCGCGCTCGATGATCGGGCCCGAGGTGGCCTTGATCGGCGCGCCCAGCTCGTTGGCCAGCACGTGGGCGAGCGAGGTCTTGCCGACCCCGGGCGGGCCGAACAGCAGCACGTGGTCGAGCGCTTCACCGCGGCTGCGGGCCGCCTCCACCGCCACCCGCAGGTTGGCGATCACCTGCGGCTGGCCGACGTAGTCGTCGAGGCTCTTGGGCCGCAGCGAGAGGTCGAAGCGCAGGTCGTCGTCCTGCGGCCCTCCCGAGACGAGGCGGGGATCGCTCACATCGTTCACCGCGAGGAGAGTTGCCGCAGGGCACGCCGCAGCAGGTCCTCGAAGCGCTCGTCGGGTGCGTCCTTCAGCACGCGGTCGACGCCGCGCTCCGCTTCCGGCCGCGACCAGCCGAGGTGGACGAGGGCGGACACCAGGTCGTCCTTGGCGACGTGGACGGGGAGGGCACCCGGCGCGGGCAGCGCGGGCTCGGGCGCGCCCAGCGCCTTGACCTTGTCCTTCAGCTCCAGCACCAGCCGCTCGGCCGTCTTCTTGCCGACGCCGGGGATGCGCACCAGGCGGGCGACGTCTCCCGACTGCAGCGCCTGCAGCAGGTCGGGCACCTCGATCCCGGACAGGATCGTCACCGCCAGCCGCGGGCCGACGCCGGAGATCTCGATCAGCTTCTCGAACAGCGCCTGCTCGGTCGCGGTCAGGAAGCCGAACAACATCAGCGCGTCCTCGCGGACGTGGGTGTGGATGCGCAGCTCGACCTCGGCGCCGGGGTCGCCCAGCTTGTAGTAGGTCGAGACCGGGATCGCGACCCGGTAGCCGACGCCGCCGACGTCGATCACCGCCTCCTGCGGCTCCTTGCGGAGCACGCGACCCTTCAGGTGTGCGATCACGAGCGGCGCCCCGCGATCAGCGCGGCCAGGGGGGTCTCCTGGTGGGCGCAGCACAGCGCGACCGCCAGCGCGTCGGCCGCGTCGCCGGCTTCACCCGCGCCGGCCAGGCCGAGGTGGCGCTCGACCATCAGCGCCACCTGCGACTTGTCGGCGCGGCCCGAGCCGGTCACCTGTTGCTTGATCGTGGCCGGCGGGAACTCGCGGATCGTGATGCCGGCGGCAGCGCCGGCCAGCAGCACCACGCCGCGCACGTGGCCCAGCACCAGCGCGGTGCGCACGTTGACGGCGTGGAACGCCTCCTCCACCGCCATCACGTCGGGCGAGACGCGGGCGATCAGCGCACTGATGCCCTCGTGGATCAGACGCAGCCGCTCCGGCAGGGAGAAACGCGCGGGGGCCGCGACCACGCCCTTGTCGATCAGGCGCGCTCGCGACCCCTGCCAGTCGAGGACGCCCCAGCCGGTCCGCACCGAGCCGGGGTCGACCCCGAGGACGATCACGCTCTTCTGAAGGCCGAGCGCGGCGGCTACTTGGCCGCCGCCTCCTCCAACTCCTTCTCCGAGATGTCGAAGTTGGCCCACACGTTCTGGACGTCGTCGAGATCCTCGAGCGCGTCCATCAGCTTGATCATCTGCTGCGCCTTGCCGCCCTCGAGGGCGACGTTGGTGCTGGCGTACTTGCCGATCTCGGCGCTCTCGGGGGTGATCCCGGCCGCCTTGATCGCGGCCACGACCGCCTCGAACGCCTGCTGCGAGGTGGTGACCTCCCAGCTCTCGCCTTCGGCCGTGATGTCGTCGGCGCCTGCGTCCAGCGCCAGCGTCATCAGGTCGTCTTCGCTGATCTTGTCGCGCGGGATCACGATCACGCCCTGGGGCGTGAACATGTAGGCGACGCAGCCGGCGGTGCCGAGGTTGCCGTTGTACTTGGTGAACGCGTGGCGGATCTCGGAGACGGTGCGGTTGCGGTTGTCGGTCGAGCCCTCGACCATCACCGCGACGCCGCCGGGGCCGTAGCCCTCGAGCACGATCTCCTCGTAGGTCTCGCCTTCGAGCTCGCCCGTGCCCTTCTGGATCGCCCGCTTGATGTTGTCCTGGGGCATGTTGGCGGCCTTGGCCTTGTCGAGAACCGTGCGCAGGCGCGGGTTCTTGTCGATGTCACCGCCGCCGATCCGCGCCGCGATCGTCATCTCGCGGATCAGCTTGGTGAAGACCTTGCCGCGCTTGGCGTCCAGCGCGCCCTTCTTGTGCTTGATCGTGTGCCACTTGGAGTGACCGGACATCGTGCAACGCTCCTCGAACCGGGAAACGCGGGAGTGTAACACGCAGCCCCGCCCGGGCGCCCCTGCTACGATCCCCGGCGGAATGGCGCCCTGCCCTGCCTGCTCCCGACCCAACGGGCCCGGCCGGCCCCGCTGCCTGTACTGCGGGGCGGCCCTGCCCGAGCTGCCGCCCGCCCCGGAAGCCGCCGCCGGGCCGGCCGAAACCGCCGACCCGGGGACGGGACGCGACCTCGTCGCCTGCGACCCCGGCGCGGTGACCCCCGAGGCGCTGGGCGCCGTCCTCGGCCTCGGCGCCTACGAGGCCGGGCAACTGGTGCGACGCGGTGGCTGGCAGGCGCTGCGCTCGTTGCCGCCGGCCGAAGCGGCGGAGCTGGCGACCCGGCTGCGGGCGGCCGGCGCCGCGGCGGAGGCGCTGGCGGAGGCCGAGACCCGGCGCGCCGGCCGGCCCGTGCCCGTCACCGGCGGCGCGCTGCTCGCCTCCGGGCTCGAGCTCGACACGGACGCGGGGCCGGTCACGCTCGCCGCCGCCGACCTGCTGCTGATCGTGCGCGGCCCGATCGCCCGCGAGTACCAGGCGCAGGAAGCGCCGGGCTGGCGAGCGCTGAGGCGGGTCCGCCTCACCAACCCGCAGCCGGGCTACCGCTTCCACCTCCACCGCCGGGCGGAGGACGCGCCGCTGGAGCTGGACCCCGCAGAGTTCGCGTTCCGCGAGAAGGCCGTCTCCGCCCAGCTCCAGCTCGGCGCCTGGTGCGACGCCCTGGCCCGTGACGGGGTCGCGGACGACGACGGCTTCCGCCGGCTGGCGGTGGCGCTGTCGTACGCGCCCCGTGACGAGGAGGAGCCGGGGGCGAAGCGCGGGGCGCCGCGGCGCGAGAAGGAGGGCGATCGCCTGCTCGACAACCTCGCCCAGTTCCGCGCCTACTCCGCCTGGCGCGGCGTGCTCGCAAGACGTCATCGGGTTCCGCCGCCGAAGTGAATTCGGCGGCGGGCTCGCGGGGGCTCACGCCGCAAACGGATGCGGCTCCGCCCCCGCACCCCGGCTAGCGTCCGTGCCGGTACCCTGTGCTACCGTCGCGGCGGGAATGAAGCTGATCGTCCAGATCCCGTGCCTCAACGAGGAGGCCACCCTCCCGGAGGTGCTGCGGGCGATCCCGCGCACGATCCCGGGCGTCGACGTGGTCGAAGTGCTCGTCATCGACGACGGGTCCACCGACCGCACCGGCGCGGTGGCCCGCGCGCACGGGGCCGACCACGTCGTGCGCTTCACGCAGCGCAAGGGCCTGGCCTACGGCTTCATGGCCGGGCTCGACGCCTGCGTACGGCTCGGCGCCGACGTGATCGTCAACACCGACGCCGACAACCAGTACCCCGCCGACGCGATCCCGGCGTTGATCGCCCCGATCCTGCGCGGCGAGGCCGACATGGTGATCGGCGACCGCGGGGTCGGCGAGGTGGCCCATTTCTCGTGGGCCAAGCAGCGGCTGCAGATGCTCGGCTCGTGGGTGGTGCGCAAGGTCTCCGGCACCCGCGTGCCGGACACCACCAGCGGCTTCCGGGCGATGAGCCGCGAGGCCGCGCTGCGGATCAACATCGTCTCCGAGTTCACCTACACGCTGGAGTCGATCATCCAGGCCGGCAAGAAGAAGCTGGCGGTGACCTCGGTCCCGATCCACGCCCAGGAGACGCGGCCGTCGCGGCTGTTCGCCTCCACCAGCGAGTACGTCAAGCGCTCGGCGGCGACGATCCTGCGCATCTACGCGATGTACGAGCCGTTCAAGGTCTTCATGATCCTGGGCGGCGTGCTGTTCTCGGCCGGCTTCGTGCTGGGCCTGCGCTACGCCTGGTTCTGGTGGATGGGCGAGATCCGCGGCCACCTGCAGTCGGCGATCCTGTCGGTGCTGCTGCTGATCCTCGGCTTCGTCACCATCCAGTGGGGCGTGATGGCCGACCTGATCGCCAGCAACCGCAAGCTGATCGAGGACGTGCTGTACCGCGTGCGCAAGCTGGAACTGCGCCCGGGCAGCGACGACGAGTCCCATGGCTGAGGCCCGGGAGGTCTCGGTCGTGATTCCGGCCTACCACGAGGAGGCCGGGATCGAGGGCGTCGTGCGCGCGCTGCTGGCCGCGGCGCCGTGGGGCGAGGTGCTGGTCGTCGACGACGGCTCCACCGACCAGACCGCGGCCCGCGCGGAGGCGGCCGGCGCCCGCGTCGTGCGCCACCCGTACAACAAGGGCAACGGCGCCGCGGTCAAGACCGGCCTGCGCGAGGCCCGCTTCCCGGTCGTGCTGCTGATGGACGCCGACGGCCAGCACGACCCGGACGAGGCGCAGAAGATCGTGGCCCCGATCGGCACCTACGACATGGTGATCGGCGCTCGCGCCGCCGCCGACCAGCACTTCGTGCGAGCACTCGGCAACGCCGTGTTCCAGCGCCTCGCCTCGTGGCTGACCGAGCGAGAGATCCCCGACCTGACCTCCGGCTTCCGCGCGGTCAGGCGCGAGCGGATGCTGGAGATCCTGCACCTGCTGCCGAACGGCTTCTCGTACCCGACCACGTCGTGCCTGGCCTTCCTGAAGGCCGGCCACAACGTGCTGTTCGTGCCGATCAAGGCGCGGGTGCGAGTCGGCAAGAGCAAGATCCGGGTGCTGAGCGACGGCGTGCGCTTCCTGCTGATCATCTTCAAGGTGATCACGCTCTACAGCCCGCTGCGCGTGTTCTTTCCGGTGGCCGCTTCGGCCTTCACGCTGGGCGCCGGCTACGGCGTCTGGAACGTGGCGCGCTTCGGCAAGATCCCGATGGGGTCGGCGCTGCTGATCCAGTTGGCCGTGGTCGTGTTCCTGTTCGGGCTGATCGCCGAGCAGATCGCCGCCCAGAACGAGCGGCGGTGAAGCGCCGGCCGCTCCGCGAGCTGGAGGTCGCGGGGCTGCTCCTGCTGCTGCCGCTGCTGGCCCACGCGCCGGCGCTGCTGTCCGACACCCTGCTCGGGCCCGGCGACGGCGCCGCCCTGCACTTCCCGCTGCGGGCCGAGGCCTGGGACGCGTGGCGAGCCGGCGAGCTGCCGCTGTGGAACCGCTCGCAGTTCGGCGGCACCCCGCTGCTCGCCGCCTACCGTCCCGGCGCCCTCTACCCGCCGATGCTGGCGCTGGCGCCGCTCGATCCCTTCGACGCCTTCCAGTTGCTGGTGCTGTTCTCGTTCTCCGCCGCGGGGCTGGTCACGTTCTTCTACCTGCGGCGGCTGGGCGCGGGCACGACCGGGTCGTACGTCGCCGGGCTCGGCTACGCGCTCGGCCCGTACCTCGCCGGCCACCTCGGCCACACCGACACGATCGTCGCCGCGCCGCTGCTGCCGCTGGTGCTGATGGCCGCCGAGTCGCACATGAACCGGGCGACGGCCAGCCGCGCCGCCGGGCTCTCGGCGGCGCTGGCGCTGCTGTTGCTCGCCGGCTCGCCAGCGGCCAGTCGGGCGGGCGTGGCACTGGTCGTCGGCCGCCTGCTGCTGGGGCACCTGCGACCGCACCCGGGCGGGCCCTCGGGGTGGCAGAGTGCGACCGCACTGGGGCTGGGCGCAGCGCTCGCCGCGCCGCAGTTGCTGCCGTCGCTGCTCCTCCTGCCCGAGGCCGGCCGCCAGGTCACGGGCCTGGCCGACGGCGAGGCCGCCTGGCCCGGCTTCGCGGGGCTGATCGTGCGCTACGTGTCGCACACACCCGCGCCCGCGCTGGCGCTGGCCGCGCTGCCGCTGGTGCTGACCCACATGGCGGTGCGGGTGCTGGGGCTGGCGTTGCTGGTGTGCCTGTGGCTGCAGTGGGGAGGCGGCCCGCTGGCGGAGCCCGGGGCGCTCGCCCTGGTCTTCGACTTCGCGCTGGCGGTGCTCTGCGGGCTGTCGCTGTCGGTGCAGTGGCGGGCCCGCCACGAGCCGCTCGGCGCGCGCTTGCGCGCCTACTTCCTGTTCGCGGCGCTGTGCTCGTCGGCCGCGCTGTCGGTGGCGGCCGCGGTCACCGGCCCGCTGCCGGAGTCGCTGTCGGGTGCCGTCGGCGTGCTGGCCTTCGCGCTGATCGTCTACTTCGCGACCGCCACCCATCGCGACCCGCTGATCGCCAACGTGTGGCTGTTGCCGCTGACGGCGGCATTCCTGCTCCAGCCCCACGGCCGCGGGGCGTGGACCGGAGCGCCGACCCGCGCCAAGGTCTACGAGGGCACCGCGACCCGCCGCGCCGTCGAGGCCGCGATGGGCGCGGCCAGTGGCGAGCTGGCCCTGTCGCTCGTCCGCGACTGGCCCGGCGACGCCGCGTTCGACCTCGGCCACGGCGGCTTCGCCCGCTTCACCGGGCAGCGCAGCGCCTCGGGCTACGACCCGATGGTGCCGCTGCGGACGCGGGCGGCGTTCGACGGGATGGGCCCGGACGGGACGCTGCGCGCGGCCTTCTTCCGCACCTCGCCGGCGCGGCTGGAGGCGCTCGGCGTGCGTTGGGTGCTGGTCGAGAGCGACGCCCTCGAGAGCCGCGCCGACGCCTGGGGCCTGGGCGAGCCGCTCGACCTGGAGCTGCTGCGGGAGTTCCCGCGCTTCTTCCCGCTGCCGTTGCAGCCGGCGTCCGAGCTGCGCATCGCCTCCCACCTGGCCGAGGCGCTCGAGGTCGAGGAGGGCACGATCGTCGCGACCGCCGAGGTGCGGCTGGCCTCCGGGCGCACCATCACGCTGCCGCTGCGGGCCGGGGAGCACACGGCCGAGTGGGCCCACGACCGCCCCGACGTGCGGGCCCGCGTCCGCCACGGCCGTGCGCCGGTGCTGGAGAGCTGGCCGGCGGACGGGGCCGCGTTCCTCGGCTACCGCTACCTGGCGACGCTGCCGCTCTCGGGCCGCTTCCTGGTCGACGGCGTGCGGCTCGTGCGCTCGCCCGGCAAGTTCCGCTTCCAGCTCTCGCGGCTCTCGCTGCGCGACGATGCCCGCGGGCGCTTCGCCCCCGCCTCGCTGGTCTCCGCCTGGCTCAGCGACGGCTCGCGCCTGCGCGAGGTCGCCGCCACCCCGGGCGTACGGCTGTTCGCGCTGCCCGACTCGCTGGGACCGGCCGCGGTGCTGGGCCGGGTGCGGGTGATCGAGGACGAGGACGCGCGGCTGCGGGCGCTGGCCGACCCCGTGCGGGCCGGCTTCGATCCCCGGCGCGAGGCGCTGGTGGCGGCACCGCCGCCGGGCTTCGTCCCCGGCGACCGGCCGCGGCGGGCCATCCTGGCGCGGGCCGCAGGCGGCCGGCTGGAGGCACTGGCCGAAGGGCCGGGGCTGCTGGTGCTGGCAGAGAGCTGGGACCGCGGCTGGTCGGCGACGATCGACGGCGTGGCCGGCGAGGTGGTCCAGGCCAACCACGCCCGGCTCGCGGTCGCGCTGTCGCCCGGCTGGCACCGCGTCGTGCTGCGCTACGCGGCACCGGGCCTCGCCGCCGGCGCGGCCCTCTCGCTGCTCGCGGTCGTCGTGCTCGTCGCAGGCCTCGGGTTTGACCGCCAAAAACGTCGCGCGTTACGATCGCGCGTTTCGCCATCGATCGGACCCTGATGCCCAAGACCCCCAGCCTCTCGATCTTCTTCCCGGCCTACAACGACGCCGGGACCATCGCCTCGCTCGCGATCGTGGCCCACATGACCGCCCGCCTGCTGACCGACGACTACGAGGTGATCGTGGTCGAGGACGGCAGCCCCGACCACACCGGGGAGCTGCTCGACGAGATGGCGAAGAGCTTCCCGTGGCTGAAGGTCGTCCACCACGAGAAGAACAAGGGCTACGGCGGCGCCCTGCGCACGGGCTTCCAGACCGCGTCGAAGGACCTGGTCTTCTACACGGACGGTGATGCCCAGTACGACCCGCGCGAGCTGAAGGCGTTGTGGCAGGCGTTCACGCCCGAGGTCGACTTCGTCAACGGCTTCAAGATGGGCCGCTCCGACCCCTTCCACCGGGTGGTGATCGGCCGCGTCTACCACCACTTCGTGAAGACCATGTTCGGGCTGAAGGTGCGCGACGTCGACTGCGACTTCCGGCTGATGAAGCGCAGCGTGTTCGACAAGGTGGTGCTCGAGCGCAGCTCCGGCGTGATCTGCGTCGAGCTGATGAAGAAGGTGCAGGACCAGGGCTTCCGCATCGCGGAGGTCGGCGTGCGCCACTTCCACCGCACCTACGGCAAGAGCCAGTTCTTCAACTTCCCGCGCGTGGCGCGCACGCTGCTCGACCTGATGAACCTGTGGTTCGAGCTGGTGGTCCGCAAGGAGCACCTGGCGCCGCGGGCGTAGGGGGACCAGGGAGAGCCGTGGCCGACCATCGCGACTTCTACCGGGGCCGCAAGGTGCTGGTCACCGGCGGCCTCGGCTTCATCGGCTCCAACCTGTGCCGGACGCTCGCCGACCTGGGCGCCCAGGTGACGGCGGTCGACAGCCTGCTGCCCGACTACGGCGGCAACCCGTTCAACCTGGCGGGCTACGAGGACAAGGTCCGGATCAACGTCGCCGACGTCCGCGGCCACGGCATGAAGTACCTGGTGCGCGGCCAGGAGGTGCTGTTCAACCTGGCGGGCCAGGTCAGCCACATGGACTCGATGACCGACCCGTTCACGGATCTCGAGATCAACTGCACCTCGCAGTTGTGGATCCTCGAGGCGCTGCGCCAGTTCAACCCGGGCTGCAAGATCGTCTACGCGGGTACCCGCCAGATCTACGGCAAGCCGCGCTACCTGCCGGTCGACGAGCAGCACCTGCTGAACCCGACCGACGTCAACGGCATCAACAAGATCTCCGGCGAGTTCTACCACCTCGTCTACAACTCGGTGCACGGCATCCGCGCCTGCTCGCTGCGGCTGACCAACACCTACGGCCCGCGCCAGCTGATCCGCCACAACCGCCAGGGCTTCATCGGCTGGTTCATGAAGCAGGTGGTGCTGGGCGAGGAGATCCAGATCTACGGCGACGGCGCGCAGCGCCGCGACTTCGACTACGTCGACGACACGGTCGACGCGTTCCTGCGGGCGGGGGCGATGGCGGAGGCCGACGGCCAGGTCTTCAACCTCGGCGGCGACGCTCCGGTTTCGCTCAGGGACCTGACCGAGTTGATGATCCGGGTCGCCGGCCGCGGCTCGTTCCGGCTGATCCCGTTCCCCGAGGAGCGCAAGAAGATCGACATCGGCGACTTCTACGCCGACACCTCGAAGATCAAGGCGGCGCTCGGCTGGCAACCGGCGACGAAGCTGCACGACGGCCTCGCGCGCACGATCGCCTACTACGACGCCCACAAGGAGCACTACCTGTGACCGAGGGCATTCCTTTCGTCGACTTCAAGCCCCACGTCGCGGCCCACCGCGCGGAGATCGACGCGGCGATCGCGCGCGTGCTCGACTCCGGCTGGTTCATCCTCGGCCCCGAGTGCGAGGCCTTCGAGCGCGAGCTGGCCGCGTACTTCGGCGTGGCGGACGCGGTCGCGGTCGCCAACGGCACCGAGGCGCTGCAGCTGGCGCTCGAGGCGATGGGGGTCGGCGCCGGCGACGAGGTGGTGACCTCGCCGGTGACCGCCGCCTTCAGCGCGATCGCGGTCGAACGCGCCGGCGCGACCCCGGTCTTCGCGGACGTCGACCCCGCCACGGTCGCGGTCACGCCGGAGAGCGTCGAGCGAGCGATCACGAAGCGCACGAAGGTGCTGATGCCGGTCCACCTCTACGGCCACCCGGTCGACCTCGAGCCGATGCTGGACCTGGCGCAGCGCAAGGGGCTGCCGCTGCTGGAGGACGCCTGCCAGGCCCACGGCGCGCTCTACAAGGGCCGCAAGGTCGGCAGCTTCGGGCCGCTGGCGGGGCTCAGCTTCTACCCGACCAAGAACCTCGGCGCCTTCGGCGACGGAGGGGCGATCCTGGTCGGCGACAGCCGCTACGCCGAGCGCCTGCGCCGGCTGCGCAACGGCGGCCAGAGCCAGCGCTACTACCACGACGAGCCGGGCATGAACTCGCGCCTCGACGAGCTGCACTGCGCGGTGCTGCGGGCCAAGCTCCCGCACCTCGACGGGTGGACCGCGCGCCGCCGCGAGATTGCCGCCCTCTACGACCGCGAGCTGAAGGGCCAGGATGACGTGCGGCCGCTGGGCGAGCAGCCGTACGCGAAGTCCTGCTACCACCTGTACGTGGTGCGCTCGCCGCGGCGCGACGCGCTGGCGAAGGACCTCGCCGCGCGCGGCGTCGGCACCCTGATCCACTACCCGGTGCCGCTGCACCTGCAGAAGATGTACGCCCGCCTCGGCGGCAAGGTCGGCGACTTCCCGAACGCGGAGCAGGTCGTCGGCGAGATCCTCTCGCTGCCGATGTACCCGGAGCTGACGGACGCCCAGGCGCTGCAGGTGGCGGCGGCGGTGCGGGAGTCTCGCTGAGCCTCACCCCGCCCGCCGTCGCGGCGTTGTGCGGCGGCCTGCTGTTCCTGCTCCCCGGCCTGCTCTGGTTGTCGCTGCTGCCCGCCCACGAGCGCGACGCGCTGCGCTTCGACGAGCGACTGTTCCTGGCACTGGCCACCAGCACCGCGCTGGCCGCCTGGCTGTCGCTGGTGCTGGCCGAGGCGGGGGTGTTCTCGTTGCCGCGGGCGGCGGGGCTGGCGGCGGCGCTGTGTGGGGCCAGCGCCCTGCTGCGCCTGACCCGGGCCGGTCGCGGCGGCTTCGCCTGGCCGCTGGCCCGGCCGGCCGGGCGCGGCGACTGGCTGCCGTTTGCCGCGTTTCTGCTGCTGGCCACGGCGCTCTACGCGCGGCCCTCCGAGTACATCGTCGGCGGTCGCGACCCCGGCGCCTACGTGGCGACCATGGGCCTGATCGCACGCACGGGCGCGATCGTTCACGCCGACCCCGCCGTGCTGGCGATCCCGCCCCAGGACTACGAGCTCTTCTACCGCTTCCCGAACCACCCGGTGCCGCTGTCGTGGGCGCGCTTCATGGGCTTCGACCTGGAGCGGCCGCAGACGGGCCGCGTGTACCCGCAGTTCTTCCACCTGTTCCCGGCCTTCGGCGCGCTGCTGTTCTCCGCGTTCGGCATGAAGGGTGCACTGGCGACGCCGCCGGTGTTCGGCGTGCTCGGCCTGCTCGGCGCCTTCCTGCTGTTGCGGCGGCTGTTCGGCGCCGCGGTGGCGGGGCTCGGCACGCTGCTGCTGGCGGTCAACCTGCTCTCGGTGTGGTTCGCGCGCTACCCGGTCTCCGAGCCGATGTCGCAGGCGCTGCTGCTGACCGGCCTGCTCGCGTTCGCCCACTGGGAGCAGACCAGGGGCCACGCGCTGGGCGCCGTGGCCGGGCTCGCCTTCGGCCTGACGCTGCTGGTCCGCATCGACGCCGTGCTGCTGCTGGGCCCGCTGGCGCTGTACGTGCTCGTGCGCCGGGCGCGGCGCACGGTGTCGTGGCGCGAGCTCGGGTGGGTGCTGGTGCCGCTGGCGCTGGTGGCGCTCCACGCGGCGCTGCACGCCTGGGGCTGGGCGCCCAAGTACGTGCGCTCGATCGTCGAGCGGCCGTACTGGCGGCAGCCGGCCGGGGTGTGGGCCGCGCTCGCGCTGGCTGGCGTCGCCGCGCTGGGAGTGGCCGACCGCCTCGGGCCGCGGCTGGCGGCGGCGTTGGCCCCGCGCGCCGCGCGGCTGCGGCTGGCGCTGGGCGCGACGCTCGCCGTCGCCCTGCTCTACGCCTGGTTCGTGCGGCCGTCGTTGTCGGCGTGGGCCGGCGGCGACGGGCACGCGGCGGGTCTGGCCCTCGAGGCGGGTGCCCTCAAGGACGCGCTGCAGGCCTGGGGCTTCCGCCGGCTGGCGGCCCACGACGCGCAGGCGCTGGTCCGGCTGGGCTGGTTCGTGACCCCGCTAGGCCTGGCCCTGGGCGCGGTCGGCGGCCTGGTCGCGTTGCGCGAGTGGCAGCAGCGCTACCTGCTCCCGCTCTCCACCTTTTTCGCGTTCTCCGCCTTCTACCTCTACAAGATCCGGGTCTTCAACGACTACCCGTTCGCGATGCGGCGCTACCTGCCGGTCACGCTGCCGCTGCTGCTCGGCCTCGCGGCGCTGGCGCTGCTCCGGCTCGCGGGCCGCTCGCGGGCCCGGCAACTGGCGGCCGGCGCGCTGGCGCTGGGCCTGCTCGGCGCCTACTCGAACGACACCGCGCGCCTGCTCCGCGACCGCAACTGGCGCGGCGCCGACTGGCGGGGATCGGTCAACTTCGTGGCCGATCTCGCCCGCCGCTTCGGGCCCCAGGACGTCGTCATCTTCGAGCAGCCGAAGAGCGTGCACCTGCTGTCGCTGCCGCTGTGGGCGGGCTGGGGCGTGAACGGCCTGGAGTTCGCCCGCTTCGACCCCGACCCGGCCCGCCTCGAGCACCTGGTCGAGTCCTGGCGCGACCGCTTCCGCAACATCTACTTCGTCCACACCTCCAACACCAACCTGTGCGGGATGTTCCTCGATCGCGTCGCCGACTTCTCGTTCGGCACGTTCGAGTGGTACACGTTCAACCAGCGCCCGGGGCCGCCGCAGTTCCGCTCCGTACACTTCACGCTGTCGCGGGTGGTGCCGCCCGACCAGATCCGGGTGCCGCCGCTCGATTCGGTCGACATCGGCGGCTCGGACGACGTGATGGTCTCCGGCTTCTTCGAGAAGGAGGGCGGCGGAGCGCTCACCTATCGCTGGAGCGGTTCCTGCGCGAGCGTGTACGTGGCCGGCGCACAGCCGGGCGGGCAGGTGGTGCTGAACGCCTCGCCGGGCCATCGGCCGCTGACCCGGCCGGTGCGCCTCGGCGTCTCCATCGACGGCGTGGCGCTGGGCACCCTCGAGCTCTTGCCGGGCTGGCGGGAGTACGCCCTGGACCTGCCCGCGACGCTGCCGCCGGGGCCGCGTGTGCTGCGCCTCGACGTGCCGGCGTGGCGCCCGATCAACACGATGCCGGGGTCCTCGGACGTGCGCGACCTGGGCGTGATGCTCGACCGCGTCCATTTGCCGGGCCCGCGAAGCCCACATGCTACGATCTCGGCCCGCCAACCGTGAGCCCCCGCATCCTCGTCGTCGTCCCGACCTACAACGAGCGCGAGAACATCGCCCCGCTGCTCGCGGAGCTGCTGGCGCTGCCGTTCGACCTCGACGTGTGGGTGGCCGACGACGGCAGCCCGGACGGCACCGCCGACGCCGTGCGCGCGGAGATGGCGCGCTACCCGGGCCGGGTCGACCTGGTGCTCGGGCCCCACAAGCGCGGGCGCGGGGCGGCGGTGATCGACTCGTTCAGGCGCGGCCTGGCCGACCCGAAGCACTACGACGTGCTGTTCGAGATGGACGCCGACTTCTCGCACCACCCGCGCGAGATCCCCAAGTTCGTCGACAAGCTGCAGAGCTGCGACATGGTGATCGGCTCGCGTTACATCCCCGGCGGCAGCACCTCCGAGTGGGGCGCGGCGCGGCCGCTGCTCTCCGGCCTCGCCAACATGTACGTGCAGCTGGTGGCCGGCGTGCCGATCAAGGACACCACCTCCGGCTACCGCGCCTACAAGCGGACGGTGCTGGAGGAGACCGAGTTCGAACGCATCAAGATCTCGGGCTACGTCGTCCACGGCGAGATGGCGTACCAGGCCTGGGTCCACGGCTTCCGGCTCGGCGAGGTCCCGATCCACTTCAAGAACCGCGCTCGCGACGCGTCGAAGCTGACGTTCGAGGAGGTCTACATGGCCGTCTTGAACTTCGCGCTGCTGCGCTTCCGCTACGGGTTCCGGCCCCGCCGCCGCCCGCCGGCCTGAGCGCCCCGGTTCCGCCGTGCGCGTGCTGATGGTGACGTCGTCGTACCCGCTCCACCCGGGCGACGGCACCGCGCCGTTCATCGAGGAGATCGCCCGCGGCGTGGTCCGCCGCGGCCACGCTGTCGACGTCGTGCTGCCGGAGCACCCGCGGCTGGCGCGGCCGGCCGAGGACGGCCTCGCCTTCTTCCCCTACCGCTACGCACCGACGCAGCGCTTCGCCGTGTGGGGCTACGCGCAGAGCCTGGTCGCGGACACCCGGCTGCGGCTGGAGCTGCCGCTGGTCGCGCCGCTGGCGGCGCTGGGCCTGCGGCGGGCGGTCGCCGCGCGCCTGCGCGCCGCGCGCTACGACGTCGCCCACCTGCACTGGGTGATCCCCAACGCGGCGCTGGTCACCGGCGCGCTGTGGCGGGCCGGCGTGCCGCAGGTGGTGAGCCTGCACGGCAGCGACGTGTTCATGGCCGAGCGCATCGGCTTCCTCGGCGACCTCGCCGGCCGCGCGTTCCACCGCGCCGGCGCGGTCACCGCCTGCTCCGGCGATCTGCACCGCCGCGCGGTGGCGCTCGGCTCGCCTGCCGAGCGCACGCGGACCGTGCCCTACGGCGTCGACGCCGGCCTGTTCGCGCCGCGCGCGGTGGATCCCGGGCTGCGGCAGTCGCTGGGCGTCGCCGACGGCGAGTTGCTGGTGTTCGCCTTCGGCCGGCTGGTCGAGAAGAAGGGCCTGCGCTTCCTGATCGAGGCGGCGGCCCGCGCCGACCGTCGCTGCGCGTTCGTGATCGCGGGTGACGGCAGCCTGCGCGAGGCGCTCGAGGCCCAGGCCCGCGCAGCCGGCGCCCGCGTCCAGTTCACGGGCGCGTTGAGGCGTGAGCAGATCGCCGCCGCACTGGCGGTCGCCGACGTGGTCGCGGTGCCGTCGGTGATCGACAGCGCGGGCAACGTCGACGGCCTGCCCAACGCGCTGCTGGAGGCGCTGGCGGCCGGCGCCGCCGTGGTCGCCTCGCGGGTGGCCGGCATCCCCGACGTCGTCGAGGATGGCGTCAACGGCCTGCTGGTGCCGCCGGGTGACGGCACGGCTCTGGCCGCGGCGATCGCGCGGCTGGCGCAGGACGCCCCGCTGCGCGCGCGGCTGGCCGAGGAGGCGCGCTGCCGGGCGCGCACACAATTGACCTGGGACGCGGCCGCCCTGGCCTTCGAGGAGTGTTATGCCCGCGCGCAAGCGCTGGACCAACGTCCGCGGCACTGACAACCGCATCCACGACCCGCTCGAGCGGCTGCTGGTCGGCGCTCTCGACCTGCCCGGCCGCGGCCTGGCGGCGCTCGGCCGCGCCCTGGGTCGCGGGCCGACGGGCGAGTCGCTGCGCGCGGAGGACGTGCGCGAGGTGCTGGTGCTGCGACTCGATCGCATCGGCGACGTGGTGATGAGCCTGCCGATGCTGGCCGACCTGCGGCGCGCGCTGCCGGCGGCGCGAATCCGGCTCGCGGTCGGGCGCTGGAGCGAAGACGTCGCGCGCAGCGCGCCCGTCGACGAGGTGATCGTGTGGAGCGCGCCGTGGGTCGGCCGCCGCAGCGAGGGCGCCGACAGCTTCGCGGCACTGGCCGGGCAAGCGCTGGGCCTGCGCCGGGCGGGCCTCGACCTGGCGATCGACCTGCAGGGCGACATCCGCGCCGCGCTGCTGATGCGACTGACCGGGGCCCGGGCCCGGGTCGGCTACGCCAACACCGGCGGCGCCTGGATGCTGAGCCACGTGGTCCCGCTCGACGAGGACGTGAGCTGGGTCGAGCAGAACCGGCTCGCCCTCGCCGTCGCGCTGGGTCCGCAGCCGCGCGGGCGGCTGGCCGATCCGTTGACCGCGCCGGAACGCACTGCGGCGGCGGAGCTGCTGGCCCGGCTCGGCTTGCCCGAGGGCGTGCCGCGGATCGGCGTCCACCCCGCCGGCGGCCGCCTCGTCAAGCAATGGCCGGCCGCGCGTTGGGCGGCGGTGGCCGCGCGGCTGCAGCACGAGTTCGGGGCCCGGGTGCTGATCACCGGCAGCGGCGCCGACGCGGCGCTGGCCGCCGACGTCGCGGCGCGGCTGCCCGAGCGGCCGACCGATCTCGCCGGCCGGCTGTCGGTGCGCGAGACGCTGGCGGTGATCGAGCAGCTCGACCTCTACCTGTCACCCGACACCGGCACCATGCACCTCGCCTGCCTGGTCGGCACCCCCACCGTGAGCGTGTTCGGCCCGTCCGACCCCGGCCGCTACTTCTCGGGCGCCGACTTCGACCCCGCGGAGGCCGCCCGCCACGTGGTGATGCGACCCGACCTGTGGTGCGCGCCGTGCAACCTGATCCGCAAGCCGCCCGCCGAGTGCGCGCAAGCCGCGCTGCCCGAGTGCCTCGAGCTGGTCTCCGCCGAGGAGGTCCACGCCGCGGCGGCCCGGCTGCTGGTGGCGGGAGGTTTCGCTCCGCGGGCTTGACGGGGGCGGCCATAATCGGGTCATGCCCCCCCGACCCCTGGCGTCCGGGACCATCTCCTTCGGGATGGTCTCGATCCCCGTCAACCTCTACTCGGCCTCCGAGTCGAAGGCCGCGGTCTCGTTCAACCTGCTCCACGGCAAGTGCAAGAGCCGGCTCAAGCAGCAGTACGTGTGCCCGCGCGACAACAACGAGATCGTGCCGCGCGCCGACATGGTCAAGGGCTACGAGTTTGCCAAGGAGCAGTACGTCACGTTCACGGACGACGAGATCAAGGCCATGCAGCAGGAGGCCAACAAGCTGATCGAGATCGCCGAGTTCGTGCCGGCCTCCGCGGTCGACGCGCTGTACTTCGACGGCGCCTACTACCTCGGCCCTGACAAGGGCGCCGACCGCGCGTACCGGCTGCTGGCGGCGGCGATGGAGCAGACCGGGCGCTGCGCGCTGGCGCGCTGGGCGGCCCGCGGCAAGCAGTACCTGGTGCTGCTGCGGCCGAAGGGCCGCGGCCTCGTCATGCAGCAACTGTTGTACGCCGACGAGGTGCGCGGGATGGACGAGATCCCGACCGGCGAGAGCGAGGTCAAGGACAGCGAGCTGGCGCTCGCGGTCCAGCTCGTCAACCAGATCGCCGCCGACAGCTTCCGCCCCGAGGCCTACGAGGACGACGTGCGCAAGCGCATGCAGGAGGCGATCCAGCGCAAGGTGGACGGCCAGGAGGTGGCGATGGCGCCGGAGCCGCCGCGGGCCCAGATCGTCGACCTGATGGAGGCGCTCAAGGCCAGCCTGGCGGCCAAGGCGGCAGCGGCGGCGCCCGCGGCTGCAAGCGCGGCTGTGGACGCGGACGACGCGCCGCAGCGCGCCGCGGGATAGTTCTCGTCTAGCGGAGTTCCAGGAAGCGGCGGGCGAGCTGAGGGCCGGTGCCGGCGTCTTCGTGCTTGAAGAAGACCCACGCCTCGAGGGCGCCCAGCGCGCGCAGGCGTTCGTGCCAGCCGCGCAACGCGTCGTCGTCGTAACCGGCGCGGCGCAGCCGGAGGTAGGCCCACGGCGCAGTGGCCACCAGCGGGGCGCCTTCGTCGCCGCTCTCGTCGGTGTCGGACGCGACCAGCACGTGGCCGCCCGCGCGCAACCGCGCATGGACCGCTTCGTCGAACCAGGTCGGGTTGCGGAACTCGAACGCGAAACGCAGGTCGTTCGGCAACAGCGCCAGGAAGCCGTCGAAGCGCTCGAGGTCCAGCTTCAGGTTGGGCGGGGTCTGGACCAGGATCGGCCCCAGCCGCGGCCCCAGCGTGCGCGCGGTTTCCGTGAAGAACAGCAGGTCGGGGCCGCACTCCGGCTTCAAGCGCCGGATGTGGGTGATCTTCTGCGGCGCCTTCAACACGAAGGCGAAGTCATCCCCCACCTGCGACGCCCAGCCCGCCAGCAGCTCGGGCTTCGGCATCCGGTAGAACGTGTTGTTGATCTCGACGGTGTCGAAGCGCGCGGCGTAGAAGGACAGGAAGCCCGCGTCCTTCAGCTCCTTCGGGTAGAAGCTGCCCTTCCACTCCTTGTACGCGAAGCCGCTGGTGCCCACCCGCAAGCGCATGCGGCCGATGCTACGCCGGTCGCGGGCCGTGACTTAGACTCGGGGCGGCCATGGTGCGTCTCCTGTTGTTCCGCGGCGACGACCGCGCCGCCCTGCTGCGGCAGCGGGCCGCGGGCGACCGGGTGGTCGCCTGGGACGAAGCCGCCGCCCAGGTCGCGCGCGCGGCGGGGATCGCCACCGAGACGCTGGCGGAGGCGATCGGGGCGGCGGGCGCCGAGGCGGTCGAGGACACGGCGATCGCCTGGACCAAGGACTTCGGCCAGGCGCCGCTGCGCGACGGCCAGCCGCTGCGAGGCCTGCTGCGCCACGACGGGCTCGACCTGTGGTGGCTGTTCGAGCTGCACCTGTTCCACGCGACCGGCATCCCGCGCCGGGTGCGGCGGATCGAGGCCTTCAGTCGCCTGCTCGCGGCGACCCGGCCCGACGAGGTGGTCGCGGTGGGGCTGCCCGCCGAGGACCACGTGCTGCTCGGGCGCACGGCGATCGCGAAGGGCGTCTTCAGCGAAGCGCCGCGCCGGGTGCGGGCGGACTCCGCGGCCCGCGTCGTGTGGCGCGCGCGGCTGCAGGCCCTGAAGCTGTGGGCCACCGTCGCCAAGCGCGCGCTCGGGCCCGCAGCCGTGCCCACCGCGCGAGCCGCCCGACGCGCGCTGTTCCTCTCGCACGCCGCGTTCTGGCGGACCCGCCGCCGCGACGACGGCGGCAGCGAGACCTACGAGCACTACTTCGACCGCCTGATCCCCGACCTCGCGGCGGAGCCTGGCTGGGACGCGGCGGTGGTAGCGGTCGGGCCGCGGGCCGCGTTCCGCCGCCGCGGCCTGCGCGAGCGACTGGTCGACTGGATCGGACCCGCGCCCGGCGGCTCGTACGTGCACATGAACGCCTTCACCACGACCCGCGTGCTGCGCGCGACCCGGCCCGCCGTGCGCGACGTGTGGCGGGCGTGGCGGGCGTTGCGCGACGCGCCGGGCCTGGCCGATGCGCTGACCCACGCCGGCGTCCGCTTCGGCGACCTGTGCGCCGCCGACGTCGCTTCCGCATTCCTCGAGCAGTTGCCGTGGGCGGTGCGCAGCTACGAGGAGACGAAAGCGGCGCTGCGCGCGCTCGCCCCCGACGTGCTGGTCGCCTACGCCGAGTCCTCGGGCTGGGGCCGGGTCGCCGTGGCCGCGGCCCGCGCCGCCGGGGTGCCGAGCGTCGCGATGCAGCACGGCCTGCTGTACCCGCACTACTACTCCTACCTGCACCGGGCGGACGAGGTGGATTCGCCGCGGCCCGACCGCACCGCGATCTTCGGCGCCTCCGCCCAGCGCTTCCTGGTCGAAGCCGGAAGCTACCCGCCGGAGTCGCTGGTGATCACCGGCAGCCCGCGCTTCGACGCGCTCGTGGCGCAGGCGCGCGACCGCGATCGCGACGCGCTGCGGGCGCGGCTGGGCGTGGCCGCCGAAGAGAAGCTGGTGCTGGTGGCCAGTCGCTACCGCGGCATCCGCGAGACCCACCCTGCGCTGGGCACCGACTTTCTCGCGCTGGCCCGTGCGATCGAGGCCGACCCGCGGCTGCGCGGCCGGGTCAAGCCGCACCCGGCCGAGTCGGCGGCCCCCTACCAGGGCGACCTGGCCGGCCTCTCGCGCACGACGCTGTGCCCGCCCGACACCGACCTCGTGATGCTGATGGCGGCGGCCGACGTGCTGGTGACGGTCGAGTCGCTGTCGGCCGTCGAGGCGCTGGTGCTGGGTTTGCCCGTGGTCGTGCTGCGGCACCCGACCCACCTGCGGGAACTGGTCGAAGAAGGCGTGGCGGTCGGCGTGGCGCCTGGCCAGGACCCGGCCCCGGCACTGGACCGCGCGCTGTTCGACGCTGCCACCCGCGAGGCGCTGGCCGCAGCCCGCGCCCGCTACGTCGACAACGTCGCCTGCGGCGCCGACGGCCAGGCCGGCCGCCGCATCCTGGAGTTGATTACCGGGACAGCCCGGGCAGATCGGGTTCCGCCGCCGGGATGAACCTGCCGCCGGGCCCGCGCACCCTCGGACTTACGCGGCGAGCGGGTGGGTGCTATAGCATTCGAGGCGCCATGCGCCAGGCCACGATTCGCGTCGGGAACCGGGAAATCGGCGAAGGACAGCCCTGCTTCGTGCTGGCCGAGGTGGCGTCCGCCCACGGCGGCGACGCGGGCCAGGCCCTGAAGATGCTCGAGGCGGCCTTCAAGATGGGCGCCGACGGCATCAAGTTCCAGCTCTTCCGCGCCGACCGACTGGTGATCGCCCGCCACCCCGGACGCCGCGACTTCGACCAGATCGAGCTCACGGAGAAGGAGTGGACGCAGGTGCTGCGCGAGGCCAAGGCCTCGGGCCTGACCCTGTTCGCCGAGTGCTTCGACGAGCCGTCGCTGCAACTGGCGACCGCCGAGGGTGCCCACGCATTCAAGCTCCACACCACCGACATGGAGAACCCGGACTTCATTCGCGCCGTGTGCGCGGTGGGCCGGCCGGTGTGGTTCGCGACCGGCGGCGTGCCGGAAGACGCGCTGCGCGAGGCGCTGGCGCTGGTCGGCTCGGTGCCCTACGGCATCCTGCACGGCTTCCAGACCTTCCCGACCCCGATCGAGGAGATCCGCTATCGCGAGCTACAGGCCGCGAAGGAGCGCTTCCGGGTGCCGATCGGCTTCCTCGACCACACCGACGGCGGTTCCGCGTTCGCGCTGGTGGCGCCCGCGCTGGCCGTCGCCTGGGGCGCCGACCTGGTCGAGAAGCACTTCACGCTCGACCGCAGCCTGAAGGGCTTCGACTACCAGAGCTCGCTCGACCCCGGCGACTTCTACCGCATGGTGGAGCTGCTGCGCCAGGCCGAGCGCGCGCGCGGCGACGGGGCCCCGGGCGAGAGCGAAGGGGCGCAGCGCTACCACCGGATGATGGCGCGGCAGATCGTCGCGGCGCGGCTGATCGCGCGCGGCGAGGCGCTGACGGAGTCGATGCTGGCCTACAAGCGCACCGACCCCAAGTTCGAGCCAGGACTGGCCCCGCGCGAGCGCGACCGGCTGATCGGGCGACGCGCGGCGCGGCCGATCCAGGCCGACGAGGTGTTGCGCGAGGACCTGCTCGAGTGAGCGGCGTGTGGGCGCTGGTCACCGCGCGGATGGGCTCCACGCGGCGGCCGGGCAAGGCGCTGGCCGACCTCGCCGGCCGGCCGCTGCTGGAGGTGCTGCTGCGGCGGATCGCGGCCGCCCGCGGCCTCGCCGGCTTCGCCTTCGCGACCTCGACCAGGCCCGAGAACGAGCCGCTGCTGGCGCTGGCCCGCGACTGCGGGTGGACGGCCTTCGCGGGCGACGAGGACGACGTGCTGAAGCGCCACGTCGACTGCGCCCACGCGGTCGGGGCGGCGCACGTCGTGCGGATCACCGGCGACAACCCGCTGACCTGCGTCGAGACCCTGGAGCGGCTGGTCGCGCTGCACGTCGAGGCGGGCGCCGACTACACCTACGTGCCCGGCGACGCGCTGCTGATGGGCATCCTCAGCGAGGTGATCTCGGTCGCGGCGCTCGAGCGGAGCTGGCAGCAGGGCGACAGCCGCCACCGCTCGGAGCTGGTGACGCTCTACATCAAGGAGCACCCGGAAGAGTTCCGGATCGCCACCGCGGAGCTGCCGCCGGAGCTGTACCGGCCCGCCTACCGGCTGACGGTCGACGAAGAAGACGACGTGCGCCTGATGCAGGCGCTGTTCGCGAGGCTGGCACCGCTCGACCGGCTGCCCTCGACTCGCGAGGCGATCGCGCTGCTCGACGCGGAGCCCGCGCTGGTTGCGATCAACGCCCACCTGCAACACAAGGCCGCCAACCTGCGCTCGGTCGCTCTCGATGCCGGCGTCGCGGCGGCCACGAGGAACTAGATGCGCAGCCAGTTCGAGATCGCGGGCCGCACCGTCGGCATCGGCGCGCCCGCCTACGTGATCGCCGAGGCCGGCGTCAACCACAACTGCGACCCCGCGCTCGGGCGGCGGCTGATCGACGAGGCGAAGGGCGCCGGCGCCGACGCGATCAAGTTCCAGAGCTACACCGCGGGCAAGATCTCGACCCGGGTGGCGCCGCGCTACTGGGTCGAACCGCAGGACCCGAACGGCACCCAGTGGGACACCTTCGCCAAGCTCGACAAGCTCTCGGACGCCGAGTTCCGCGGCCTGATGGCGCACGCGAAGCAGGTCGGCATCGTCGCCTTCTCGACCCCGTTCGACGACGAGGCCGTCGACTTCCTGGCCTCGCTCGACGTGCCGGCGTTCAAGATCGCCTCGGCCGACCTGACCTGCCACGGCCTGATCGAGCGCTGCGCGCGGCTCGGCAAGCCGATGATCCTGTCGACCGGCACGGCGACGCTGGCGGAGGTCGAGGAGGGACTCGAGGTTTGCCGCCGCGCCGGCAACGACCAGGTCGTGCTGCTGCACTGCACGCTCAAGTACCCGTGCCCGCCCGAGGGCATCAACCTGCGCGCGATGCAGCACCTGATGGCGGCCTTCCCCGGCGTGCCGGTAGGCCTCTCCGACCACTCGCTGGGGATCGCGGTGCCGCAGGCCGCCGTGGCGCTGGGCGCCTGCATGATCGAGAAGCACTACACGGTCGACAAGAAGCTGCCCGGCTCGCCCGACCACCACCTCTCGGTCGACCCGCCGGAACTCCAGGCGCTGATGGCCGGCATCCGCACGATCGAAAAGGCGATGGGCAGCGCGACGAAGGGGGTCGAGCCGCTGGAACGCGACGCGTTCCGTTTCGCCCGCCGCAGCGTGACCTCCAAGGTGGCGATCGCGAAGGGCACGGTGATCGAGCCCGCGATGCTGACCTACAAGCGGCCCGGCACCGGCATCAGCCCCAAGCACATGGACCTCGTGGTCGGCCGGGTGGCGCGCGTGGACATCGCCGAGGACACGACGCTCACGTGGTCGATGGTGTGACCCGGGTCGTCGCCCTCGTCCCGGCCCGCGGCGGCTCCGACCGCGTGCCGTACCTGAACCTCAAGCGCCTCGGCGACCGGCCGCTGCTGGCCCACACGCTGGACGCCGCGCGGGCCGCGGCGTCCGTGCACCGGGTCGTGGTCTCCACCGACGACCCGCGGGTGGCCGAGGTCGCGCGCGAGTGCGGCGCCGACGTGCCGTTCCTGCGCCCGTCCGAGCTGGCCGCCGACCTGCCCAGCCTGAAGCCGGTGATCGTGCACGCGGTCCACGAGCTGGAGGCCCAGGGCGAGCGCTGCGACGTGGTGGTCGTGCTGCAGGCGACGACGCCGTTCCGCGACGCCGCGGCGATCGACGCCGCGGTGACCCGGCTGCTGGCCTCGGACCTCGACGCGGTGATCTCGGTGACCGAGGACCGCACCCTCAACTGGCACCAGCAGGGTGGCCTGCTGGTGCCCGCGTTCGCGCGCGAGGGTCGTCGCGAGGACCAGCCGCCGCTGTATCGCGAGAACGGCGCCGTGATGGCGCTGCGCCGGGCGAGCGTCGACCTCGCGTCGCGTTTCGGCGAGCGGGTCGGCTTCGTCGTGCTCGACAAGCGGGCCGGCTTCACGGTCTACGACCTGCACGACTTCTGGATGGCGGAGCGGCTGCTGGGCCAGCCGCGGGTGCTGTTCCGCGTCGACGGCGGCGCGGAGATCGGGCTCGGCCACGTGTTCCGCTCGCTGGCGATCGCCGACGCGCTGCGCGAGAACTCTCGCGCCGAACTCGGCTTCCTGATGCGCTCGGACCCGCCCGAGGGGTTGAAGGTCGTCGCCAGCCACGGCTACGCCGTGTCCGTGCTCGGCGACGGCGGCCTCGAGGACGCGCTGGGCCGGGTCCGCGACTTCGCCCCCGACGTGATCGTCAACGACCTTCCGCGGATCGAGGCGCCGTGGCTCGAGGCGCTGGCCCACATCGGGGCCGCGACCGTGAACCTGGTCGACACCCCCGACGACGTCGACCGCCCCGAGCAGTACGCCCAGGTCGTGGTCTCGGTGATGAACGACGAGCGGGAGACGCCCGAGGGCTTCTACGGCGGCCCCGGCTACGCGATCCTGCGCGAGCACTTCCGCGGCGCGCCGGACAAGGAGCTGCGCCTGCGCCCGCGACGGGTGCTGTTGACCTTCGGCGGCGCCGATCCGCAGGGACTGACGGTCAAGGCCGCCCGCGCCCTCGACGCGTTGCCGGCCGAGGTCGAGCTGGTGGCCGTCGCCGGTCCGGCCTTCCCGTGGAAGCGCGAGTTCGAGGCGCTGGCGCCGCAACTGGGCCACCGGGTGCCGCTGATCTCGGGCGCCGGCGGCCACATCGCCGACCTGATGCAGGACGCGGACCTGGTCGTCTGCTCGGGCGGGATGACGGTCTACGAGCTGGCGGCGCTCGGCACGCCGGCGGTGGTCCTGGGGCAGAATGCACGCGAGGAGCAGCGGATGCGGGCCTTCGCCCGCCACGGCACGCTGCGTTTCCTCGGGCTCGGGCCCGACGTGACTGACGAAGCACTGTTCGCGGCGGTACAGGCACTGCTGCACGACGGCGCGGCGCGGGCGGAGATGAGCCGCAACGGACGGCGGCTGGTGGACGGGATGGGTGCGACGCGGGCCGCCGAGGTCGTGCTCGGCAGCGCGCGAGAACGCGAGACGCAAGAGGGGAGAACGAAGGCATGAAGGCGCTGATCACGGGCGGGGCCGGGTTCGTCGGCAGTCACCTGGCGGAGGCACTGCTCGAGCGCGGCGACGAGGTGTTCGTCCTCGACGACCTGTCCACCGGCTCGATCGACAACCTCGACCCGATGAAGTCGCACCCGCGGTTCCGCTACGTGATCGACACCGTGATGCACGAGCCGGTGATGGCCGAGCTGATCGACCGCGCGGACGTGGTCTTCCACCTGGCGGCGGCGGTCGGCGTCAAGCTGATCGTGGAGAGCCCGGTCAACACCATCGAGACCAACGTGCACGGCACCGAGACGGTGCTCAAGCTCGCCAACAAGAAGAAGAAGAAGGTGCTGATCGCCTCCACCTCGGAGGTCTACGGCAAGAGCCTCAACGTGCCGTTCGGCGAAGACGCCGACCTGGTGATGGGCGCCACCTCGAAGGGCCGCTGGAGCTACGCCTGCTCCAAGGCGATCGACGAGTTCCTGGCCCTCGCCTACCACAAGGAGAAGCACCTGCCGGTGGTGATCGCGCGGCTGTTCAACACCGTCGGCCCGCGACAGACGGGGCGCTACGGGATGGTGATCCCGAACTTCGTCAAGCAGGCGCTGCTCGGCCACCCGATCACGGTCTTCGGCGACGGCACCCAGAGCCGCTGCTTCACCTTCGTCGGCGACGTGGTCGGCGCGCTGATCGGCCTGGTCGACCACCCGCAGGCGGTGGGCCGGGTGTTCAACATCGGCAACGACCGCGAAGAGGTGTCGATGCTCGAGCTGGCGCGACGGGTCAAGGCCCGCACCGGCTCGAAGAGCGAGATCGTGCTGATCCCCTACGACGAGGCCTACGAGGCGGGCTTCGAGGACATGCCGCGGCGGGTGCCCGACCTGGCGCGGATCCGCGCGCTGATCGGCTACGAGCCGCAGGTCCACCTCGACGAGATCCTCGACCGCGTGATCGCCTACTTCACCTCGGACCAGGGGAGGCGCTGAGCCCTGGCGCTGCGCGCGTCGCTCGCGCGGCTCCTCTCCCACTCCGCGATCTACGGCGCCGCGGACGTGTTCG
>JAMPXO010000197.1 GCA_023701125.1 Vicinamibacteria bacterium | reverse complement strand
GCGCGTCGTCCTTCTCGCGCAGGTAGGCGAGCGCCTCCACGTTGCCGGCCTGCTCCCGGTAGACGACCAGCGGCCCGCCGACGACGTAGATCTCGTCCATCGCCCCGTGCGAGTCCCAGCGCGCGAGACCCTGCGCGTCGCGCGACGTCCCATTGCCCTGGCTCACGGCATGCCAGCTCTCGGGCTGCTTCACCTCGAGCGTGAACTCCAGCAGCTCGGGGCCGAAGTACGGGTACCAGAAGCCGCTGCCCGCGAGGTACACGCCCTGCTTCGAGACGACACCGGCCGTCTCGCGGAAGCCGCGGGTGTACTCCTCCTTCTGGTCGGAGAGGCCGAAGTCGAACGCGCCGGCGTAGGCGAGCGAGACGCGGCCGTCGGCGGGCGGCGTCTTCGCCCGGTAGCGCTTGAGCTTCGCCTGCCGCGGCAGGTCGGCGTTGATCGAGAAGAACGCGACGTCGCCGACCGGGATCTCCTCCAGCTCGGGCGTCGAACGTGCGATCACGAGGCTCGCGTTGAGCAGGAACTCGGCGGCCTTGCCCGCGGGCAACGTCAGCTCGTCCTCGACCGCAATGCGGCCGGAAGACGGGTCGAGCGTCAGCTTCAACTGGTGGCGGACGGTGCCTTCCGCGGCGTCAGCAGGGAGAGCGGCTCCCCCCAGCGCGACCGTCAGCCCGACGGCCAGGGAGAGCGTCCCGGCGAACTTCACGTTGTCGTCTCCTCCCCGGATCGCCCCGGGCTACTTCGTCCAGTCCATGTCGATCGTGACCCCCGCCTGGAACGTGCGCGGGGGAATCCAGACCTGCACCGTCTGTGCCACCAGCGGGTTGCCGTTCAGGTCCTGGCGGTAGATGTCGCGCTCGTCGAACAGGTTGCTGACCTGGGCCCAGACGTTGAACCCGTACGCCCCGCGCCGCGCGAAGCTCTTGCTCACCTGCGCGTAGTACACGTCGTAGGCGGGCTGGGTCGAGGTGTCGGTCGGCCCCGGCGGCACCTCGCCGTTGAACTCCGCCCGCACGTTGGCGCGCAGGCCGAGCCCCGGGTGCTGCCACAACAGCTTGGCGGCGACGGCGTGCTTCGGGTAGCCGCCGATCTCCACGCCTGCCGCGTTCTCGCGCTGGTTGTAGGTGTAGTCGAAGGACGGCGCGAAGCCCAGCGGCAGGTTGACGCCGGCCGCCGCGTTGACGCCCTTGGAGTTGTAGGTGCCGAGGTTCGTGTAGGTGAACGGCAGGCGGCGCAGGTCGAAGACGATGTTGTTGGTCAGCTCGGTGTCGAACCAGTCCAGCGAGGCGTAGGCGCGCGGCCCCGAGTACGCGTAGCCGACCGTGTAGCCGCGGGTGTCGACCGGCTCCAGGTTCGGATTGCCGACGAACGAGGGCGGCGTGCTGAGGTACAGCTCGCCGAAGTACGGCGCGCGGAAGCCCTCGCCGAACGTGCCGCGCAGGCGATGGCCCTCGGCCACGGTGACGACCGCGCTGGCCTTGGGGCTCCAGCGGCTGCCGAAGTCGTCGTAGTCGTCGTAGCGGAAGCCGGCGGTGAGCCGGACGCGGGAGCCGAGCCCCACCTCCTGCTGCAGCCAGGCGACGTGGATCTGTCGCTCCGGGTTCGACACGTTGAGCGAGCCGCGGGTCAGCTTCTCCTTGCGGTTCTCGTAGCCGGCCTGCAGCGGGTGGTCCTGGCCGGCGAAGGAGAAGGCATGGCGGGCGGTGAGCTTCAGCTCGTTGTTCCACTCCCGCCAGTCGGGCTGCGGCGCGACCCGGCCGCTGACGACGAAGACCTGGGTCTCGTCGCGCAGGTACTTGCCGTAGTTGTAGGAGACGTTGAAGGTGGTCTTCGGCCCGGCCAGAATCTCGAGCTCCGGCGACAGCGTGATGCGGGTCAGGTCGCGGATGCTGTTGTAGACGGTGCTGGCGAGCTGGGTCGCGCCCGAGAAGTAGTACGGGTCGATGTTGCGGTCGTTGTAGTCGGCGAACAGTCGGCCGATCACCTTGCTCGAGAAGCGGTAGTCGGCCGACAGGCCCACGTTCGCGAACTCGCTGGCGGGCTGGCCGATCGTCTGCGGGTTCTTCTCGTCGAGGTCGAAGCCGTCGTAGGTGCGCCAGCTCCCGTAGGCCGTGATGGCGCCCTTGCTGCCGCGCCAGGTCGCCGCGTCGTTGACGCGGAAGTCGCCGTAGGAGCCGCCGAGCAGCGACAGGTCGTTCTCGAAGCCCGGGTCCTTGGCCTTGCGGGTGATGAAGTTGACGACGCCGCCGAGCGCGTCGGCCCCGTACAGCGCCGAGCCCGGGCCCTTGACGATCTCGACCCGCTCCATCGACGAGGTGGCCAGCTCCTCCAGGTTGAAGTTGCCGTTGGCGTCGCGGCCCAGGAAGCGGCGGCCGTCGACCAGCACCAGCACCCCGCTGTTGGGGATGCCGTTGATCGAGACGTGGCCCTGGCCGCCGCCGGCGTTGACCTGCACGCCCGCGCCGGCCTGCTCGACCAGCAGGTCCTTGGCCGAGCGCGCGCCCGTGTCCTGGATCTGGGCCTGGTCGATCACGGTCGTGGGCTCGGCGACCTCGAGCAGGAGCTGCTCGCGGCGGTTGGCCGTGGTCACGGTCACCGTGTCGCTGAACTGGGCCTGGCGCAGGGTGAGCTGGACGGCCTTGTCTTCTCCCGCGGCCAGCGTCACCGCCTGCTCGACGTCCGCGAAGCCCGGCAGGCTCGCCCGCACGACGTACTCGCCGGCCGCCAGCGCCGGCAGCTCGAGCAGGCCCTTGTCGTCGGTCGTGCCGCGGGCGACGGCGGCCGCACCACCCTTCGCCGCGACCCGGACCGCCGCCCCCGGGATCACGCCGAAGGTGTCCTTGACGGTCACCGCCAGTCGCCCGTTGGCCTCTGCGCCGCCCAAGGGCATGGAGGCGCACGCCACCGCGAGCACCCACCCGAACACAGCCCGCACCCGCACATTCTTCATGGAAGCCACTCCTGCCCCTGCCCTGTAGATCCGCCAAGGATACTGCCCCGGGCCGTTGCGACCGTAGCGGGTCTTATTCGCTGCGCAGCGCCGCCATCGGGTCGGTGGCCGCAGCGCGACGGGCGGGACCGAGGCCGGCCAGCGCGACCGCAGCCACCAGCGCCAGCGCGGCGCCGACGTAGGTGACGGGGTCCGCAGCGCTGACCTGGTACAGCGTGCCCGCGAGCGCGCGGCCGACGCCCGCCGCCAGCAGCAGGCCGACCGCAGCGCCGGTCGCCGCCAGCGTGACGCACTCGCCGCTGATCCGCAGCAGCACGTCCACGGGGCGCGCGCCCAGCGCCAGCCGCACGCCGATCTCGCGGGTCCGGCGGCTGACCGCGTAGGCCATCACGCCGTATGCGCCGAGGGCGGCCAGCAGCAGGGCGGCCAGCGAGAAATCGCGCATGGTGTCGGCGACGAAGCGCTGCTCCCAGGTGGTGAGCGCGCGCCGCTCGCGCATCGTCATCACCTGGTAGGCGGCGAGGCCGCTCTCCTCGCGGGCGAGCGCCGCCCGCACGCCGTCGGCGACCGCGCCGGGGTCGGCGGAGCGGACCAGCAGCGCCATGCTGCGCCAGCCCATCCGCGCGTAGGGCACGTAGACGACGAGCGAGGACTGATCGGTCTCCTCGCCGAACTCCTCGTACTGGATCTCGGGGGCGACGCCGACCACGTCCAGCCAGCGCACCTCGCCCTCGGACACGAGGCCGAGGCGGCGGCCGTCGATGCCCTGCGGGAACAGCCGCCTGGCGAGCGCGGGGTTGACCAGCGCGACCGCGCGCGCGCCCGGCTCGTCGTCTCTCGGCTCGAGGTCGCGGCCGGCGACCGGTGCCGTGCCCAGCGTGCGGAACAGGCCCGGCTGCGCCGGCACGACTTGCACGCCGAGTTCGTCGCGCGGGGCTTCGCCGCCGTCGGGCAGCAGCCGGCCCGAGCTGCCGCCGTCGTCGGCGGGAATCGCGCCGGTGAAGGCCGCGGCCTCGACCCCCGGCACCGCGGCCACCGCCTGCGCGGCGCGACGGAAGAACGCCGCGCGGGCGGCGGGCGCGTCGTACGCGTCGCCCGAGAGGTAGGTGCGGAGCGACAGCAGCTTCTGCTCGTCGAAGCCCGGGTCGGCGGTCTGCAGCCGGGTCAGGCTCTGGGTCAGCAAGGTGGCGCCGGCGACCAGCGCGACGCCGAACGCGACCTGGCCGGCGACCAGGCCGCGCTGGAACAGCGACTCCCCGCGGCTGCCGCTCTCGCGGGCCCCAGCCTTCAGTGACTCGACGAGGTCGAGCCGCGAGGCGCGCAGCGCGGGGGCCAGGCCGAAGCCGAGCCCGGAGACGAGCGCCGCGCCGAACGCGAACGCCAACACCCGCAGGTCGAGGCCGAGGTGTAGCCACGACGGCATCTCCTCCGGCACGGCCGCGGCCCACGAGGCGAGCGCAGCCTGGGCGACCAGCACGCCGAGCACGCCGCCGGCGACCGACAGCACCAGCGCCTCGGCCAGCATCTGCCGCACCAGCCGGCCGCGGCCCGCGCCGACCGCGGCGCGCACGGCCAGCTCGCGCTCGCGGCCCGCGCCGCGGGCGAGCTGCAGGTTGGCGACGTTGGCGCAGACGATGGCGAGCACGAACGCGGCCGCGCCGAGCAGCAGCAGCGTCATCAGCCGCGCGTCGCCGCCGACCAGCAGCTCGCGCACCGCGAGGCTGCCGAACGCCCACTGGCGGTGGGAGTCGGGGAATTCGCGCGCGAGCCGCTCGCCGAGGGCGGCGAGCTGAGCGCCGGCCTCGGCGTCGGTGCGCCCCTCGCGCAGCAGCGCGAAGGCCGACAGGAAGCGCTGGTCGCGGCGCGCGTCCGCGGCGCGCCACGGCACGTACAGGTCCTGGCGCTCGGGGAAGCGGAAGCCGCGCGGCAGGATGCCGACCACCACCAGCTCGCGGCCGTTGACCCGGATGGCGCGGCCGACGAGCCCGGGGTCGGCACCGAAACGCCGCTCCCACAGCGCGTGGGACAGGATCACGACCGGCTCGAAGCCGAACGTCGCGGCCTCGTCGGCCCGGAAGTCGCGACCCTGTGCGGGAGCGATGCCGAGCAGCGTGAACAGCCCCGGGCTGACCGAGGCGCCCAGCACGCGGTCGGTCTGGTCCTCGGTCGAGAGCACGAAGTTGCGTTCGACCAGCCCGGCCACGCCCTCGAACGCCTCGACCTGGCGCAGCTCCTCGAGGTCGGGGGCCGAGACCTCGCTGTCCTCGGGGTCGTGGGGCAGCGTCGGATGTGTCGCGTAGACGAGCCGGAGGCGCTCGGTGCGGGGGCCGACGATGTCGGGCCGCAGCACCATCGCGTTGACGAACGAGAACGTGGCGGTCACGGCGCCCAACCCGAAGGCCAGGCTCGCCAGTACGGCGAGCGTGTAGCCCGGGCGGCGCGTCAGCGAGCGCACGGCGTGGCGCAGGTCCGCGGCGATCGACTCCAGCATGCCCACTCCCCCTACAACACCCGTGCCGCCGCCGGCCGATGGCGATCGTGTTGTGGTTCAGGGAGTTGCACGCGCGGCACCGTTCGCCACGCTGCCCGCTGCGGGAACCCGGTGTCCGCTTGCGGACACCGACGGGGAAGCCCAACCCCGAGCGCGGCGCGCGGCCGATCCTGGCCACCCCGATCGTGCG